>CAYUAW010000175.1:0-1313 GCA_964442485.1 uncultured Polyangiaceae bacterium
GGGATCGACGGCAGCAGCACGGTCTCGTCCACTCGGTGATGAACGAACAGCAGATCGTGCCAGCACATGGTCATGAACCACCGCCGCCGCGGAAGTGGCCAGGGGCGATGACGCACGTCTCGCACGATGCGACTCCAGTCGGGGCACGATGGCGAGGATATCCCGGATGGAAAGTGAGTCCGTCAGGGCGCTTTCTGGCTCTTCGCTTGCGTTGAAAGACGGCTCGTGGCGTCATTGCAAGCCGGGGCGAAAACCCGCCGCGAAAAGACATGTGGGGCCTGGAAGAACAGATCACGATCCGCCACGGAGCCCGTGAGCCTGGGAACAAACCGGCGAGCTGGAAAGCCGACCTGATCGCCTTCGAGATCGCTGCTCGAGGGGCCTAGCGTGGCGGACCCGAGCCCGCCGGCATGCTGGGGGCGCTTCGTCTTCGCGCGGGGAGACGAGCAGCGCGAGGGAACCATCCGGCTCTCGATGCCGGATCCGGGAGACGACGGACGATTCAGCGCAGTGCTCGTCTTCGAGGGCGCGGAGCTCGACGGCGTTCGTGGCGTGGGGGACGACGCGCTCGCGGCGGCGACGGACGCGCTGCGGCGCGGGTCGGCAGCGCTCGACGCGTTCCGGGCGTCCGGCGGTCAGGTGCTGCAGCGCGCCGGAGGAACGCTCTTTCCGACGTCGCAGCTGAGCCCGTTCACCGATCCACTCGAGCAGTGGGCCACTCTCGCCCTACGCAGGCACTTCGGCGTGCCGGAGCAGCCTCCGGGCGGTGTGCTCGTGGCAGGACCGCTTCCGGAGCCGACGGGGTTCGTGAGGTTCATCGTCGCCGTGGATGGCAACCCGGTGCCGGTGCTAGTGAACCAGAACGGCGTGGGCGCCGGCACGGAGAATCTCACTGTGGCCAATGCTGCGACGAAGACCGTGCACCATTTCCTGCGCGGTATCGCCCGCGCGGAGCAGCTGGTCTGGTTCCGGGAGAGCGCGCGCTTGCGGCGCCGCGTCGGCAATCCTCCCGACGTCTCACCCGTCGCCTCGACGCGATTGCGTATCGTGGGTGACCCGAGGGTTCGTTCGGGGGCAGTGTTCTTCAACATCGAGGGCGCCGCCGTCGCCGTCTCGGTCATGGTCACCGAGGGCGGAACGCTGCTGGATGATTGCGAGGACTGGTCGGCGGTTACGAACGTCGACCGGCTCGAAGCGCTGGGCATCGTCCTTCACCGCCTGCTCGCCGATCCCGACGGAACGAAAGCGTTCGGGCTCGACCCGGTGCTCCTCGCAGAGCTATACGGCAACGGTGGCCCGTGACGACGACGCCC
>CAYUAW010000175.1:1413-7764 GCA_964442485.1 uncultured Polyangiaceae bacterium
ATCGCGAAGAGCGAAGCGCCCGTTCTCCGGAACCTCTTCGAGCTGTATGCGCACGATTTCAGTGAATACGTGCCGCTCGAGCTGCATGCGAACGGGCGCTTCGACGTCGTGCCCGACGAGAAGTGGTGGACCTCTCCGGAGCATTTCCCCTTCTTCATCCGGTGGAACGGGAAGCTGTCCGGCTTCGCGCTCGTCAGGCGGGGTTCGCGAGTGACGGGCGCGGCGGACGTCATGGACATGGCGGAGTTCTTCGTCCTGCGCGGAGCGCGTGGCAACCGCGTGGGCACGCGCGCGGCACACGCGCTCTTCGCGACCTTCCCGGGGGCGTGGGAGATCCGCGTCCGGCGAGCGAACGCCCCCGCGTCGAAGTTCTGGGCAAGCGCCGCCGCCGGGCTGCGCGACACGGTCGTCGTCAGCATTCAGCACCGGAGCGACGGCGTCGACTGGGACGTGCTCCGGTTCACGCCGTAGCGCGTCAGTTCGGCTGCAGCGTGGGTGCGAACGCACCTGCACCATGAGTCCGGCCCGTGGCTCCGCTCACGCAGGGTCGAACGAGAGGGCGTAGCTGAGCTTCGTTGCCCCTCGCTGTGGTCGCTCGAACTCTACGCCGCCGAAGACACCCACCACGCAATCGCGAAACGCGGTGCCCTTCAGGTTCGTGCGCGGGTTGGACGTCTCGGGGTGCCCGCCCTCCTTCGGCACCAGAAGATCGATGCCGAACGTGCCCCGCTGGCCGGCAGCTTCCGTCGTCGCGTAACACCGCCCGAAGGCGTCGAACTCTGCAGCGAGCTGTCGCAGGAACGGCGCCTTGGTAACAGCGTCGTTCGGTCCCCCGCCGATATGCAGACCGATGTTGCGGACGCGCACGTGAGGGGTCCCGTCCGTGGGCGGCGTTCCCCCTGGGTCCGCCGCGGCGGGCCCGCTCACGATCACGCAGATGACGAGCGCCGCGGGCACCAGACGGGCCTTTCGCCGAAGGAGATGCGAACGAACGCCGGAAAGCATGGCCCTACCTTAGCTCACGAGCCCGCGCCTCAGCTGGCGGCCAGCACGTTCAGCGTGTACTCGACGGAGCCGAGCTCGTAAGCGTACGGAAGCATGAGCGCCGAGACGGAGTTGTGCGTCGATTGCTTGACGAGCGGCGCGAAGAGCGGACGTGCCGCGGTCGCCATGACGGTGTAGAAGAACTTTGCCTGCTGATGGATGCGCCGCAAGCTGGGCAGCGACGCCGCACGAAGATCCTTCCGGTCCCGTGGGTCCATACCGACCTGCGCGGCTGCCCGCTTCCACTCGAGCTCCGTGTGAAACGCCTCGATCACCCACGCGCGCTCGACGAGCTGGGCAGCGAGCCGCACCGGTCCGGTCAACGCGTCGAAGTCGCTCGATCTGAAGAACCCGAACTGCACGAAGAGGCCTCCGGGGCGAAGAACACGGCGGACCTCCGACAGAAGCGCGCCGAGCCGCTGCGGGGTGTCCGCGTGACAGCCAGCCTCGACGTCGAACACGAGATCGACGCTCCGGTCCCCCGCGTGTGCGAGCCGCTGGAAGTCGCACTCGACGAAGCGCAGATTCGCGAGCTCCCGCCCGCGCTCCGTCGCGATCTGGGCGTGCAGCGGCGTGAGCTCGACCCCGGTGAACGCGACGTCCGGGTTGCGCCGAGCAAGCTCTATGCTGTTGAACCCCTTCCCCGAGCCGAGCTCGAGCACGTCGCGCGCCCCGTTGCCCCGGAGCAGCTCCTCCACGATGCGCGCCTGCCCGTAGAACCCTTCTCGGTGAAACTCCCCGTCCCAGTCCAGGCCGAAGTGCACGGCCCCCTCCGGCGAGTGCACGCCGCTGTACTGCGCCTCCGTACCGGCATAGTAATCCGCGACGGTGCTGAAGTAGCCGGACGGGTTCGCAGCCTCGTCGTCGAGCAGCGACGCGGTGGTCGCCTCGACACCGTAGGCGCGTGCGAGGAGGGCGAGGTCCTTCACGAGATCCTCCTCGCGCGTGAAATCGCCGATCGACGCGAGCTTCGAGAGCTGGAAGATCGCGTCGAACACCAGTCTCTTCGGGGTGATGGTCAAGCCGTTCCCTTCGCTTGCCGCTCGGTGGCGGCGCGCGAAGTATACCCGGGGTCCGACGACCACGGAACCGGACGTGTCTACCCCTTCACACAGATCACCTGCTTCAGCGTCGTGACGATCTCCACGAGATCTTCCTGCTCTTCCATGACGCGGTCGATGTCCTTGTAAGCTTTCGGCAGCTCGTCGAGGACGCCGCGGTCCTTCCGGCATTCGACGCCCTCGGTTTGCCGCGCGAGGTCCTGCACGGTGAAGGACTTGCGCGCCTGCGTGCGGCTCATGCGACGGCCGGCGCCGTGAGAGGCGGACTCGAACGAGAGCGGGTTGCCCTTGCCACGCACGATGTACGAGCGCGTGCCCATGGAACCCGGGATGATGCCGAGCTCGCCGGCGCGCGCGCGGATGGCCCCCTTGCGTGTCACCAGCAGGTCCTCGCCGAAATGAGACTCCTCCGCGAGGTAGTTGTGGTGACAGGAGATCTCTTCCTCGAAGGCGATGCGCGGCCAGCGCGCGCGCAGCGCATCCTCGACGCGGAGCATCATGAGCGCTCGATTGAGACGCGCGTAGTCCTGCGCCCAGGCCAGATCTCGACGGTACGCCTCGAACGGCGGCGTGCCGGCGAAGAAGACCGCCAGATCAGGATCCGGGAGCTCCATGCCGTGAAACGCACGCCGCGCCGCTTCCATGTGGTGTTCGGCCAGGGCCGCTCCGATGTGACGGCTACCCGAGTGCAGGAGAATCCACACCCGTTCCTCCGTGTCGAGGCAGACCTCGACGAAGTGATTGCCACCCCCGAGCGTGCCGAGCTGTGCCTCCGCGCGTCCGAGCAGGCGCTGCACGACTGGCTCGAGCTCCCCGAACCGCGCGAGGAGCGCCGCAACCGCTGTCCGCGTGTCGTGGCGTGCGGTGCTCCAGATGGGTTCCGGGTGAAGGGCGCGACCGACCGGTATGCGCTCCTCGATCGAGTCGCGGAGCGCTCGCAGGTTATCGGGGAGCTGGTTCGCGAGCAGCGTCGTCCGCACCGCGGACATCCCGCAGCCGATGTCCACCCCGACGGCAGCCGGCGCGACCGCGCCGTTCATCGCGATCACCGAGCCCACGGTGGCGCCGCGCCCGAGGTGCACGTCGGGCATGACCGCCACGTGGTGCGCGACCCACGGCAGGCTCGCGATTGCCTTGAGCTGCTTCAGCGCCTCGGGCTCGATGGTGTGTGGCGCCGCCCACGTGCGAATCGGAACCGTCTGTCCCTTGATCAGCGAGCTTGCCATGATGGGCTCCCTTCCCCAGGGCGCGCAGCGAACGCATCCCATTCTTCGCGAAACCAGCCGGGCAACGCTCGAAAGCGGGCCGCTTCCGCGTCGTCCAGCGGCGACGCCTGTCGAAAGCCGCCGGAGGGGGTGAGGACGAACCAGTAGAGGCGCACTCCTCGCTCCCCGACCCGCCGCGTCCCGAGCCAGCGGAGCAAGACCGACTTCGGCTCCGGGAGGTTCGCATGGAGCGCGCTGCGCCTCGGCCTGACTCGTTTCACGGCGCGCAGGATACCGTGGCGGTCGACTGCGAAGTCGAATCTGCGCCACGGGTCTTCCACCTGACCGAGTCGAACCGACCGGAGCAGATGGCAGAACACGATGTGACGCCCCGCGGTGGTGCGCGTGTCGAAGCGCCGCATGAGCTCGCTGCGGATCTTGTCCCATGGACGCCCCACCTGTCGCCCCAGCCATCGCTCGGCCGGCGCGAGCTTGTCGTCGAATGCCCGAAAGACGACCTTCCTCGGTTCGTAGACCACGCCTTCGAAGCCGTCGCCGCAGGCGAGACGCCGCGAGAGCCGGTGCTCGGCGACGCGCTCTTGCTTGCTCGAGAGCCGACGGAACTTCCGGTTCACCCGGTGGCGGCCCCCTTCGATGACCGTTCGTGCCAGGTTCTTCGTGGACATCACGCCGTCTCCCTGTCCGCGTCGTGTCCGACCGCGGCGACGTCGAACGAAAAGCGCAGCTCCGGCGTCCGCTTCAGCAAGAGCGCGTCGCAAAGCTCGCGGCGGAAGAATCCCGTTGCGCGCCGGAGACTCGCTTCGAGCTCGCGTGAGCTCGCGTTCGCGGTCGTTGAATGCATGGTGTAGAAGAGGCGCGCGCGGGCGCCATCGGGCGAGAGGCTCACCATGGTGATCCGCACGCCTTCCAGACTTCGATCGCAGATCTCTGATTCGAGAAGGAGGTTCATCGCTTCGCGGATGAGCTCCTCCAGACGAAGGCCCCGGATCCCCGGAGCCCGATCGCGGCGCGACCGCCGCGATCGCTTCGTGTCGTTGTGGTTGCCCATGAATGGACCAATCCCGTGACGCTGCCGCTGCACGTGAGCGCAGGCGTGAGCGCGTGGTCGCCAGCCGGTGAAGCAGGCGAGAACGGCATGATGTGAGCCAAAGAAACGGCTCAGTTCGAATGCCGCCGCAAATCCGGCGGCTTCCACGTCGCGGCGCGAGCGAGCGCGCCGGTCAGGCTATTGGGACGTGATCGCGGAGACGATCACTCGTTCGGGTGTGCAGTTCTCTTGCAACGGAATCGTCTCCTTTCTCCCGCGGCATCACCGCGAGTGGCCCTCTAGATGACGGATCGCGGTCTCGTTGTCAAGTGACCGCGTCGCGCTCCGTGATGCTGCCTCGCCCCGCTGTGTGGTTGCCTACGGCGCCCGCCGTGGTCGTCATCCAGCGCTCCGCGCTTGAAGCGACCATGCGCGTGGCCGCATCTTGACGCGCCACGCCGTGGCAACGTGGCGTGTCACAAGGCCCGTGGATCGCTCGTCTCATGCGTCACCACGCGGATCCGTCACACGGCGAGCGCGCTGGATAAGACGCGCACTTCTACGACATGCCGCGATGTGTGTGAGGAGCGGACAAGAAGCGACGATCTGAGGGAAAAGGCGCGCTGAATGGAATCGAAAGGGTTCTGTATTACCCATTCCGAAGCTGAATCGCGTTGCGGTATACGGATGAGTTCGAGCGTCGCACACGCTCGCTCACCGAGGAGCATTCATGCAACGACTGGTTGTCGTGTCTTGTGGCGTCACCTTCGCGGCGCTCGCCGCGTGCAGCAGTGACCCTTCTTCGCGGGGCCCCGGCGCCGACGTCGCGACCGAGCAGGTCACCGCCGCGCTGCACCGAAAGCCGCCATCGAAGGTCACGCAGACCGCGAATCCGTACACTCTCTTCGAGACGTTGCAGGTGCGCCCGCTGGCGCTCTCGCCGGACGGGAAGCGCCTTTACGCGCTGAATACGCCCGACAACCGACTCGAGGTGTTCCGGGTCTCCGGGAACCGGTTGCGCTCCATGGGTTCGGTGCCGGTCGGGCTCGAACCGGTCGCAGTCGCCGCGCGGGGCGACGACGAAGTGTGGGTCGTGAATCACCTCTCCGATTCCGTGAGCATCGTCGACGTGAGCGACGACGATCACATGCACGTCTCCCGTACGCTGCTCGTCGGTGACGAGCCCCGCGACATCCTCTTCGCCGGTCGCCGGCACGATCGCGCGTTCATCACCACCGCCCACCGGGGCCAGAACTCGCCCGACGACCCCGATCTCTTCGCGCCGACCGCGGGGCGCGCGGACGTCTGGGTCTTCGACGCCGACCGCCTCGGCAGCGCCCCCGGCGGCGAACGCCTGACGAAGCTCACCTTCTTCGCGGATACGCCGCGTGCCCTTGCAGCGACGCCCGACGGCAAGACCGTCTACGCCGCGTCGTTCATGTCCGGCAACCAGACGACCAGCGTCTCCTCCGACGCCGTCGCGGCGGTCTACGCCGGCGTCATGCCGGGCCCCGCGACGATCACGCTCGGCGGACAGACGTTTCCGCAGCCACCCACCGGCCTGGTCGTGAAGTGGAAGCAGACGTCCGACGGCACCTTCCACTGGCTCGACGCCTATGGGTCGGTCTTCGACGACTGGGTGAAGATCCGCCTCCCCGACAATGACGTGTTCACCATCGACGCAACGACGAACCCACCGTCGGCGGTCGCCGCGGGCACGTTCAACCACGTCGGCACCACGCTCTTCAACATGGCCGTCAACCCGAGGTCGCAGAAGATCTACGTCTCGAACACGGAGGCACACAACGACGTGCGCTTCGAGGGCCACACGCCCGGGTTCACCTCCGTCCGTGGAAACACGGTGGAGAGCCGCATCAGCGTCCTCGATCCCGCGACGATGCACGTCTCGTCGACGAACCTGAACCCGCACATCGATCACGTCGCCGACACCGGCGACGCCTCGCTCAGCGCTGCGTTCCCGCAGGACATGGCC
>CAYUAW010000175.1:7864-14367 GCA_964442485.1 uncultured Polyangiaceae bacterium
CACGTGAACATGTGGAACCCGGAGCCGCCCGTCGTCACCCAGGGACGCAAGTTCCTCTACGACGCGACGCACACCTCGGCTCACGGCGATCAGGCCTGCGCGAGCTGCCACATCGGCGGCGACTTCGACGGCCTCGCGTGGGACCTCGGTAACCCGGGCGGCATCCCGCTCCGGATCACCACGGCGTTCGCCAAGGAGTCCGATCTGCGCAACGTCCCGGAAGCGACGATCATCTCCTTCTTCGGGCCGACCATCGCGGGCGTCTTCGCGGCGTACATGCCGGTGAAGGGGCCGATGACGACCCAGAGCCTCCGCGGGCTCGACAACCACGGCGCCATGCACTGGCGCGGCGACCGCAACGGCGCGACGCAGCAGATCGGAATCCCGTTCCTCGACGGCAGCGGCAACCCGGTCGTCACGGCGCAGCCGAACTCGGGCATGTTCGACGAGTTCCAGGCCTTCAAGTCGTTCAACGTCGCCTTCCCCGGCCTGGTCGGCAACCCGGCGCAGCTCGCGGACGCGGACATGACGGCGTTCACGAACTTCATCCTGGAGTCGACGTACCCACCGAACCCGATCCGCAACCTCGACAATTCGCTCACCACGACGCAAGCAGCGGGGCGCGCGTTCTTCTTCAACACGCGGCCCGACGGCACGGAGGCACCCGTGGATCGCTTCCACGACTGCAACGGCTGCCACGTGCTGGACCGCGGCGCCAATGCCGGCGCGACGCGACACCCGGGCTTCTTCGGCACGGACGGGCGGCTCTCGTTCGAGAACGAGCCGCAGATGTTCAAGGTGCCGCACCTGCGTAACGCCTACCAGAAGGTCGGCATGTTCGGCTCGTCGCCGGACTCCGTCCTGAACGTCGCGTCGCTCGTGCCTCCGCTCAACCCCACGGTCGATGCCGTCCGTGGCTTCGGATACCTGCACGACGGCGCCATCGGCAACCTGGAACACTTCCTCACGCCGGTCTCGTTCCTCCGCACGACGGGCCCCCTCACCGCGAACGGCATCACCACGCCGCCGAACCCCGAAGGCATCCCCCTCTTCGCCGACGACGCGGACCCGCTGAACGGGGCAAAGGGGATCTCGCTCGAGGGCCTCCAGCTCCGGCGCGCGATCTCGGAGTTCGTGCTCGCCTTCGACAGCAACCTGATGCCGATCGTCGGTCAGCAGGTGACGCTCACCGAGTCGAACGGTTCGTCCGTCTCGGCGCGCCTCGATCTGCTCGAGGCGCAGGCGGCCGCAGGCGCGTGTGACCTGGTCGCGCAGGGCACCCTGCACGATGACGACGTGGGTTACGTCCTCTCGCAGGGCACGTTCGTACCCGACCTCGGTGGTTCGCCCTCGCTGAGCGACGCCGCGCTGCGAGGGACGGTCCGGCACCACGAGGACGTCCTCACCTTCACGTGCGTGCCGCCGGGCTCGGGCTTCCGCGTCGGCATCGACCGCGACGGTGACGGCTACGCCAACCGCGACGAGCTCGCCTGGGGCAGCGACCCGAGCGACCCGACGTCGACCCCGTAACGAAGGGAGACCGACGACTGCGCCGAGGAGCCGTGCACTCCTCGGCGCATCGCCGTTTTGTAGACGCCGCGAGTTCCTCGACGCTCCCTGCGAGCCGGCCAGGCTAAGCTCGGTTCAGCGCGATGCCCCCGACCTGGAAGTGCCCCGAGTGCCACCGCCAGTTTCGCGATGAAAATCAGCGACATTCGTGTGGAGTCGGTAGTCGGGACGCCCTGCTCCGGAACAGGCCCACGCCGCTCGTGAAGCTCTATGACGCTCTCGAGAAGGAGCTCCGGGCGTGGACGGGTATCGAGATCGTCGCGAAGGACCGCTACGCGCTCTTTCGCACTACGAGGATCTTCGCGGATCTCGTCTTCATGAAGGATGCGCTGCGGCTCGCAATCCATCTGAACCGTGAGGTCGAACACCCGCTGTTCTTCAAGGTGGCGCGCGACAGGGCGCGCGTCTCGCACGTCGCGAAGCTCCGCGACGAAGCCGAGCTTGCCGCCGTCGTGCCCTACGTGAAGGAGGCCTACGAACTCACGCTGAGCGAGACCTGATCTCCGGTGAGCTCGGCGATGCGGCGCGCGAGGTTACCGCGCGCTCGCGCCTCGAGCTCCTCACGGATCGGCGCGACCTGATAGATGCGGGGCCTTCCGAGAAAGCTCTCGAGAACCCGGCGACGGCCCTCGCAGAAGGCCGGCTCGGGAACGTGCGCATACTCCGTCCGGATCTGCGCCTCGAAGCGCTCGAAGGCGCTCCGACGTGCACCGAGGATCGAGAGGTCTAGATCGAGCACCAGAGCCGAATCGCTCCCCACCGGGACGTGGGCCTTCGTAGCTTCGATGTGGCGCGCGACGATGTCGGCAGTCCCGGGCGCGATGCCGAGCTCGCCGAGCTGCTCGCGGGCGAGCGCCGCACTATCTCGCTCGTTCTCGCTGCTCTCGGGATCGTAGACGGCGTCGTGAAACCACAGCGCGAGCTCCACGACTTCCGGGCGTTCCGCGAACGCCCAGAACCAGTCCAGCCACGAGAGACAGGCGTCAATGTGGGTCAGCGTGTGGTAGTGGCGGTGCGCCTCTCCGTAGCGATCGACGAGCTCGTCGAAGATCGGCCGGCACTGCCGCGTGGCACCTGCGGCGACGGCAGCCCGCTCGAAGCGCGAAGCGAGGTTCCCGGGTGGCTCGAGCATGGGGGTAGCTTGCGATGCGTAAATTGGGTACACAACCAATCTATGGGGCGTCCGAGCAATCGAGAGGAAAGACGGCGCGAAATCCTGGACGCCTTCGCGAAGGTCCTCGGCGAGCACGGGTATGCGGGAGCCACCATCGCGTCGGTCGCGGCGGAGGCCGGGGTGGCGCCAGGCCTCGTCCACCACCACTTCGAGAACAAGGCAGAGCTCATGAGCGAGCTTCTGCGAGACCTGGTGGCACGGTTCCGCCGACGAGTCCGCGGTTACGAGGGGCGCGAGGACGCGCTTCTCGCTTACGTGGACGGCGCGCTGGGGCTCGACGATCGCGCCGACCTGCTCGCGGCCAGGTGCTGGGTCGGCGTCTTCGCCGAGGCGGTCCGCAACCCGGAGCTCTTCGCAGACGTGCGCCAGCTCATCGACACGGAGATCGGCACCATCCAGCACCGCTCGCAAGGACGGTTCTCCTCGCACGACGCGGGCTCGGTGCTGGCCTTCGTCATCGGAGCGCTCGTACTGGGCGCCTTCGCCCCCCGCAAGACGGCCGGGTTCGCGGCTCCCGGCCTCCGGAAGCTCATCGCAGCAATTGCCGCCGGGTGAACCGTCTGCGCCGACCGGTTAATCATTCTTTAATGAGCCCGCGCTCGCCCGGTGCCGTTGTACCGGACGAGCCCAGTCGGCTCCCCGCTCTTCGGCGGAGGAAAGGACCATCCATCATGCAGAGTGAGCAGCCGCGGCCGAGTGGAAATGGCAACAGCAGGCGCGACGACGTCAAATCGGTGCCGCCCGCCGCGAGCTACCTCGACTCCCCGGACGGCAAGGCGACCTGCCTCGTGCTCGATAGCGCCCCCGTCAACGTGCTGTACGTCGACCTCGACGGGACGATCCTCCACGTGAACGAGGCTTCGCTCGACACCCTGCGCGAGATCGAGCCGAGCCTCTCCGTCAGCCCCGACGAGGTCTCCGGCCGGACGCTCGATGTGTTCCAGATCGAGCCGCCACTTCAATGGCGGCGCGTCTCCAGCGCGAAGAACCTCCCCTACGAGGGCGTGGTCACAGCGGGGTCGGAGAAGCTCAAGCTTCGCATCACCGCCCTGTTCGACCGAGCCGAGCGACCCGTCGGGCGGCTGGTGACCTGGGACGTCGTCACGAAGAGCATCGATCTCGAGAAGCAGAATGCCCACTACGCGGCCGAGCTCACCGCCGTGGGGCGTGCACAGGCCGTGATCGAGTTCTCGATGGACGGCACGATCCGTACCGCGAACAACCACTTCTTGAAGGCGCTCGGCTACGCACTCGACGAGCTCAAGGGCAAGCACCACAGCATGCTGGTCGAGGAGAGCTACAGGAACAGCGGCGACTATCGGGAGTTCTGGGCGAAGCTCGCACGCGGCGAATACGTGGCGGACGAGTTCAAGCGCATCGGCAAGGGCGGGCGCGAGGTGTGGATCCAGGCCTCGTACAACCCGATCTTCGACGCCGACGGAAAGCCGTTCAAGGTCGTGAAGTACGCGACCGACGTCACGGAGTCCAAGCTCATCGCGGCCGACCACGCCGGCCAGATTGCGGCGATCGGCAAGTCGCAGGCCGTGATCGAGTTCGCGATGGACGGCACCGTCCTCACGGCGAACGAGCGCTTCCTGTCAGCGCTCGGCTACTCGCTCGACGAGATCAAGGGCAAGCACCACAGCCTGTTCGTCGAAGCCGGCTACCGGAACAGCCCCGCGTACGGCGAATTCTGGGCGAAGCTCGGACGCGGCGAATACGTCGCGGACGAATTCAAGCGTATCGGCAAGGGCGGGCGCGAGGTGTGGATCCAGGCCTCGTACAACCCGATCCTCGACCTCAATGCCAGGCCCTTCAAGGTCGTGAAGTTCGCCACCGACATCACTGCGTCCAAGCTGCAGGCGGCGGACCATGCGGGCCAGATTGAAGCGATCGGCAAGTCGCAGGCCGTGATCGAGTTCGCGATGGACGGCACCGTCCTCACGGCGAACGAACACTTCCTGTCCGCGCTCGGCTACTCGCTCGACGAGATCAAGGGCAAGCATCACAGCCTGTTCGTCGAAGCCAGCTACCGGAACAGCCCCGAGTATCGCGAATTCTGGGCAAAGCTCGGCCGCGGCGAGTACGTCGCAGACCAGTTCAAGCGCGTCGGCAAGGGTGGCCGCGAAGTGTGGATCCAGGCCTCGTACAACCCGATCCTCGATCTCAACGGCAAGCCCTTCAAGGTCGTGAAGTTCGCGACCGACGTGACCGAGCAGGTGCGGACGCGGTCGCTCATGCAGGAAGTCCTGAAGGGCGTCGCGGCCAGTGCACAGTCGCTCAGCGCCGCCGCCGAGGAACTCTCGGGGGTCAGCCAGCAGATGAGCTCCGCGGCGGAAGAGACCGCTGCTCAGGCCAACGTCGTCTCGGCGGCCTCGGAGCAGGTGAGTCACAACGTGCAGACGGTCGCGTCCGGCACGGAGGAGATGTCCGCGAGCATCCGCGAGATCGCCAAGAACGCCACCGAGGCCGCGCGTGTCGCCGGACGCGCCGTGAACGTGGCAGCGAGCACCAACGTGACAGTGGCCAAACTCGGAGACAGCAGCACCGAGATCAGCAAGGTCGTCAAGGTGATCACGTCCATTGCACAGCAGACCAACCTGCTAGCGCTGAACGCCACCATCGAGGCCGCGCGCGCCGGCGAGAGCGGCAAGGGATTCGCCGTGGTCGCGAACGAGGTCAAGGAGCTCGCCAAGGAGACGGCCAAGGCCACCGAGGAGATCAGCCGCATGATCGAGGCAATCCAGACCGACACCCGGAGCGCCGTCAGCGCCATCGGCGAGGTCGGCACGATCATCAACCAGATCAACGACATCCAGCACACCATCGCGAGCGCCGTCGAGGAGCAGACCGCCACCACGAACGAGATGGCCCGCAACGTCAGCGAAGGAGCGAAGGGCACGAACGACATCGCGCGGAACATCGCGGGCGTCGCCGAGGCGTCCCGTGACACGTCCGCGGGCGCGGCGAAGACGCTGAACTCCGCGCACACGCTCTCGGCGATGTCTCACGACCTGAGCAAGCTGGTATCGGAGTTCGGCAAGATTCGCTGAACAGCAGGCTTCGCGATGGGGCGCGTGGCGTGATGCAACGCAGTGCGCTCCGTTGCGCGAGCTGCAAAGAGATGGACCGCTGCGTCAAACGCGACTGACTGCGTCTGACTTTGCCTTTGCGTTCACACACACAGCATTCGCGCGCGTGTGCAGATTCCTTCTGGATCTATTCTGCATGTTGCGAGTAGCGTTCGTCGCGAGGCACGTAATAGTGTCTCTCTGCCTGCTGGGTGGACGACGGCAATAGACGCTTCTTCTGCTGCAGTATTGCTTCGTCATAACTTGATCCGTACGTCGCTTGCGCGGCCGGGGAACGAGAAGGAATGACATGAGCTCCTATGCCAGTGAGTTTGGGCCGACTTCCAGGCTCGGGTGGATCGCGGCGTGTTCGTCTCTGCTCGGGTTCCTCGGCGGAGGGTGCGCCGCCGGGGACGAAGCGACCAACGCGGCCAAGAGCCTGATCGCGGGCACCGGCGGCGCAGTCGTCGGCAGTGGCGGCGCAAACGCCGCCACTGGGCCCAGCGGAACCGGTGCCACGGCCGTAGGCACCGGCAACACGTCGTCCGGGTTCGCCGGCAGCGTGGGAACGAACGGCGGAAGTACTGGTCACGTCGTCGGGCCCAGCGGAAGTGGCGGCACGGTCGGCGCGGCGGGCACGGTCGGCGCGGCGGGCACGGTCGGCGCGGCGGGCACGGTCGGCGCGGCGG
>CAYUAW010000176.1:0-1520 GCA_964442485.1 uncultured Polyangiaceae bacterium
TCCCCCACCCTCTCCCCCACCCTCATCCCTCTCCCCCACCCTCATCCCTCTCCCCCACCCTCATCCCTCTCCCCCAACCTCATCCTCTCCCCCAACCTCAAGCCCGACCCCTTCCCCGAGCTCCCGCCCCACCCCCATCCACTTCGCCCTTCTCTCGAGCGCCACCCCCCAGGCCGGGCGACCGCTCTGTGGCCCGATTCCCGCCATTTCGCCCTCCGCCGACGCCCGCGCGCCAGGACGAGTTATCCTCGCGCGCTCATGCTTCGGGCCGTCGCAATATCGCTCGTTGCGCTGACGAGCGCCTCCATCGCGAGCGGGTGCTCGTGCGTGAGCCGAGCCGAGGCGTCGAGCACCACGCACCACTCACGACGAGCCGCGCTGGCCGCTGCGCGAGCGAAATCGCTGGGAGCGTTCCCGGGCCCGAGCGCGACCGACGAGCCCTGTGATCTCGACGGCGACGGCATCGACGATGCGACCGAGCAGTCCCTCGCCGAGAAATACTTCCCGTACTTCTCCCTCGACCCGCGCGAGGACTGCTCGCGCCACGGCGTCCTCTTCCGGCTATCGCCTCACCCCGACGACGCGAGCAAGCTCGCCATCTGGTACGTCGTCCTCTACGAGCGCGACTGCGGGCTGCGCGGGCTCGGGTCGCACGTGGGAGACGACGAGGCCTTCGGCGAGGTCATCGACCCCAAGGTCCCCGCGCCCGCGGGCATCCTCGCCATACGCGCCGTCTCGCACCAGAACACGACGTGCGAGCGGTCGACGATCTGCGGCAGGCTCCCCGGCTGCGAGCCCTGCGACACGAAAGAGCGCGCCGGCGCGCCGTACCCGGTCGTGTACTCGAGCTTTCACAAGCACGGCAACTACGCCAGCGGACAGGCCTGCAACTCGTGGCTCTGCGATTTTCACGGCTGCGGGCTCAGCGCATCCGCGGACGAGCCCACCTTCGTGAACGCGGGCGAGCCGGACCGTCCGCTCTCGCGCGACCTGACCACCACTGGTTTCGTCACGCCGCAGAACGGCTGGAGCGAGCCCACGCTCATGCACTTCGATCCCTGGTCGAGCCACAAGTTCGGCGGCGCCGGCGACGTCACCGACGATCTGGAAGACGAGACGTTCCTGCTCGACCCGAAGAGCTGCGGCGCGAAGTAGCTCGCCAGCGACGCGAGCGGGCAACGCCGCATGGGCGCCTGGGGATTTTTGCGCAAACGCGGGAACGAGGCGCGGCCAGAGAATGTTTCCGACGGAAGGCCACCCAGCGCCGCGCGTGAGACTCTGCAGCCGCGCAGGCGCGTCAAGGTGACGTGTGGCGCTCGCCTGTCATCCGTGGAGCTCGTGATCCGCCGCCCATGCCTAGTAACATCGTAGTATGACGGTCTCGCGTTTCGCCGTCTCCTTCGATCCAGAGCTTGCGGCAGCCGTACGAAAAGCGGCGGGGCGAGAGCCGACCTCGTCCTGGCTCGCCGACGCTGCACGGCTGAAGCTCAGAGCCGAGGGCATGCTCCGCGTAGTGGGTG
>CAYUAW010000176.1:1620-9330 GCA_964442485.1 uncultured Polyangiaceae bacterium
GTGACGCGGACCGCCCACGAGCGAATGTAAACACGAGCATTCAGCTCGCCGAGGTGGACACCAGAGGGAGGCGTCGCCTGGGCCGCGGGGAGTCGTGGGCTTTCGGGGGAGCGCTCCAGCGGAACGCGCCGGCGCGCATCCCGCGCAGAAGCGCGCGACCAAGCGCGAGCGGGTCGTTGTCGAGGAGTGAATCGCGGTACACGCAGAGGATGCTGCAGCCCTTCTCGCAGCCCTTCTTCTGGTTGCGGTTCGTTTCCAGGTCCTTTGCCGTGAATTCCTCGATCGTCTTGCCGATGCGGCCGCGCTGACCCGAACAGAGCTCGACCGTCCCGTGCTCGTCCACGTAGAGGAAGCGGCCACCGGCGCGGCAGGTCCAGTCGGGGCGTTCGCCGGCGAGCAGACGCCGTCCGTAGTCCTCCTCCAGGTAGGCGAACGCGCGGCCGCTGCCGAAGTGTCGCTCCCACGCTCGCTCGAACTCCGGGCCCTGGACGACGGCCTGCCCATGCACGTCGTGCATGATGTTCACCGAGACACGGAACGGGTACTCGCGAAGCGCGGTCATGAGCGCGTCGAACTCCGCAACGGTCTCCCCGCACAGGACGGTGGTGACGTGCACGTCGAAGCGCGCGTGTGCGGCGAGCCGCTCGAGCTTCGGCCGCAGCGACTGGAGCGTCTTCTGGACGTAGTGGTCGGGATCGCGACGGAGCGCGTCGATCGAGATCTGCAGGTTCGCGAGGTCGGCGTCGCCCAGGCGGTCGATCATCTCGCGGTCGAGCAGAAAGCCGTTGGTCGTCATCGAGACCTGGGCGCGCGCGGCCGCCCGGCGCACGAGGTCGTCGATGCGTGAGTGCAGGAGCGGCTCTCCGCCGAGAAGGGCGATGTTCGCGGCGTGAAGCTCGTGGAGCGCGTCGATGCGACGCGCGAGCACGTCGAAGGGGACCTCCGCCGAGTGCTGGTCGTACTCCGAGCAATAGCCGCAGCTCAGGTTGCAGCGCCGGGTGACGACCAGCTGGGCCTCGATGGGGGACCTTCGAACGAGAAGGTCGAAAGCGGTGCGGAACGGGTGATCGACTCGCATGGGACTCCGGGGGTCTGGGTGTCGTGTCGCGGATGCTGCGAAGCAACCCTTCGAAGGTCGCGAGCGAGCTGCTCGACGACGGTGGACGGCTGATGGCGCTGGACGGCGCGCTCGCGGCCTTGCCCCCCGAGCGCGCGACGGAGCTCGGGTACGCGCAACAGACCGAGCAACCGATGAGTGAACGTGGCGGCGTCGCCGTCGTGGACCAGGTACCCCTCCTCGCCGTGAGTGACGAGCTCCGGGATGCCGCCGACGGCGGTCGCCACGATGGGACGGCCGGCGGCCATGGCTTCGAGCAAGGCGTTGGGCGACGCCTCGATGGAGCGCGTCCGAGAGGTGAGGACGACGACGTCGACGGCGCGGAAGAAGCGCGTGACGTCGACGTGACCGAGAAAGGTCACCGCGTGCGCGAGCCCGAGCGCGTGAAATCGCGCCTCGTACGCCCTGCGGAAGCCGAACTCGCCGGCGACGGCAAAGCGCGTACGCGGCTCTCGCGCCACCACGCGAGCGATGATCTCTGCCAGGAAGTCGAACCCCTTCTCGGGCGCGGGGCGCGCCGCCAGCCCCACGATCGGGGCTTCGAGGGCGAGGCCGAGGTCCGCTCGCGCGTGACGCTGCTCCTCCTTGCTGGCCGGCGCGAAGCGTTCCAGATCGACGACGTTCGGGAGCTCGTACGCAGGCGCATCGAAGCGCGACGCGATCGACTCCTTCACCGCGCGGCAGTTGTAGAAGACCGCCGCGGGCCGCGCGACGCGGTCGAGGAGCGACATGGCAGGCCCGAGGGCGTCGTGCGCGGGGCGGCTCCCGGCGCGGATGGCGTACGGGACGCCGAGCCTGCGCGACAGCCGTGCGCCGACGAGCCACGCGAACGTGCGGTTCGCGAAGATGAGGTCGGGTTGCCATCCCTTCAGACGGCGCTCGATGTCGTCTGCTGCAGAGAGCAGCGCGCTCGTGCCGCGGAGCAGGTTACGCGGCATCGCGAGAGGGCCCCTCTCGGTCGCCGGTGGGAAGCTGGGGAGCGCCTGGCGTTCGACGTGATACGCCGAGAGCTCGCGAGCGAGCGACTCGCTCGGGCCGACGAAGGCAGCCACGTCCACTCCGTGGAGCGGCAGCTCTGCCAGGTGGTGGACGCCCTGGCGCTCGGCGCCGCCGAAGCCGTCGGCTGGCAGCAGATAGAGCAGCCGAAGCGTGGTCATGGCGTCTCCCCACGCGAAACGACTGCCGAGGTCGGTGCGACGTGGCGCCGACGAAGGGCTATGGAGACGACGCCGATGGCGCACACGGCGAGCTGACGCGCACGCCGCAGCAGCGCCGCCGAGAGACCGAGCGCCGCCGGAACCCCGAGGAGCACGCTCACCGTGGTCACGGCTGCCTCCGCGGCGCCGAGCTGCCCCGGCAGGAGGAACACGGTGAAGCTCACGACGATGAACACGGCGCTGACCAGCGCGGCGTCCGAGGGTGAGAGCGGCGCGCCCACGGCCGCGAATGCGACGAAGACCTCGCCGGCAGAGACGATGCGCTCGAGGAACCGCAGCGCCACGGCCTCACCGAACGCGCGGCGCATCTCGAGCCGTCGATCCGCGAATGGCGCGAGCAGGCGGCGTGCCCAGCCTTCCCTGGACAGACGCGGCACGAACCGGTGCCCGAGCTGGAAGGGGAGCAGCGTGATGACGCCCAGCAGGACCAGCGCCCCGACCGTCGTCGCCATGAGCGTACCGAGCTCCGTACGCCCGGCGCGCGCCGAGAGGTGGAGCCCGAGTGCGCCCGCGGCGAACACGAGTCCGCTCATCGTTCCGGCGACGTTGTCGAGCACGGTCGCCAGCGACGTCGCGCCCAGATCACCCGGAGCGGCAGCGCGCACCGCTCGCATCCCCTCCCCCGCCATGCCCGCCGCCGGAACGATCTGGTTGACGGCCTGTGCTTCTATGCGAAGACGAACTAGCGCCCGAAACGGAAGAGCCGCCGCCCCCGAGGCGCGCAGCAAGGCGCGCCACGCGAGCGTGGCCAGGTGATTCCACACTAAGAAGAGGGGCAGCGCGAGGAGCGCGACCGGGCGCGCATGACGGAGCGCGCGGCCCGCATCGGGCAGCTCACCGCGCAGGAGAACGACGCTCAGCGCTGCGAGCACGAACGGCGCGGAGATCCGTACGATCTTCCAGCGGTCGGCTCCTGCCGACGGCGCTCTGCCGTCCGCGGGCTGTTCGATCGCGACGTCCGTGACGTGCGGTCGCTCCGACATCATGGTGCTCGGCGAAGCGTCCATCGGCGTGTCCGGAGCGACGCTCGTGTCGCTCCAGCGGCTATGTAGGCCGCGATCGACGGAGCGCTGGTGTGCCGGATCAGCTCGGCACACCCGTGACGGACGCGAACAGTGTGCGCCCGGAGCACGAGCGAACGGTCGTTTCGAACATTTGCCGCACATCAGTCGCGTCGCGAGCGCGCGAAGCGCAGCTTCACGACGGACACCGAGGCGATGCGCGCACCGAATACGCTCGCGGCCGGTTCGAACTTCAGGAGCCCTGCGCAACCGAGCGCTGCGCGGCCGAAGCCCTGGCTCGGTGGAAGCTCCGCGAGCACCTCGGGCTGTGAAACGATGCCCGCTTCCGTGACTCGCAACGACACGAGCACGGTGCCGCTATCCTCGCGAGCCTCGCGGGGAAAATAGCGTCGGCACGCCTCGGGTGTCGTGAGCCGTGGACCGTGCGAGCGCAGCCGCGCGCTGGAAGCAGGCCGGCCGGCGGACGCCAGTAGCATTCCCGGTGGACGCGAAACGACACCGGCGGCCGGGTTCGAGGGGGCGGCTGTCGCGAGGCAGTCCTCGCACGTCACGCCGCGCTCCGACGGCGTCGACGACGGTACCGACGTCGATCCCAGCGCAGCGGTTCGCTCGAGGAACGACTCCCTGACTGGACGCGGCGCCGCCGGCGCGAGCCGCACGCGAAGAGCCGTCGGTGCGCTCACTCGAGCGGGACCGCCGAGCACGTCGGGCGGCTCCGGGTGTGACGGCGGTCTTGCTGCTTCCGGGTCCGAGCGCCAGGTCGGCTCGAGCGTCACCTCGAACGAGGAATCCAATCCGCCGGCCGACCCACTGTCGTGCGCTCGGCCCGATTGTGCACCGACACTCATCCGGAATAGCGCGAAGTGCGCGCACGCAGCCAAGGCAAAGCACGTCATCGCGCGCGCCCATCCCGTCCCCGCGGCGGCCGAGACGAACCCGCTTCTGGTGTCGGCGTACGTCATCGCAAGGCAATGACTCTACCGATGGATCGTTTTCGGACGTTTTCGTGACGAGCACCGAGTCTCTCGAAGTTGGCACCCACACGAACTTCGGCCTTTCGCCCTGGAACGCTTGCGGACGCTCGGCGGGGTCCTAAATCTCACGCGGGTAAAAGATCACAAGAGAAACAGAGAGGACGTCATGCTGAAAACTTTGTCGTTGGTCGCCGGCGCGTGCGGCGCGCTCGCCATGTCGTGTGCGTCGAATCGCGCGGAGCCGCAGGTCGCTTCGGAGGCAGGGTGCCAGAAGCTCGGCGACACGAGCCAGGTCGTCGCCACCGAGCTCGCCCCGGAGGTCGTCTACGGTGCTGATCGGGTAGCCGCCGAGCGCCCCGTCTCCGTCACCGGCACACAGCCGGGCACCGCGCTCTACCTGCACGCTGCCCCCGGCATGTCGCAGGAGTATCTCGAGCGGGTGCTGAGCTGCCACGCAGCCTACGGTCGCCAGCTGAACGGCGCGGATCCATTTCACCCCGAGAGCGGTCGCGTGACGAGCGTGACCGTCAGCTCGGCGGGCTCGGGATACGAGGTGAGAGTCGTCGGCCAGAACAGCCGTACCGACGACGAGATCTGGCAGCGGGCACGCGAGCTCGCTTACTCCACGGTGCGGGTCGAGCAGCTCGCGTCCACCGGTTCGCCCACGAAGGCCCAGTAGCACCGCGCTCGCTGCCCTCCCGGCGCGAAGTGCGCGCCCGGTCGCGCGTACAGGGACGCCCGTCGATCCTTCGATCGACGGGCGTCGTGTCGCGCGTAAACGCGCTGCGGCGTCAGTTGGCGGGTACGTCGGGGACGCGGGCGCATATGCGGAGCCCCGCTCGGGTGCCGGTCAACGGAGCGACCAGTCGCGCGGTGCGCAGAGCTCGCTCAGCCGGGGCACCATCTCTTCCAGCGTGAGCACGGCGTCGACAATTGTGGTCTCCAGCGCGGCCGCCGGAGCGACGGGGCTGAGCGCCGTGCGCGGATCCTGCACGAGGACGCGTCCTCCAGCCCGCTTCACCGAGCGAGCTCCCTCGGCGCCGTCTCGGTTCGAGCCGGTGAGCACGATGGCGATGACCGTCGCGCCGTACGAATCTGCTGCGGACTCGAAGAGCACGTCGATCGACGGACGCGCGTGACAGACGGGCTCATCGGTGGACAGCACGAAGAAGCCGCGCTCGACGAGCAGGTGGTAGTCAGAGGGGGCCAGGTACACCCGACCGGGCAGGATGGGATCCTTGTCTTCCGGTTCCGATACCGGTAGCCGTGACTGCGCGCCGAGGAGCTCGACGAGCCGACCATCGGGATCGCTCATGCGATGCTGCACGAGGACGATGGGAACGGAGAAGTCCTGCGGCAGCGCTCCGAGGAGCAGCCGGACCGCGTCGAAGCCGCCGAGCGACGCGCCCATGACGATCAGTCCCTCGCCGTCGTTCTGCACCGACGCGGGCGACACCGGCATGACGCTCACTGCATCCTCCGGTAGATGCGGAGGTTCGGCACGAGCTCCTGGTAAAGCGGCTCGACGCGCGTGAAGCGAATGGATTCGCGCTTGCCGAGCACTAGGATCCCGAGCTTGGCGAGGCTCGCGTGAATGAGCTCGTGGACGCGCGACCGCAAAGTCTGGTCGAAGTAGATGACGACGTTTCTGCACAGGATGAGCTGGAATTCGTTGAACGCCGCATCACACACCAGGTTGTGCTGCGAGAAGATCATGTTGCGTCGCAGCGACTGGCGGAAGACTACGTTCGCAGCGTCAGCAGCGTAGTAGGACGAGAAATCCTGCGTCCCGCCTGCGCTCTGGTAGTTCGAGGTGTACTCGCGCATCGCCCGCAGCGGAAAGATTCCCCGCTTGGCTCTGTCCAGGATCGAATCGCTGATGTCGGTCGCGTAGATGCGGCATCGATCGTAGATCCCCTCTTCCTGGAGGAGGATCGCCAGCGAGTACACCTCTTCGCCGGAGGAGCAGCCGGCGTGCCAGATGCGCACGAAGGGATACGTCTTCAGAACGGGGACCACCTGATCGCGGATCGCACGATACACGTCACCGTCGCGGAACATGTTCGTGGTGTGCACGGAGATGGACTCGATGACCCGCGACATGGCCACGGGATCGTGCAGCACGCGATCCTGCAGCGCGGAGATGGTCGACAAGCCCTCCTCCCGCACGGCCCGGCGGAGGCGCCGGGTGAGCGACGTCCGTGCGTAGTTGGAGAAGTCGTAGCCATACCGTCGGGCGATGCCCGCGATCAGAAGCTCCACCTCAAGCGCTTCGACGGAGCGCGAATTGCCCGCGGGGGTGGCTTCCGGCTGCTCCTCGCTCAGCGGTAGAGCCATACGCGGAGGAGCGACACGAGCTGGTCGGGGTCCACGGGCTTCGTGATGTAGTCGGATGCACCGGCCTGGATGCACTTCTCGCGGTCGCTCTGCATCGCCTTCGCGGTGAGGGCGATGACCGGGAGGCGCTCGTACTTCTGCTCAGCGCGGATCCGCCGGGTGGCCTCGTAGCCGTCCATTTCTGGCATCATGATGTCCATCAACACGATGTCGATCGAGTCGTTGGCGGCGAGCTTGTCGAGAGCGTCCTGGCCGTTCTCGGCGTAGACGACCTTCATCTCGTGCTGCTCGAGGATGGTCGTGATGGCGAACAGGTTGCGCGCATCGTCGTCGACCAGGAGAACCGTCTTGCCGACGAGCGCAGGATCCGTCTCCGTGAGGCGCCGCAGGATGTCGCGCGACGGCTGAGGAAGGCTCGACTCCACCCTGTGCAGGAAGAGCGCCGTCTCGTCGAGTAAGCGTTCGGGTGAACGAACGTCCTTCACGATGATGGACTCGGACACCTGGCGGAGCTCCGTCTCCTCCTCCCGCGTGAGATCCTTCCCGGTGTAGACGATGACCGGCATCCTGCGCAGAGCGAGGCGCCCCTTCGCGGCCTTGATGAGGTCGACGCCGGTCATGCCCGGCAGCCGCAGATCCAGCACCATGCAGTCGAAGGCCTGCTCGGCGAGCGCGGCCAGCGCCGCTTCGCCGCTCTCGACGGCGGTGACCTGCACGTCCTGGCCGCCGATGAGCTCGACCAGGCTCTGCCGCTGCACCTCGTCGTCCTCCACGATGAGCAGGTGCTTCACGCGCTGCTCGACGACGTTGCGGATGCGCGAGAGCGCCTGCTCCAGCGCCTCGGCTTCCACCGGCTTGCGCAGGAACGCGATGGCGCCGCACTCGAGCCCGCGGCGCTCCTCGTCCGCGGCGGAGATGACGTGCACCGGGATGTGGCGCGTGTCCGCGTCGTGCTTGAGCTGATCGAGGAGCACCCAGCCATCCATGTCCGGCAGGCGCAGATCGAGCGTGATGGCGTCGGGCTTGAGAGCGCGCCCGAGCTC
>CAYUAW010000176.1:9430-14285 GCA_964442485.1 uncultured Polyangiaceae bacterium
TGAGGTGCAGCTCGCCCCCGAGGAGCCCGGCGATCTCCCGGCTGATCGCGAGACCGAGCCCGGTGCCGCCGTACTTCCGGCTCGTGCCGCCATCAGCCTGCTGGAACGCCTCGAAAACGATCTTCTGCTTGTCCTTCGGGATGCCGATGCCGGTATCGGACACCGAGAAGGCCAGCACCGCGCGCGCGGCGTTGAGCGTCTCGTTGTCGACGCTCCACTCGGCGACGGTCGTCTGCGTGATCGCGAGGCGGACGCGCCCCGACTCCGTGAACTTGAGCGCGTTCGAGAGGAGGTTCCTGAGGACCTGACGGAGCCGCATCTCGTCGGTACGGATCGTATCCGGCACACCCGGCGCGACCTCGATGTCGAACTTCAGGTGCTTGTCGTCGGCGACGTGCCGGAAAGTCCGATCGACGTAGTCGCGCAGATCGGCGATTCCGACCTGGACGATGTCGACGCCCATCGTCCCGGATTCGATCTTGGCAAGGTCGAGGATCTCGTTGATGAGCGCGAGGAGATCCGCGCCCGACTGATGAATGGTGCGCGAGTACTCGATCTGCCGCGCGGAGAGGTTCTGGTCCCGGTTGTCGACGAGCTGCCGCGAGAGGATGAGCAGGCTGTTCAGCGGCGTGCGAAGCTCGTGCGACATGTTCGCGAGGAACTGCGACTTGTAGCGGGACGTCAGGGCCAGCTGCTCGGCCTTCTCCTCGAGCTCCTGCCGCGCGAGCTCGACCTCGCGGTTCTTGCGCTCGACCTCGCCCTTCTGGGTGGTGAGCTGACGGGCCTTCTCCTCGAGCTCCTCGTTCGTCTGCTGCAGCTCCTCCTGCTGGGTCTGGAGCTCGTCGGCCATGCTCTGGGATTTACGGAGCAGCTCGTCGGTGCGCATCGTCGCCTCGATGGTGGCGACGACGATGCCGAGGCTCTCCACCAGCTGCTCCAGGAACGCGAGCTGCGTGTCACTGAAGCGCTGGAACGACGCGAGCTCGAGGACGCCCTTGATCTCCGTCTCGAACGAGATGGGAACGACGACGATGTTGAGCGGCTTCGCCTCCCCCAGCGAGGAATTGATGCGGATGTAGTCCTGCGGGACGTCCGTCACGAGGATGCGCTTCTTCTCGCGGGCCGCCTGCCCGACGAGGCCCTCGCCCAGGCCGAACGAGTTCGAGACGTTCTTGCGCTCCTTGTAGGCGTACGACGCGAAGAGCTTCAGGTTCGTCTTGTTCTCGTTCACCTCCGCCATGAAGAAGGAGCCATGCTGCGCGCTGACGACGGCGGCGAGCTCCGACAGCACCTGATCGGCGACGGTGAGCAAATCGCGCTGGCCCTGCAGCATTCGGGTGAACCGCGCGAGGTTCGTCTTGAGCCAATCCTGCTCCTGGTTCACGCGCGTCGTCTCGGCGAGCGTGCCGATCATCTGGTTGACGTTGTCCTTCAGCAGCGCAACCTCGCCGCGCGCGTCGACGGTGATGGACTGCGTCAGGTCGCCCTTCGTCACGGCGGTCGCGACGTCGCCGATGGCGCGCACCTGGCGCGTCAGGTTGCCGGCGAGCTCGTTCACGTTGTTCGTCAGATCGCGCCACACGCCGACGGCAGCGGGCACGTCGGCCTGGCCGCCCAGGCGTCCCTCGACGCCGACGTCGCGGGCCACGCCGGTCACCTGCTCGGCGAACGTCGAGAGCGTCACCGTCATGCCGTTGATCGTCTCCACCAGCGTCGCGATCTCGCCCTTGGCCTCCAGGGTGAGCTTCTGGTCGAGGTCGCCGTTGGCGACCGCGGTGACGACCCGCGCGATGCCGCGCACCTGCTCCGTGAGGTTCCTCGCCATGAGGTTCACGTTGTCGGTCAGGCCGCGCCACACGCCGGATACGCCGCGCACCTCGGCCTGGCCGCCGAGCTGCCCTTCGGTACCCACCTCGCGCGCGACGCGCGTCACCTCGGCGGCGAAGGCGTTCAGCTGATCGACCATCGTGTTGATGGTGTTCTTCAGCTCGAGCAGCTCGCCTTTCACGTCGACGGTGATCTTGCGGGTGAGGTCGCCGTTGGCGACGGCAGTCGTCACCGTCGCGATGTCGCGAACCTGGCCGGTCAGGTTCGACGCCATCAGGTTCACGTTGTCCGTCAGCTCCTTCCACACGCCGAGCACGCCGCGAACCTCGGCCTGGCCGCCGAGCTTGCCCTCCACGCCGACGTCTCTCGCCACGCGCGTCACCTGATCGGCGAAGGCGCTCAGCTGGTCGACCATCGTGTTGATGACGTTCTTCAGATCGAGGAGCTCGCCGCGGACTTCGACGGCGATCTTCCGGCTGAGGTCGCCCTGCGCGATGGCGGTGGCGACCTGCGAGATGTCGCGAACCTGGTTCGTCAGGTTCGACGCCATCAGGTTCACGTTGTCGGTCAGCTCCTTCCACACGCCGCGGACGCCCTCGATTGAGGCCTGGCCGCCGAGCTTGCCTTCCGTGCCGACCTCGCGCGCGACGCGCGTCACCTGCTCCGCGAAGGCGCTCAGCTGATCGACCATCGTGTTGATGGTGTTCTTCAGCTCGAGGATCTCACCCTTCGCGTCGACGATGATCTTCTTCTGCAGATCGCCCTGCGCGATGGCGGTCGCCACCTGGGAGATGTTCCTGACCTGGTCGGTCAGGTTGGTGGCCATGGAGTTCACCGCGTCGGTCAGGTGGCGCCACGTGCCGGCGACGCCGCGCACGTCGGCCTGACCGCCGAGCTTGCCCTCTGTGCCGACCTCGGTCGCGAGCCGCGTGACCTGGTCGGCGAACGCGCCGAGCTGGTCGACCATGGTGTTGATGGTGCTCTTCAGCTCGAGGAACTCGCCCTTGGCGTCGACCAGGATCTTGCGCGTGAGATCGCCCTTCGCGACGGCGGTCGTCACCGTGGCGATGTCGCGAACCTGGTTCGTCAGGTTCGACGCCATCAGGTTCACGTTGTCCGTCAGCTCCTTCCAGACCCCGCGAACGCCGGCGACGTCGGCCTGACCGCCGAGGCGCCCTTCCACGCCCACCTCGCGCGCTACGCGCGTCACCTCCGCCGAGAAGGCGTTCAGCTGATCGACCATCGCGTTCAAGATCGTCTTGAGCTCGAGAACTTCCCCGCGAGCGCCCACCGTGATCTTCTTCGATAGATCGCCGGCGGCGACCGCGCGCGCGACCTCGGCGATGTTCCTGACCTGGTTCGTCAGGTTCGACGCCATGGAGTTCACGTTCTGCGTCAGCTCGAGCCAGATGCCGGACACGTCCCGCACGACGGCCTGGCCGCCGAGGACGCCTTCCGTACCCACCTCGCGCGCCATGCGCGTCACCTCGGAGGCGAAGGAGCTCAGCGAATCGACCATCGCGTTGACGGTGTTCTTCAGCTGGAGCAGCTCGCCCTTCACCTCGACGGTGATCTTCTTCGAGAGATCCCCGTTCGCGACGGAGGTGGTGACGGTCGCGATGTCGCGAACCTGGTCGGTGAGGTTCCGACCCATCAGGTTCACGTTGTCGGTGAGCTCCTTCCAGACGCCCGACACGTCCTTCACGTCGGCCTGCACCCCGAGGGTTCCCTCGGTGCCGACCAGCCGAGCCATCCGGTTCACCTCCGCGGAGAAGCGGTTCAGCTTGTCGACGGTGGCGTTGATGGTGTTCTTCAGCGTGAGGATCTCGCCGCGGGCGTCCACGGTGATCTTGTGGCGAAGGTCGCCCTGCGCGATGGCGGTGATCACCTCCGCGATGTTTCGCACCTGGCTGGTCAGGTTCGACGCCATGGAGTTCACGTTCTCCGTGAGCTCGCGCCACACGCCGCTGCCCGCCGCCACCCGAGCCTGGCCGCCGAGCACGCCTTCGGTGCCGACCTCGCGCGCGACGCGCGTCACCTCCGACGCGAAGGCGCCCAGCTGATCGACCATCGTGTTGATGGTGTTCTTCAGCTCGAGCAGCTCGCCCTTCACGTCGACGGTGATCTTCCGGGAGAGATCCCCCGCCGCAATGGCGGTCGAGACCTCGGCGATGTTCCTGACCTGCGTGGTCAGGTTGTTCGCCATGGAGTTCACGTTCTGGGTGAGCTCCCGCCACACGCCGGAGACGCCGCGCACCTGCGCCTGACCGCCGAGGACGCCCTCGGTACCGACCTCGCGCGCGACGCGCGTCACCTCGGAGGCGAAGGAGCTGAGCTGGTCGACCATGGTGTTGATGGTGTTCTTCAGCTCGAGGATCTCGCCCTTGGCCTCGATGTTCACCGTCTTGCCGAGATCTCCACCGGCCACTGCGGTGGTCACACGCGCGATCTCGCGAACCTGATCCGTCAGGTTCGACGCCATCAGATTCACGCTGTCGGTGAGCTCCTTCCACACGCCGGAGACGCCGCGGATGCGCGCCTGCGCGCCGAGCTTCCCTTCGACGCCCACTTCCTGCGCGACGCGCGTCACCTCCGAGGAGAAGGCCGCGAGCTGGGCGACCATGCCGTTCACGATGCGCGCGTGGCGCATGAAGTCCCCGCGGAGCGAGACGTCCTTCCCGTCGAGGTCGATGGTCTGACCGAGATCGCCCTTCGACACCGCGGTGAGCACGCGGGCGACGTCGGCGGTGTGCGCGGTGACGTCGTCGAGCACCTCGTTGACGCCGATCACGTAGTCGCCCCAGCCGCCGCGCGCCGCGCCGCGCCCCAGGCGACGGTGGGTGCGACCCTCGCGCCCCACCGTCTGGCGCAGCTCGACGACCTCGCTCCGCAGGCCCTCCGCGAACTGCGTGAGCTCGTTGAAGGTCTCCGCGATCTGGCCGTCGACCCCGCCGAGGTCGTCGGGAAGCCGGATCTCGAACTCGCCGCGGCGGAAGGCGCGGAGCGCCGCCAGCAGCTGACGATGGTC
>CAYUAW010000177.1:0-5990 GCA_964442485.1 uncultured Polyangiaceae bacterium
CGAAAGCCGCTCAGCGGCGCGCGCTCGCGGCGCGTTCTAGTCGCGCGACGCGGATGGTCCGCACGACGCGCCCTCCCCGCAAGATCTGGGTGCTCTGGATGCGCACGACGTCGCGGTGGGGAAACTGCACGGCCGGGCTCGCGGGGAAGCGATCGTCGGTGACGTAGAGGATCACGGGCGCCTCCGTCCAGGCGCGCTTCGGGAACCAACCGGCGAAGTCGTCGCCCTCCTTCGTGGCGCACCCGACGGGGACCGCGGCGCCGAGGCCCGCGTGGAGCTGGGCGCACACCGTCCAGTGCGGGCCGACGACGTACGGCGCGTAGCCCTCGCCCCGGACGGCGTCGAGTTCCGCGCGGACGAGCGGCAAGCCTGCTTGCCACGCGTACAGGTCGTTCACCAGGTCGTAGCGCGGGCGGTATCCCTTGCCGGAGAGCTTCGGGACGAGCGGCGTGGTCACCAGCACGAAGGCAACGACGGGTGCGACCACGCCGACGGCCACACAGGCCCGTGTCACGGCCTTTCCCGGGTGTGGAAGCCGGGATACCGCGACCGCGAGCGACAGGTACGCTGGAGCGACCCAGTGTGGCTCCGCCACCCGTGACCACAGGCAGAGCGCCGCGAGCGGCACGGCGGGCACCGCCGAGGCGAGGAAGAGCATCCTCTCGACGGTATCTTCACGCCGCTGCCAGAGCTGCCGCAGCGCGACGTACGCCTGCCAGAGGAATGGCGGCGTCACGTAGAGAAGCTGCCCGAGGACCAGGCCGGCCGCGTTGCGGAGGGAGACTGCTGCGGCGGACTGGGTCGCGACCAGACGATGCGCGAGCAGCGGAAAGCCGTGTGCCTTCTCCCACAGCGCGAGCGGCGTCACCACGATCGCCGCCGAAAGCGCCGCAGCCCACGGCGCGGCGGTGCGCAGGTGTGCGCGCGCGCCCCGTCCGGCGAAGGCCGCGACGAGCGCGAGCGCGAGCAGGACGCCCGTCGCCTTCGCCGTGACGGACAACCCCACGAGGAGTCCCATGAACACCGTCGAGACGAGCGCCGTGCGAGTGCCCGGGGGGCTCCGGAGCGCCGTGGCCGCGCACGCGAGGCTCCCGAGCCACAGCGCCGAGAGCGCCAGATCCGGCGTGAGTCCGAAGAGGCCGATGGACATCTCCGGAAGCAACGCGAGGGCGAAGAAGGTGACGTACGCGCCGTCGCCCCGCGCTCCTGCGGCGCGCGCCGCCGCCACGCCGAGCCAGGGCACCGCCGTCGCGACGAAGGCCGTGAACCGGTGAGCGGAGAGCGGCGACGGGGCGCCGCCGTCGCCCACGAAGCGAGCGACGGCGCCGACGAGCCCGGGGTGATCGAGATACGCCGGTTGCGGATGGAGCGCGTAGCTCGCGTACAGGGCCTCCGCGTCCCCGAAACCCACGAGCTCGGCGAGCCGGAGCCGCAGCGCGAGCAGCCCGAGCGAGAGCACGACGGCCCAGCGAAGGACGTGGCGCGATGGCCCCGGCGCCGGCGTCGCTGCCTTCGACGCCACGGGGGCTCTTCGCTGTGACGGCTTCTTCACGCGAGCCATGGTCGAAGGAGCGCAGCGACGCGTTCGGATGGACGCCGTGCGTCGAGGGGAGCGGCGAGCGCGGCGCGCACCTCGTCGCAGCGCGCCCGGTGCGCGGCGTGCGTCGCGAGGACGTCGCAGAGCGAGCGAGCGACGCGCGCGGCCGTGACCTCGCCCTGGAGGAGCTCGGGAAACGCGCGCCGGCCGAGCACCAGGTTCGGCAAGCCCACGTGCTCCACCCTGACGAGGCGCCGCGCAAGCGCGAACGTGACACGGTCGGTGCGATAGACGATGACGGGCGGCACGCCAGCGGCGGCGCACTCGAGCGTCGCGGTGCCGCTCGCCACGACCGCGGCGGCGGCGAAGGCGAGCGCTCCGGGGCCCGTTCCCGTGACGCGGACGCCGGCGCGGCGAGCTCTCTCTGACGCCCAAGACGCCGTGCGCGGATCGAGCGCCTCGGCCACCACGAGCCGAGAGACGTACCCGGCGCGCGAGAGATGCTCCGCTGCGCCGAGCATCGGGCCGAGGTGGGCACGGACCTCGTGAGCGCGGCTGCCCGGAAGGAGGACTAGTTCGCGCCGCGGAGCGCCCGGTGCAGCCGCGTGAAGCCCTGCCGGGTGACCGACGTACTCCACGGCCGCGCCCGCGCGCACCCAGCATTCGGCCTCGAAGGGCAGGAGCACCGCGAGCGCGTCGCACTCGGCCGCGATGCGTTCGGCGCGGCGCGGCCTCCAGGCCCAGACCTGGGGCGGCGCATACCACAGCACGCGTGTGCCGCGGCCCTTGAGCCATCGCGCGAGCCGCGCATTCACCTCCGAGAACCCGACGAGGAGCGCGGCGCTCGGCCGCCGTCGACGTACGGCGGAGGACAGCGCGAGCACGGCGGAAGCGAGCCTCGGCGCGGCCGCGACCACCGCGGGCACCCCCATCGCGGCGGCGGGCATCACGTCGGCGACGGCGTTCATTCCGGCCCGCACGAGCCGCGGGCCGCCGAGCCCGAAGCATGCGATCCGGAGCTCGTCCAGCACCTCCGCGCCGAGGGCGTCACCGGACGCTTCGCCCGCGACGACGACGAGCTCCGAGGAGTCCTTCTTCACGGGCGCGTGCCGCAGGAGCACCGGCGGCGGGTGGCGCGCCGCCGGCGTGATGCCCAGTACAGAGCTCCGGTGGCAGCGAGGAGCGCGCTCGACGACGGCGGCGATGCCGCCCGCGTCAGCGCGCATCCCGGTGGACTCGTGGCCCCGGCGCAGTAGCGAGAATAGCCGTGGTTCGGCGAGGGATCGCTGCACGCAGGCACGTCGCGATCCGGCGGGTAAAGCGCGCAGATTGCCGCCTTGTCGTCGCTCGAGAGCGAGCGCGCCTTGCGGCTCGCGGGCGAGTACGCGCGGCTCATCGTCGCGTCGGGATCCGCCGAATCGGCCAGGCCGAGGAAGTGGCCGGCCTCGTGGGTCGCGATCGACTGAAGGTCGGCGACGATCACGTCGTCGGAGGTGGTCAGCTCGACGCCGTGCGAGTTGATCTCCACGTCGGCGTCCAGGATCCGCCCGCTCGCGGCGTCGAAGGTCACCGTCGTGTGGGCGAACTCGGACCCCGTATCCGTGTACGGCCAGGCGTCGTCTCGAAGGATCCATGCGTTGGCGTTGGGGGCGGCCTGGTTGTACTCGGCCTTGCTGCAGACGAGCGAGCCGGCGAAGTCCGCGGCGTCCCAGAGTGCGATCGACGGATGCCGGCCACCACCGCAGTCCACGGCGAGCCACTGCTGGAGCGCGAGGCGCACGACGCCGTCGAAGACGTCGTAGGAGATCCCGCGCTTCGGCGAGCCGGCCTGGTCGACGGCGAACGACAGGCACGCAGTCGACCAGGAGAGCGGCGTGCCAGCCGTCGCGCAGCCGTTCGCATCGAGCGGACAGGCCGCGCTCGAAACGGCACCGCAAGTGGTCGCACGGCAGTAGGCGCGAGCGGGTGGGGCGAAAAACAGGGCCACGCCCGGCACCAGCAGCGCCAGGGAAAAGCGGAGGGCGCGAACGCGATCGGAGGGATTTCGCAAGCGGGCCTCGTATTTGCTTGAAGCGACGGCGTCGGGCCACCGCCTGCGATGGAAAACGGTGGTCGGAGGCTAGCACGGACCGAGGAGACGCCCGGCCGCCGCGCCTCTCTCTTCCAGGCTGGGCAGTCTGCGCTATAAAGGCCCGACCCTGGGGCGCCCGTCCCACCCGTCGATGGCGAATCCGGCTCCGAACGATGTCCGCAGCGAGCGACCGCTGCTCGAGCAGCTCTCTTCTCAGCTCGTGCCCGAGCTGCGTCGCTATTTGAGTCAGCACCGCGCTGGCGTCGAGCAGATGATCACCAACGGCTCGCTGGAGGCCGGGCTCCCTGCCGGCCGCCGGTACGCCAAGGTGTATGACGGGCTGCTGTCGGCGCTGTTCCACGCCGCTCGCACCGCGATGACGCGCGGAAAGCACTGGACCCCGCTTTCTCTCGCGGCGGTGGGCAGCTACGGGCGCGCGGCGCTCTCCCCCTTCAGCGACCTGGACGTGCGCTTGCTCTGCGAGGGCGAGGCGTCGAGCGTCTCGCCCGCGGCGGAGGCGCTGCTCTACCCGCTGTGGGACGCGGGGCTCTCCATCGGGCACCAGGTCGTCACCGCTTCCGACTTCATCGACCTCGCCCGCACGGATCTGCCGACGGCCACCTCGCTGCTCGACTGGCGGACGATCGCGGGGGATTCCAACGCCGACGCTGCGCTCCTCGATCGCGCCTTCGAAGGCGTCTTCGGTCCCGGGGATCTCGGCGGGTTCCTCGATCGGCTGGAGACGAGCGCGGAGGAGCGCCACGAGCGCTTCGGCGGCTCGGTATTCCTGCTCGAGCCCGACGTGAAGAACGGCGAGGGCGGCCTGCGCGACCTCGATATCGCCCACTGGTCCGCGCGTGCCCGCTGGCGCGTCCAGGATCTGAGCGAGCTCATGCGCATCGGCATCCTCGTCCCGCGCGAGTGGGCGGAGATCGAAGCGGGGCGGAGTCTGCTCTTCCGCGTCCGGAACCTGCTCCACCTGGCTGCGGGGCGCCGCGCCGATCGCCTGAGCTTCGATCAGCAGGAGCGGCTCGCCGATCAGCTCGGTTACGGGACAGGCGGGCACGCCGTCGAGCTCTTCATGAGCGACTACTACCGGCACGCGCGGGCGGTCGCTCGCGCCCGGGAGATGATCCTCGCGCGCGCCAAGCCCCCGCCGCGACGGCGTCCTCGCGAGACGCCCATCGGCCGCGGGTTGAAGCTCCAGAGGGAGGCCGTGTCGCTGGTCGACGCGGAGGCGCTTTACCACGACCCCGCGCTCGCGCTCCGGCTGTACGACGAGGCCGTGCGGCGGGATCTACCGGTCTACGACTTCGCCCGTCACGCGGTGGCACGCGCGGCCTCCAGCCCGGATTTCTGCGCGGCCCTTCGCAAAAGCGAGGAAGCGGCGGAGCTCTTCCTGCGCCTCGTCTGCGTCGTCCAGCAGACGAAGCTCCGGCACGGGTCCGTCCTCTACGACCTGCACGACGTGGGTCTCCTCGTCGCGATGATCCCGGAATTTGCACCGGTGGTCGGCCGCGTGCACCACGACATCTATCACGTGTACACGGTGGACGTGCACTCGGTTGCCGCGGTGGATCAGCTGCGCGCGCTCTGCCGGGGGGATCTCGCAGCGGAGCATCCGCTCGCGTGCAGGCTCGCCGCCGAGCTGCCGCGCCCGCGCGTGCTCTTCTTCGCCACCCTCCTACACGACATCGGCAAGGACCTCGGCGGTCGGCATCATCCCGAGCGCGGAGCGGAGCTCGCGCGCGTGGTCCTCGAGCGCCTCGCCGTGGCCGACTCCGACATCGTCGAGGTGCAGCACCACGTGCTGAAGCACCTTCGCATGTACCACGTCGCCACGCGACGGGACATCGACGACCCCCGTACGCTGGAGGAGTTCGCGAACGACGTCCGGGGCAGGGAAGGGCTGCGCGAGCTCTATCTGCTGACCCTCGCTGACGTGACGACGACCAGCCCCGGCTCGATGACGAGCTGGAAGCGGCGCATGCTCGACGAGCTGTACGTGGCCGCCGAGCGGCACCTGGCGGGTGCGCCGTCGCACGGCCCCGCGCGCTCCGAGGCGGTGAAGAACGAGGTGTTCGCGCTCTGGAAGGAACGCGGTGACCAGGACCGCGACTACTTCGAGCACTTCATCGCGGCTCTCCCCGAGCGGTACCTCTACGCGAACGAGCCGCGCGAGATCGTCGACCATGCCCTCTTCGCGAAGGAGGCCATGGAGAAGACGGCGAGCATCCGCGTCCTGACGAAGAGCGATCCCTACGTCGAGCTCTGCGTGGTCGCGGACGACCGTCCCGGCCTCCTCGCGATGATCACCGCCACCTTCAGCCACGCGAAGCTGAAGGTGTTCAGCGCGCAGATCTACTCCTGGGTCGGCCCCGA
>CAYUAW010000177.1:6090-14181 GCA_964442485.1 uncultured Polyangiaceae bacterium
TGTTCTGGCTCTCCACCACGATCCAGCACGTCGGCCTGTCGATCTCGTTCGCGAAGATCAACACGGAAGGCGAGCGGGTCGCGGACGTCTTCTACGTGTCCGACGAAGCAGGCGGCAAGATCCTCGATGAGGCGCGCATCGAGGAGCTTCGCCACCGCATCTTGAATACGATCGCGCGCCTCGAATCCGGAGGATGATGATGCGCGTTCGGCCTGGCCTCTTGCACCTGGGAGCTCTGCTCGTGATGTCGTCGGTGGTGGCTTGCGGAGGCGGGACGCCGCCTCCGCAGAGCCCGTCGCCCGAACCGCCCTCACTGGAGGACGACGACCAAGCGGCCGCCACGCCCGCCGCGACGGCGTCGAGCGCCAAGGTGAAGGAAGGCATGGACGCGATCCAGGCGCAGGACTTCGCCAAGGCGAAGGCCGTGCTGGAGGAAGCGGTGAAGCAGTCTCCGAAGGATCCGCAGGCGTCGTTCTATCTCGGAGTCGCGGTGGAAGCGCTCGGCGACGCGAAGGGTGCCGCGGAGCACTACCGGCACGCGCTCGAGCTCGATCCGAAGCTCACCGAGGCGAGCACGAATCTGTCGGGCGTGCTGCTCGACCAGGGAGACGCCGCCGGCGCGCTGGCGGCCGCCGACTCGGGGCTGAAGGTCGCGCCGAAGAGCCCGTCGCTCCGGCGTAACCGCGCCGTCGCGCTCGACCAGACCGGCAGCAAGGACGCCGTCGCCGCCTTCAAGGCCGCGGTGGAGGTCGCCCCGAACGACAAGGAGGTTCAGTACCTCTACGGCGAGGCGCTCGCGCGCTCCGGCGACGAGGCGGGCGCCATCGTCCAGCTGAAGCCGCTGCTATCGAGTGACGACGTCGCGGTGCTGGCCTCCACCGGTCGGCTCTTCGGCAAGCTGAAGGATTTCGACGATTGCATCGGCGCGCTCGACAAGGCGATCGCCGCGAAGGACGTCGCGGAGCTCCGTGTGCAGCGCGGCGTGTGCAAGCACGGCAAGAAGGACGACAAGGGCGCCGAGGACGACTTCGTCGCCGCCATCAAGACGGACGCGAACTTCGCCGCGGCGCACTACTACCTCGGGATGAACAAGAAGACGCACGGCGACAAGAAGGCCGCGAAGGCCGAGCTCACGAAGGCCGCCGAGCTGGATCCGAACGGCGGAGTCGGCGAGAAGGCGAAGAAGGCGCTCGCGGAGCTGAAGTAGCGAGAGCGAGATATCCTTCGTCCCGTAGCGCTCAGAGCAAGGTTTCGAGGATCCGGTCGAGCTCGTCGAGGCTCGAGTAGGCGACGGCGATCTCTCCCTTGCCGTCCCGGTCTCGCACCTCGCAGCGGGTCCCGAGCTTGCGCGTGAGCCGCGCCTCGAGATCCTTCACAGCGGTCGTCTTGCCCTTCGGCTTGGCCCCGGCGCCGTTGCCGGGCTTGGCCGCACGGACGAGCGCTTCGGTCTGGCGGACGCTCAGGCGGCCGCTGGCCACCTTGTCCGCGAGCACGCCCAGGGTCTGCTCGTCCTTCGCGCCGAGCAGGGCGCGCGCGTGGCCCTCGCTGAGCTCTCCCGCGATGACGAGCTTCCGGACCTTCTCGGGCAGCTTCAGCAGGCGAAGCGCGTTCGCGATCGTCGAGCGATCCTTCCCGACGCGATCGGCGAGCGTCTCCTGCGTGTAGCCGTGCTCGTCGATGAGGCGCTGCATCGCCTCGGCGAACTCCACGGCGTTCAGGTCCTCGCGCTGGATGTTCTCGATCAGCGCGAGCTCGAAGGCGTCCTTCGCGGACACATCGCGCACCACGACGAGGATTTCGCGGAGCCCCGCGCGCTGCGCCGCCCGCCAGCGCCGCTCGCCGGCGATGAGCTCGTACTCCTCGCCGCGGCGCCGCACGACGAGCGGCTCGAGGAGCCCGTGCTCGCGGAGGGACTGCGCGAGCTCGTCGAGCTTCTCCTTGTCGAAATGCTGACGGGGCTGCCCCTTCTGCGGGACGATCTTCTCGATGGGGCACTCGAAGACGTTGCCCTTGCCGTAGGTCTGCCCGCCGCTCGCGACGGGGTCCTTGCGCGTCGGGAGCAGGACGTCGAGCCCGCGCCCGAGCCCGCGCGGCGGCTTGCCCGCGGTGCTCACGGATGCGCCTCGATGACCTCGCGCGCGAGGCTCAGGTATCCTTGCGCGCCCTTGCACTGCACGTCGTAAAGTAGCGCGGGCAATCCGTGCGAGGGCGCCTCGCTCAGGCGCACGTTGCGCGGGATGATCGCGTCGAAGACGTGAAAATGCCGGCGCACCTGCTCCGCGACCTCGTGTGCGAGGCGATTGCGCGGGTCCCACATCGTGAGCACGATCCCCTCCACGGTCAGATCTGGATTGAGCGTGCTCTTCACGCGATCGATGGTCGCCATCAGGTACGTGATGCCCTCGAGCGCGTAGTACTCCGGCGGCAGCGGCACGATGACGCGGTTCGCCGCGGCGAGCACGTTCAACGTGAGGACGCCGAGCGACGGCGGCGAGTCGATGATCACGAAGTCGTACTTGGCGATGGCGGGGTCCGACAGCACGCGGCGCAGGTGCTGGCCGCGGCCTTCCTCGTCGAAGAGCTCGTACTCCACCGCCGTCAGATCCTGGCTCGACGGCGCGACGTCGAGCGTCGGGATCTTCGTGTGGACGATGACGTCCGCGATGTCGGCCTTGCCGATCAGGGCGTCGTAAACGGTGCGCTCGACGGAATGCGGCGGGATGCCGACGCCGCTCGAGGCGTTGGCTTGCGGGTCCAGGTCGACGAGCAGCGTTCGTCGCTCCGCGGCGGCCAGGCTCGCGGCGAGGTTCACTGCGGTCGTCGTTTTACCGACACCGCCCTTCTGATTGGCGATCGCGATGACGTTGGCCATTGCCCTCTTCGGGACTCGACGTATCTCCTCGTTTCCGGACCGCCGTCAAACCGAGTCGTCGGTTCGTGCGTCGAGCGCGGTTCGGAGGGTCGAAGCCGGAAGGCGCCGTAGCACGGGGCCGGCCCTCTTATCGAACGACACGCGGAATCCTTCGGTTTTTTGGACCTGGAGGGCCGATGTCGTAGGCTGTACGCAGATGTAGGTGCAAGTGCTACTTGCTCCTGCTTCGCCCCCCAACACCGCGGATCCGGGTGCTTCCCCGGCTCCGGCGGTACCCGGGCAGCGCCCGGCCGAAGGAGAGAAGAATGGCACTTCCGAAAGCTTACGGCACCTTCGCTGACTTCACCCGCGAGGAGATCCGCCCGACGATGCGCATCGGGTGGTCGATGGACGAGCTGCACGCCCCGCACGAGGCGGAGCTCGAGTTCGATCTCGACCCTTTCGAGACAGCGCTCCAGGCCGCCGAGGCCGAGGACGAAGACTTGGACGACTGACGCTTACTTCACTTACTAGCCGAGCGGCGGAAGTCGTCGCTCGGGGCCCCACCCTCCCGGGGCTCTTCTCGCGCCCCCGCGGACTGCCTCCCGCGGGGGCGCTCACTTTTTGGTGCGGACGAGAGCAAGCACGAAGCGACGTCGATTGACCTTCCCTGCCGCGCGTGGCACGGAGACCCCCCTCAAATGCAGGTCACGATCCAGAAGCTGAGTCCGGTTCTCATTGAGCTCGACGTGATGGTCGATGCGGCGCAGGTAAGCAGCGAGCTGTCGAAGGCGTATGCGAACCTGGCGAAGAGCGCCCGCGTGAAGGGTTTTCGCCCCGGCAAGGCGCCGAAGAAGGTGCTCGCCCACTACTTCGGGCCGCGCGTGTCTGCAGACGTCGCGCAGCGCCTGGTCGACGACACCTTTCAGAAGGCCGTGGCGGAGCAGAACATGCAGCCCGTCACGCAGCCCGCCATCGAGCCGAGCGAGGTCGTCGACAACAAGCCGTTCTCGTACAAGGCGAGGGTCGAGGTGCTGCCCGAGATCGCCGTCGTGAACTACGACGGGTTCGAGGTCACGAGGCCGAAGGTCGAGGTCACCGAAGCCCACGTTCAGACGGAGCTCGACACGCTACGCCGCGAGAACTCGACGCTCGAGCCACTGAAGGAAGAGCGCGCGTCCCAGAGCGGCGACGTGGTGCTCGTCGACTACACCGTCGAGGTCGGTGGCAACGTGGTCGTCGACGCCGGTGCAACCGACCTTCAGACCGAGCTCGGGCACGGCGATCTGCTCCCGGCCATCGATGCCGGCCTCAGCGGGAAGAAGGTCGGCGAGACGGCGGTCGTCGGCGTGGATCTCGGACCGACGCATCCGCATCCCGCGCTGCGTGGGCAGCACGCGACGTTCAAGTTCGTCGTGAAGGAAGTCAAGGAGCGCGTCCTCCCCACCGTCGACGACGAATTCGCCAAGGACCTCGGAGACTACGAGACGCTGGAGGCGCTGAAGAAGGAGATCAGCGGCCAGGTCGAGAAGCGGCTCAAGGAAGAGTCGGACAACGCGGTCGCCGAGGAGCTCGTGCGAACCCTGGTCGCCAAGAACCCGATCGACGTTCCGCCTTCGCTCGTTCAGCGCCAGATGCAGGTGGCCGAGCAAGAGGTGGTTCAGCTCGCGCGCCGTCAGGGCAGGCCGGGCACGGTTCCCCCGGAGCTGCGGGCACGGATCCAGGCCGACAGCGAGATGAAGGTCCGCGCGGGCCTCCTCATGGCCGAGATAGCGAAGAAGGAAGGGATCAAGATCGGCGACCCGGAAATCGAGGAGGGGCTGAAGGAGCTCGCCGAGCAAACCGGGAAGAATCTCGCGAAACTCCGGGCCGAGTACCGCGAAGCGCAGAAGCGTGAGACCCTCATCGGGATGATTCTCGAGAACAAGGTTCTCGACATCATCGAATCCAAGTCCAAGATTACGGAGTCATGATCGTGAAGAGACCCGAGACCCGAGCCCAAGCGCTGGAGACCCTCGAGAGGGCCCATGCTTCCGTCATCTACCCCCACGTCGTGGAGACGACTCACCGCGGCGAGCGTACCTGGGACATCTTCAGCCGCCTGCTGAAGGACCGCATCGTGTTCCTGGGCAGCGCCGTCGACGACGACGTGGCGAACATCATCATCGCGCAGTTCCTGTTCCTCGAGAGCGAGGATCCGGACAAGGACGTGCAGCTCTACATCAACTCGCCAGGAGGCGTCGTGACCGCAGGCCTCGCGATCTACGACACCATGCAGTACGTCCGCTGCCCGGTGAGCACGCTGTGCCTCGGCCAGGCGGCGAGCATGGCCGCGGTGCTCCTCGGCGCGGGAAAGAAGGGCTCCCGCTACGCACTGCCCCACTCGCGCGTGATGATCCACCAGCCGCTCGGCGGCGCGCGCGGTCAGGCGACGGACATCGAGATCCAGGCGCGCGAGATCCGCCACATGAAGGACGTGATCACGCAGATCCTCGTGGAGTCCACCGGCAAGGCTCGCGACGAGATCACGAAGGACATCGATCGCGACTTCTACATGGGCCCGGGGCAGGCGAAGGAGTACGGGCTCATCGACGAGATCTTCGAGAAGAAGAAGAAGGACTGACGCGAGGCGACCGACCCGCGATTGGCGCGTTGGGGCTGCTAGTACGTCGTGCGTTCCTTCGCAGGCGCTGTTGTGGCCTGGGACTCTGACTGTTCTGACGTGCATCGACCCGGGCCGAGCTCCCGGGTCGACGCACCAGCCACCGTGGGTGGTGTGGCGTCCGGGGGCGCACTGTTTTTCGTGCTTACGCCCGCGCCGGACTGGACGTGTACTAGCTCGTGCTTATTGTTGCGGATTGCCCCGTTCAGCGAATCAGTGTGGCTCGGCTGTGGGATGGCTCGAATGGAAGATCGAAACACCGTCGTACGAACCGCGGTCGAATTAAAACCCAGGCTCGAAAAATGTCCTCGGCCCGTCAGCTGACGCGTGAGGCCGACCGGACGGCGAGGCTCGGTTTCTGTCGCGGTCCATCAGCTGCGTCTCGAGAAGAGCTGGAACATGCACGAGTATTTCACGTTGCTGTGGCGGGGATGGCGTTGCGCTCGGTGACTGAGCGGATGCGAAGAGCGCGACGCAGCAAGATTTCAGGCGCGCGGCCGCGCTTGCTACGTGCTTCCCGGCGCCCTAAACTTGCTGTCGAATTCGGCCGATTTACGGGTTTATGAGAGGTCGGCGACCGATAGGTTCTCTAGATGGTTGAACGGCGGAGAGACGAGTCGAACGGCAATCTGTGCTGCTCCTTCTGCGGCAAGTCGCAGAAGGAGGTGAAGAAGCTCATTGCAGGGCCAACGGTCTACATCTGCGATGAGTGTATCGCCCTCTGCAACGACATCATCGCGGAAGAGGTGGAGAAGGACGAGCCTCACGGCGGGTCCGAGCCCATCCCGAAGCCCGAGGAGATCAAGGGCATCCTCGACGAGTACGTCGTCGGGCAGGAGCGCGCGAAGAAGATCCTCGCGGTCGCTGTCTACAATCACTACAAGCGCATCGATTCGCGCGTGGCGTCCGACGACGTCGAGCTGTCGAAGAGCAACATCCTGCTCCTCGGCCCGACCGGCAGCGGCAAGACGCTCCTCGCGCAAACGCTCGCGCGCATCCTGAAGGTGCCGTTCGCGATCGCCGACGCGACCACGCTGACCGAGGCGGGGTACGTCGGAGAGGACGTCGAGAACATCATCGTCCAGCTCTTGCAGAACGCCGATCACGACGTGGAGCGCGCCCAGCGCGGCATCGTCTACATCGACGAGATCGACAAGATCAGCCGGAAGAGCGACAACCCCTCCATCACCCGCGACGTGTCGGGGGAGGGCGTCCAGCAGGCACTCCTCAAGATCATCGAAGGTACCATCGCGAACGTCCCGCCGAAGGGCGGCCGCAAGCACCCCCAGCAGGATTTCCTGCAGGTCGACACGACGAACATCCTGTTCATCTGTGGCGGCGCCTTCGTCGGTCTCGACGAGATCGTGGCGCGCAGGCTCGGTCAATCGCGCCTCGGGTTCGGTGCGGACATCAAGAGCAAGGACGAGCTGCGCCTCGGCGAGCTGCTCGAGGCCGTGCAGCCGGAGGATCTGCTGAAGTTCGGGTTGATCCCGGAGTTCATCGGCCGCCTCCCCATGGTCGCGACGCTCCACGAGCTCACCGAAGAGGCGCTCATCGACATCCTCACGAAGCCGCGGAACAGCCTGGTAAAGCAGTTCCAGAAGCTCTTCGAGATGGATGGCGTGAAGTGCAAGTTCACGAAGGGCGCGCTTCAGGCGGTGGCCCGGAAGGCGCTCGAGCGTGAAAGCGGCGCCCGCGGGCTCCGTGCCGTTCTCGAAGAGGCGATGCTCGACATCATGTACGAGGTCCCCTCGAAGGCGAACATCAAGGAAGTGGTCGTCAACGAGGAGGTGGTCGTCAAGGGAGACACGCCGCTCATCGTTTACGAAAAAGAGGCCGAGGTCAGCTGACCTCGGAGAGATATGTTTTTCAAAAACGACAACGACAAGACGGCCACGCCCGGCGTGCGCCGAACGCTCCCTGCTTTGCCGCTGCGCGACATCGTCGTGTTCCCGCACATGGTTTCGCAGCTCTTCGTCGGCCGCGAGAAGAGCATCGCCGCGCTCGACGAGGCGATGGCTCGCGACAAGGAGATCTTCCTCGCCGCGCAGAAGAACGCGAAGACGAACGACCCGACTCCGGAGGACATCTACACGTTCGGCACCGTCGGGGCCATCGTGCAGCTGCTCCGGCTCGCCGACGGCACCGTGAAGGTGCTGGTGGAAGGCCGGCAGCGCGCGCGTGTGCGGAGGTTCACCGATAGCCGCGACTTCTTCGTCGTGGAAGCGGAGGGCGTGCGCGACGACGTTGCGGACGACGTCGAAGTGGAGGCGCTGATCCGCAGCGTCCAGAGCACTTTCGAGGTCTACGTGAAGCTGAACAAGAAGGTTCAGCCCGAGGTCCTGATGAGCGTGCAGAGCATCGACGACGCGTCGAAGCTCAGTGACACCATCGCCGCGAATCTCCCCACCATCAAGCTAGCCGATCGGCAGGCGCTCCTCGAGATGAGCGATGCCAAGAAGCGACTCGAGCGTCTGTACGAGCTGATGCAGGCCGAGATCGAGATTCTTCAGGTAGAGAAGAAGATCCGCTCCCGCGTCAAGAAGCAGATGGAGAAGACGCAGAAGGAGTACTACCT
>CAYUAW010000178.1:0-14092 GCA_964442485.1 uncultured Polyangiaceae bacterium
GCTAAGGCTTCTGGAAATCGTACAGGGAGCCGAGCCCGAGGAGCGACGTCAGCTCGTCGAGAGCCGTTCGCGTCTCGAGCAGGAGCGCGGGATCGGCGAGATCGTCGCCGGTGAGGCGGTCGCGATAGTGCCGTCCGATCCACGCGGCGAGTGCGTCGCATGCGGCGTCGTCAAGGAGAACGCGAGCGCCGATCGCGTTGCGCTCTTCGGACGTCAGGGCGACGCGCAGGCGGAGGCAGGCGGGCCCACCGCCGTTGCACATGGAGGCGTTCACGTCGACGAAGTGGACGGACGTGACGGGATTGTCCTCGGCGATCACGCGCTCGAACAAGCGACGCACCGGCTCGGATTCGTTCGACTCGCTCGGCGCGACGATGGCCATGGCGCCCCCGGGAAGCGTGACGAGCTGCGAGTTGAAGGGATAGGTCTGAACCGCCTCCGACGCAGGGAGCTCGTCTTCCGTCACGAGCACCGCTCGGAAGCTGCTTCCCAGCCGCTGGCGGAGCACCGCGAGGAGATCGCGATGGTGCACGAACGCGAGCTCGTGCAGGAGAAGGAAGGACTCGTTGCCCACGGCGAGCACGTCGGTGTGGAAGCCGCCTGCGTCGATGCCGGCGGGGCTCTGCTGCCACGGCAGGAACAGGGCGTCGTCGAGCCCGCCGAGACGGGCCACGGCCCGGCTCGCTTCGAGCGTCTGCCGGCGGGGAAACCGCACGGAGGGGTCTTCCGGATCGAAGCCGAGCTTGCCCCAGCCGAAGACGTGCACCGTCCCCTCCGACGTGGAGAGCCGGGTGTGGTTCGCGGCGCCCTCGTCGGAGAACTGGTTCGCGGCGGGCAGCGCCTCGTGCACCGCGAAGCGCCGCTCGTCGGAGAAGATTGCCTGGAGCGCCGCGTGAGTCGTCTTCGCTTCCAGGCTGCGGTGGAACATCGTCGTCAGGTTCGCGACGACGAGGTGCGTCCGGCCGTCCTTTGCGTCGGTGGACGGCACGACGGTCGCGGCGTTGGCCGTCCACATGGACGAAGCGCTACTCGCGACGCGCAGCAGGTGCCCGTCGCCGCGCGCCGCGCTCGCGAGGACGTCCGCGTCGCTGCCGGCGAAGCCGAGCCCTCGCAGCGCGCCGACGTCGGGGCGCGGTGCCGGCGGGAGCACGGCCTGCCCGACGCCGAGCCCCGTCAGAAAGCGCATCTTCGCGAGGCCCTGCAGCGCGGCAGCCCGTGGATTGGCGACCTTCCCGACGTGCCGGGCGCTCGCGAGGTTGCCGCGGCTCAGTCCCGCGTAGTTGTGTGTCGGCCCCACCAGGCCGTCGAAATTGAACTCGGAGAGTGCACGCACCGCGCACCCGAGCGTACACCGCGACCGTGCAAATGCACGGATGTCGTTCGCCGTTCCGGCCGCGCAGCTCGGAACGCGGGTGCGCGCTCCGTGCCGCCGGCGCACTCTGGGCGGGATGGCAGCCGGGATCCGACGACAGTGTGCGGTGCGCGCAACAAGGGATGGGGAGGAGCGTCCCCCCCGTCGTGCGAGCAGCGCGCCGTGATCGCGCGCGTTTCGGGCTCCGTTCCAGGGCTTTCCGTGTACGGCACGCGAGTTGCTGTTCGTTCCGTCCGCAACTTCGGAACAGGAGCAACGAAATGAAAACACATCTCTTCGCAACGCTTTCGACGCTGATCACCCTCGCCGCGGTTTCGGGCTGCGGCGCCACGCGCGACGTCAAGGTCTCGGGCACCGTCGCGACGAGCTCGACGAACGGCGCGAACGGCCCCGTTCGCATCGAGTTCTACGAGCCCGCGGGCTCGGCCGATGCCGCCGCGTCCACCGCGCCCGAGCTCCGGCTGGTCGACTCGGCGACGTTGCAAGCCGCAGGTCCCTTCCAGCAAACCGTGTCGATGCAGGGCAACAAGCTGTACGTCGTCGCCATCGTGGACACCGACCACAATGGCGCGTGCACCGCGGGTGAGAGCTGGGGCGAAGCGATCGTCACGGTCGGCACCGACGACACTGCGACCGCCACCGTGAGCGTCACGCCCGAGGCCCACTGCCTCCCGATGTCGACGCCCGAGTGAGCCGACTGCCTCCCGCGAAGCGCCTCGCGTCGACGAAGACGAGGGGCGCGAACGCGGTTTCGCCGCGTGAAGATCGCTGAAAGACCGGCGACTTCGCGCGCCGAGAAGCGGTGGCGCGCTGCGCGATCCGTGCGCTCGGGAGGGGCGCACGCGAGCAGGAGACCGATTTTTGAGCCCCGGGCAAGCGCGAAAGAGCTAAACTCCGCCGCGCGATGTCGACCCCCGGTGAACCGTACGAAGGCAAACAGATGCGCACTTTCCGCGTGCGCACGGACGCTGGGCACGCCGCGCTTCAAGGCATCCTGGCGGTGGTCGAGGACGCGGGCGCACACGTCGGAGACATCCGCATGGTGAGCGGCGGACCGGGCGGGAGCATCGTCCGCGACGTGAATCTCTACTTCGGGAACAGCGCGCAGCTCGAGGTGCTGGTCGGCCGCCTCGGCAGGTCGGAGGGGGTAGCGCTCGTCGACGTCCTGCACGACGCGCTCGAGGTGCGCCGGGGCGGCGTGATCGAGACGAAGCTCCGTGTGCCGCTCGAGTCGATCGCCGATCTGCGGCGCGTCTACACGCCGGGCGTGGCCGTAGCGTGCAAGCACATCCAGGAGTCGCCGAAGCGCGCCTACGACTACACGCACGTCGGCAACAAGGTCGCGATCGTGACCAACGGCACCGCCATCCTGGGGCTCGGCGACATCGGGCCGCTCGCGGGCCTCCCCGTGATGGAAGGGAAGGCCGCCATCTTCCGTCGCTTCGCGAACCTCAGCGCCGAGCCGATCCTCGTCGACGCGAAGGAGCCAGCCGACGTCATCGACGTCGTCGAGCGCATTCACCTCGGGTACGGCGCCATCCAGCTGGAGGACATCGCAGCCCCCGCGTGCTTCGAGGTAGAAGAGAAGCTCTCCGCGAGCCTCGGCAAGCCGGTGCTCCACGACGACCAGTGGGGAACGGCCACGGTGGTGCTCGCGGGCCTGGTGAACTCCCTGCGGCGCGTTGGCCGCAAGCCGGAGAACACTCGCGCCGTCATCCTCGGCTCGGGAGCGAGCGGCATCGCGATTGCCAGGACGCTGGTCGGCTACGGGCTCGACGACGTCGTGCTCGTGGACCGTGCGGGCGCCGTGTATCGAGGTCGTCCAGAGCACATGACGCACGTGAAGCGTGAGATCGCCGAGCTCACGAATCGGGAGCGCATCCAGGGCGGCCTCGCGGATGCGATGCGTGGTCGTGATCTCTTCATCGGCGTCTCCACCGCGAACCAGGTGTCGAAGGACATGGTCCGGAGCATGGCGAAGGACCCCATCGTGTTCGCGCTCGCGAACCCGGTCTCGGAGATCACCGTGGGGGAGGCTTACGAGGCCGGCGCCGCCATCGCCCTCGACGGCCGCTCGATGAACAACGCGCTCGCGTACCCCGGCATGTTCCGCGGTGCGCTCGACGCCCGGGCCGCGCGCTTCACGACGAACATGCGGCTGGCCGCGGCGTACGCCGTGGCGTCCGCCGCGCCGACGAACGAGCTCCTGCCGGACATGTTCGACCTCGGCATGCACGCGGCGGTCGGCAACGCCGTCGCGCGCGCGTGGCACGAAGAAGCCTGACCGACATCGCCGGTTGTCGGCGCGACGGCGGAGTGTAACCTGTCGCCGCGGTGGAGCACTTCGAGGAGGCGGCGCGGGTCGCGCAACCAGATGGCCGCGAGCGTTCGCCGTGGGCCGACGTCATTCCGTCGCGACGGCGCGATCGGGTGTTCGTCGTTCTGGTGGCCGTGCTCGTCATGCTGCCTCCGTCAGTCGATCTCTTGCGTGGCTCGACACAGCGGCGCCTGTTCTCGATCTGTGCAGCAGACGCATTCTACTACCTGACGGTTGCTCGAAATATCGCGGAGACGGGGCGACCGACATTCGATGGCGTGCACCTGACCAACGGCTACCATCCGCTGTGGCAGCTGCTCACGGGCGGCCTCGCGGCCGTGACGCGAATTCTCGGCGCGGGTGACGTGTGGACGCTCGGGCTCGTCATCGCGCTCGGAATTGCTCTCACTGGAGCAGCGGCGCTGATTGTGTGCCTCGCCATCAATGCGTCGCGGGGTTCTCTGCATCCTTCCGTGCTGCTCGTTCCGCTGGGCGCCGCATCCGTGATCCAGGCACCGCTCATGTGGATCTGGTGGCGGAGTACGGGCCGACCGTCCACCACTCTCTGGGGAGCAGTCAACGGGATGGAAACGTCCGCTGTCCTCCTCGCGTATGCGATATGCGCGCTGCTCTATGTTCGCCTGGCGCGGACCAGGGGCGGCGGCATCTGCTTTGGACTGGCACTGTCGAGCTTGATGCTCGCGAGGCTGGACCACGCAATCTTCTCCATATGCTTGTTGCTCGGCGCAGTGCTGTTCGACCCCAGATCGAGGCCATTCTGGCTTGCGGCCGCCGGCACGTTCGGCGCGGCGCTCCTCGCCTACCTTTCGCTGAACAGGATCTGGTTCGGCACGCCTCTACCCGTCAGCGGAATGGCGAAGTCCACGTTCCCCTTCTACACGACGGCGAATCTGCGACTCGCCCTTCACATGCTTCGCGACCCGAAGACGGTGCCGATGACGCACGCTCACCGCGTGTTTCAGATGCTCATCCCCGCATGCGCGGCGCTGTTCACGCTCGCGCGGGACGGCGGCCAGCTCGTCGTGCGAAAGCCTCGGTGGGCGTTCAAGCCGTCCTTGCGCAGCCGCCTCGACGAATTCACGTTGTCGACCTCCGTGGCGGCGCTCGTGCTCTTTCTGTACAATTTCTACTTCGTGATCCCATGGGATCAGGGGCACTGGTACTTTCCGGTTTCGAACCTCTTCGTGACCCTGACGTGCATCGCGAGCCTGGAACGGCTTCCATTTCCACGGGCTGGAGCGCGATTCCCGCGCGCCGGGGACGTCGTTGCCGCGTGTATCGGCTCAGCGGTGGTCCTCCTCGGCTTCAGCAAGCTTTCGAGGTCGAACGAAGACTCCCCGATGGCGAAGTTCTTCTTCGATGAGGCGCCGCTCATCAGGAAGTTCTATGGGCACCGTCGGGCTCGCATGGTGGAGTACGACGACGGCATCGTGACGTTCTCCACTGGCATCCCCGCCATGTCGGGCCTGATGCTCGCGATCGATGCGGAGGCATTGAAGGCAACGTGGGCGGTCCCCGGAGGTCGAAGGGCCGCGGCGCTGCTCGATCTGGCGATTTCGCGTGGCTACGATCGCTTCGCCACCTTCGCCTATCCACACGGGAGCGTCGACAGGAGCAGCGCGCCCGGAGACATACGAGACGCCTACAAGTTCTACATAGAGAATGGCGCCAGCGGCTGCAAGCTTCGCGTCGAATACCGCTCACGCGCTTCGGAGTTCGCCATCATCAAGACGAACTGCCGTTCGCGACGGTGATCGGTCGCGGGCTGTCTGCCGAACAGCGTGCTCACAGCGTCTGGGCGCGCGCCTTCTCGACGGCTGCGCGGAGCGCGGCCTCGCTGAAGCCGACGAAGAGCTGCCCCATCACGTCGATGACTGGGATGGAGCCGCCGCGACGGTGAGCGCGCGCGAGCTTCTCCTGCATCTCGCGCTGCGCGTCGTCGCTCTCTTCGATGTCCTTCTTCGTGACCTTCACGCCGAGCGACTTCAGGAGCGCCTCGGCCTGATGGCACGGCCCGCACCACGAGGCCCCGTAGATGATGGCACGCACCTCCCCGGTAGCGACGGCGGGGGCACCCTCGGCCGAGCCGGCCGGCTCGGGGACGGAGGGGGCCGCCTTCGGGGCCAGCGCCTCCAGCCGCGTCTTGCGCTTGCCGGCGCCGAGCTCGTCCCACGCCGAGCGCGTCATCGCCTTCACCGGGTACGAGCCGTCCGCGCCCTTCGTCCGCAGGTCTGCGACGTACACGGAGTCGCCGGTGCCGTCCTTGCGATCGGACAGCACGACGCGCACCGTCTCGCGGTTCTTCTCCGGGACGTCGGCCACGTGCTCCACGACGTGGAAGTCGCCCTGGTCGTCGATCCACGTGAGCAGCGCGCCCGCGGTGTCGTCCTTGAGCGAAAGCTTCGGCAGCGAAGGCTCGGCGGACGCACCCGGCTTCGCGTCGTCGTGCGCGCCGGCCTTCGCGCGGCACGAGAGCGGGGACAGCGCGGTGGCAGCGACCAGTGCGATGGTCGCCGCACGGCGCGCCTTCGCCCCGGCGGACCTGCGCGCGGAGGGGTGCGTCATCGCGTCGCCTCCGCGCGGCCCTCGCCGCCACCCGACCCCACCACGAGGAGCTCTTCCGAGACGCGTTCCCACTCCTTCATCAAAGCATCGACCTTCTTCGCCAGCTCCTGCTCCTCGCGGGACAGCTCGTGGAGCTTTTCCCAGTCGGTCCCCGGCGCGTTCCGCAGCGCCTCCCGGAGCTCGCCGAGGCGCGCTTCGCCCTTTTCGACCTCGCCCTCGAGCTGCTCGGCCCGACGGCGTTTCTTCTCCACGTCGCGCGCGGCTCCGCGGCGGTTCCCGTGCTCGAGCGCCCCCACCTCCTTCGGCGGCGGGGACGGGTCGTTCGCGGCGCGCTTCTTCGGCTCGGGCTTCGCGGGCGAGGCCCGCTCGGCCTTCGCCCGGGCCAGGGCGACCTCGTAGTCGGAGAAGCCGGCCTGGAACACCTGCACGCCGCCCGGAGTGAATGCGACTACTCGAGTGGTCACGTTCTCCAGGAAGCGCCGGTCGTGCGAAACCAGCACGACCGTGCCCTCGAATCCGGCGATGGCCTCTTCCAGGATCTCGGCGGCGAAGATGTCGAGGTGGTTCGTGGGCTCGTCCAGGAACAGCAGATTGCGCGGCTCGAGCAGGAGCTTGCCGAGCGCGAGCCGGCTCCGCTCTCCGCCCGAGAAGCTCGCGACCTTGCGGAATGGGTCGTCGCCGACGAACCGGAAACGGGCGAGGTACTCGCGCACGGCCTCCACCGTCATGTCACCGCGGACGCTGCGGATCTCGTCGATGGCCGACAGCGACGGATCGAGCGAGCCGAGGTGCTGATCGAAGTAGCCCTCGGCGAGGCCCGCGCCGCGCCGGACGGTACCGCGGTCGCTCGCGTCACCTTGCCCCGCGAGAAGCCCGAGCAGCGTCGTCTTGCCGGAGCCGTTCGGCCCGACGACGCCGACCTTCTCGCCACGGCGCACCAGGAGGTCCACGCCGTCGAAGAGCGCCTTCCCCCCGCGCGACGCGCCGAGGCCCTTCGCCTCCAGCACGATGTCGCCGCTGCGCGGGCAATCCGCGAACCTGAGCCGGAACTTCTCGGCGCGCGCCCAGACGTCCTCCGGACCCTTCACGCGGTCCATCTTCTCCAGCATGCGCCTTCGCGACTGCGCCTGCTTCGTCTTCTGCCCCGCGATGTTCCTGCGGATGAAGTCCTCCGTCTTCGCGACGAAGGACGCCTGCTCGTCCGCGACCTTCTGCTCGCGTTCCAGATCCACCGCGCGCGCCGCCTGGTACTCCGTGAAGGCCACCGGATAGACGCGGAGCTTCGAGCGCCCGAGCTCGAGGGTCGTCGGGCACACGGCGTCGAGGAACGCCCGGTCGTGAGAGACGACGAGGACCGCCGCCTTCGACGCGCGCAGCGTGGACGCGAGCCAGTCGATGGTCTCCAGGTCGAGGTGGTTCGTCGGCTCGTCGAGCAGCAGCAGGTCCGCCTCCTTCGCGAGGACGGCGCCGAGCTCGATGCGCCCGCGCTCTCCGCCCGAGAGGCCGCTCACCGGGCGCGAGAGCGAATCGCCCCCGAAGCCGAGCTGGGACGCGATGGCCGCGACCCGGTGCTCGAGCGCGTCGGCGCCGACGGCCTGGTACCGGTCCATCGCCCGGGCGAGGCGGTCGAGCTCTGCCTTCTCACCGGTCGCGGCTGCTTCCGACGCCAGCCCGAGCTCGTGCCGGGCCGCCGTGACGTCACCGAAGCCCGAGAGCAGCGCGTCCATCACCGTCCCGTCCCGTCCGAGCTCGTGGCTCTGACGGTAGAACGCGACCGTCTCGCCTCGCTCGATGGTGACCGAGCCGCGATCCGGCGGGAGCTCGCCGGCGATGAGGCGGAGCAGGGTGCTCTTGCCCGCACCGTTCGGCGCGACCAGCGCCGCGCGCTCCCCGGCGTTGAGACGGAACGTGCACGACTCGAGGAGCGCGTCGCCCGCGTAGCCGAACCCGAGATTGCCCACTTCGAGCAGAGACAAGGCGGGAAGACGTCTAGCACGAGTCGGCGCGAGTGGGAGCGCCGGCGCCAACGACGCCCGGCGCTCAGCGGACCACGTGGTCTGGCTTGCTGGCCCGGATATCGTCCGGCGTCGAAGTCCGTACATTTTCCGCGCCGCGGGCCCGAGCAGCGAGGCTCCGCACGGCGTCGATGAGCCCGATCGCGACGTAGAAGGTGATGAGCCAGAGCAGGACGAACGGGGGCCGCGTGAGCTGCCAGACGATGGCGCTCGACGCGATGGCGAACAGGACGAGGAAGGCCGTTCCGAAGTTGAACCGCAGGTCCTTGAACGAGCGGAACTTGATGCTCGACACCATGAGCAGCGACAGCACGATGGTCACGACGAAGAGCGCGACCGTATACTGCTGCGCACCGAGCGCTCCGCCCACGGCATGATTGGCGACCAGGAGCGAGATGAGGATGCCCGACGCGGGTGGGATCGGGAGGCCCACGATGTACTTGCCGGGCTTCGCCTGCACGACGGTGTTCGAGTTCGCGAGCACGTTGAACCGCGCGAGCCGCATGGCTCCGCATGCGGTGAAGAGGAACGCCGTCAGGATGCCGGGTACCGGGTAGCGGTGGAGCACCCACTTATAGACGAGCACCGAGGGCGCGACCCCGAACGACACGATGTCCGCGAGCGAGTCGAGCTCGAGCCCGAACGCGCTCTGGGTGCGGGTCATGCGGGCGATGCGACCATCCAGGAGGTCGAACAGCATCGCGCAGAGGAGGAGCACCGCGGCGCGGTAGAAATCGTCGACGGAGGGGTTGTCCTGCGCGACGACGCACACCGCGTTGAAGCCGCAGAAGATGCTCGCCAGAGTGACGAGATTCGGCAGGACGAACAGCATCTTGTGCAGATCCACGCGCCGGATCTGCGGCCGATTTCGCCGTCGTCGTTGCCCGATGCCCACGATCCTTCGATGTTAGCTCGCCCCTGTGACCGGCGTCCACCACCGGGCCATTTCGCCCGCGGTCCGGGCAGCCGCGCGCCTCTATAGTTGGCCAGGGCTCGCCGCGCGCCGTACCATTGGGACCCCATGGACAACACGGCATTTCGGGGGCTTCGCCGCTCGGCGCTGATTCTCGCCGTCGCTCTGACACCCGCCGCCTCGGGCTGCGCGGGGAGCGAGGGAATGAAGAAGCAAGTCGCGGGCCTCGAGACGCAGGTGACCACCATGCGCGCCGACCAGGACCGTCTCGAGGAGCGCCTCGCCGCGCTCGAGCTCACGTCGTCGCAGGCGGCACGCGGCCCCTCGTCTCCCGCCGCCGAGCGCGTCGAGCGGCCCCGGCTGAAGGTGATTCACCTCGCGCCCGACGACGAGGGCGCGGCGGCCGAGCCAGCGAACGAGCCGGCGCCGTCGGCGCCCAGCGACTCTGCGGCACATCGCCCCATCATCCGCGGCACCGGGGATCGCGTGATCAAGGTCGGCGACGGCGACTCCGACGAGTCGACCAGTCGTGACGGACCGCCGGCGAAGCCGGTCGCGCAGCTCGGCAAGGACCCGCACGGAAGCTGAGGAACATGGCGTTCGGCGTGCGGTTCGGCATTTCCCTGATCACGTGCTCTGCCCTGGTGCTCGCCGCACTGGGGGCGAGGGCGCAGAACATCGGTGATCAAGGGGCTGCCGCCCCGAGCCCGGCTCCTGCGCCCGCCGCGCCGGCACCCAGCCCGGGCAACGATGCCAACAATCCGTCGGCCGCTGGAGCCGCTCCCGCCGGTGGAGCAGGCCAGGGTTCAGTGACGCTCGGTGGCGGGTCGCCGAGCGCGGCGAGCACGTCCTACAGCGTCTTCGGGCTGCCCCCGCCGGGGTGGAACCCCGACTCGCACCTCCCGTCGAGCTCGCATGCGACGACGGACGCGTCGTCGTCGTCCGACGGTTTCGATCTGCTGCCGTCGCAGGGAAGCGGCGGCCCGGTACGCGGGACCGGTGACGGCCCGGCGATCCTCGGCAAGCGGCCCACGGGAACTGGCGTCCCTTCCATGCACCAGGTGCAGAAGGGCGACACCCTCTGGGGGCTCTGCAACAGCTACTTCCAGAACCCGTGGCTCTGGCCAAAAATCTGGAGCTATAACCCGCAGATCCAGAACCCGCACTGGATCTACCCGGGCGATCAGCTGAGGCTGCGGCTCGGCGCGGGCCCGCTCGATCAGAAGGATTCGTTCGTGCTCGGCGGCACACGCGGCATGGGCGGACCCGGTGGCGCAGGTGGCGGCGGGTTCCTGAATCGACACCCGCTCGTCTCGAAGGACACCGTGTTCCTGCGCGGCACGGGCTACATCGACGATCCGAAGAAGGACATGTGGGGCGAGCTCGTCGGCTCACAGGAGGAGCAGATGCTCCTCACCCAGGGGAACAACGTCTACATGATCCTGAGGCCCGGCGTGGATCTCAGGCTCGGTGAGCTGCTCACCGTCTTTCGTTCGGTGCGCACGCCGGCGGCCATACCCGGCGCACGCCGTCCGCCCGGAGAGATCATCGCCTTCAAGGGCACGGTGAAGATCGACGACTGGAACCCGAAGACGCGCATCGCGGCGGGTCACCTGATCGAGTCGCTCGACACCGTCGAGCGCGGCGACAAGGTGGGGCCGGTCGGTCGCCGCTTCGACGTGGTGCCGCCCAAGCCGAACGACGTCGACGTCGAGGCCCGCGTCCTGTCGAGCCTCTATCCGCACGAGGTGATTGGTCAGAACCAGATTGCTTTCATCGATCGCGGTTCGAAGGACGGGCTCGAGCCCGGCAACCGCTTGCTGCTCGTACGCCGCGGCGACGCGTGGCGGCGCACGCTCGAGACGACGACGACGATGGCGCGCACCCAGGTGGCCCTGGACGTTCCCGAGCACGTCGATACCCACGTCACGCCGCTCCACGGAAAGACAGAGGACTTTCCGGAAGAAGTGACGGGCGAGCTGCGTGTCCTGCGAGCCGACGACTACAGCTCGGTCACGATCGTCACATCGTCCCGGTTCGAGATCTCGCCGGGCGATCGTGCCATCGCCCGCAAGGGCTACTAGCATCGATCTCCCGGCCGTCCTACCGGAGTTCGCTCCGGTGAAATTCGGGCATTTCCGCCTTGCAAGCCCCCTTTCGATGTTAACTTGACCGCGATGGCCCAGCCGGCCACCGTCTTGATCCTCGCCGACGTAGGCGATTCCGAACGCGTCGCGCTCGAAGCAGCGTGCTCTGCCGCGGGATTTTCCCCGTCGGTGGAGCCGTCGGCCGAGGCGGCGACGCAGAAGATGACCGCCAAGCGGTTCGATGCCCTCGTCGTGCACCTCGGCACGCCGGGGGCCGCGCTCGCGTGCATGCGAGCCCGCGGCAAGCTCCTCCGGACCCGTGTGCCCGTCCTCGCCCTCGTCGACACGGAGGACGAGCCGACGTTTTCCCGCGCTTATCGCGCGGGGGCGGACGAGGTGCTGCTCCTCGACCGCCCGGACTGGCTCACGGCGCGGCTCCGCGCCCTGCCGCGCTCGGCGATACCGCAACCGGGTAACGCGCGGGGCGATGCGGTCGTCGCAGACGCCGATCGCACGCGCGCCGAGGTCGTCGAGCGCGTGCTGCGCGACGCGGGCTTCCGGGTGGAGGTGGCCGTCGACGGGTTCTCGACGCGGCTGCAGGCCGGGCGGCCCTCTCTGAAGGTCGCGGTCATCGACGCGTCGCTCGACGACGTCCCAAGCCTCATTCTCCAGGCGAAGGGGAAGGGGGCACGCTGCGCGTGGGTGGTCCGCGCGCGCCCCGAGCAGCTCGAGGAGATCCGCCTGAAGCTCGCCCGCATCGAGCGCGTCGCGGTGCTGAACGCCTTCGGCCCTCCCGACGACGTGCTCTTCGAGGTGAATCGCCTCCTCGAGCCGCGCACGAAGGACGGCCGACGCGAGGCGCGGCTGCTCTCGGGCGGCATCCTCCGGCTGAAGTGGAGCGACCGCGAGCGGGACGACATCGGCTACTCCTACAACTGGAGCGCGACGGGAATCTTCGTCCGCACTCTGGCCACGCCCGAGAGCAGCAAGGTCACCGTCGAGATGACGCCGCCCGGCGCGCAGCAGAAGCTCCACCTGGATTGCGAGGTCGTGTGGCGTCGCGAGTTCGGCGCCACCCGGAAGGAGCCGGTGCCCGCGGGGTTCGCGCTCAAGATCGTGGGCGGTGACGTCGTGGCGTGGGCTCGCGTGTGCCCGCGGACCTCGTCCCTCCCGCCCGCGCAAGCAGAGGCCTCGGTGCGTCCGCCCGCAGCCCAGCCGTCCGGCGCTCCGCCGGCGACGGCGTCGAAGACCGAGCAGCCCGGCTCTGCCGGCCCGGCTCCGGCCGCGCAGGCCGTGGCCGCTCCGACGGACGTGGAGATCCGGCGCGAAGCGCAGTCGTCGGTGGAGGCGATGCTCGCATCGGTGCTGAGCGAGTCCGCGACGGAGGACGAAGGAGCGGGCGCTGCGCCGCTCAGCATCGATGGCGGCACCGTCGTCGCGCTGCACGCCGAAGCCCCGGACGCCTCCGGCTTCGACGACCAGATCACGAAGGTGCAGGACGCACCGTCCGAGCTTTCGGCGGCGGCCACGCAGTACACCGCCGAGCGGGCGCGCCAGGAGCTGCTCGCGACCGCGCTCGACGCGAGCAAGACCCCGCTGGCGGTGCCGCGGAACCAGGAACGTCCCGCGCCGCCGCGCGTCGAGCCGCGAACGACGTCGGTCATCCCGCGCCCCGGCGGCGCGAGCTTGCCCCCGCGGCCCGAGCAGAAGGCGACCACGCGGCCCGCTGCCGTCACGAGCCCCGCGCCGACGGAGGCGCCCCCGGCGCTCGAGCCGCGTCGGAAGAGCGACCGTCCGCCGCCCGAGGCCGGCGGCCTCGACCTGAGCGACATCACGCCTGCTTCGATCGGCTTCGATCTGTCGGAAGACGGCCGCATCATCGAAGAGGTGCGCCGGCTGCCGCCTGTCGCGGAGCGCAAGCCCGACGCTCGCGCGAGCGCGCGGCCGTCGATGGCGGCGCGCCCATCGATGCAATCGCCCTCGCGCGGCGGCACGCTCGCGGGTACCGGCGGCCCCGCGCCGTTCGAGCTCCTCGCGAAGGACCGTCCTCTCGAGCCCGCCGGCGCACCGCCGCGCGCGGCGTCGGAGCCGGCCCTGGCGTCGCCCGCTCTGCGCGTATCCGAGTCAGCGGCTCCGTCACCGCGCCAGCCGTCGGAGCCGCCGCCGTCGTCGACGCGGCGTGCTTCGGATCCACCGTCGTCGACGCGGCGCGCTTCCGAACCGGCGGCGCCGCCCTCGTCGCGGCCGCCGCCCGGCACGTCGGTGCGCCCCTCGAGCCGCCCGCCCGCGGCGCCCACGGCCGCGAACGACGTGGCTGCCGCTGCCGGCATCAAGGAGCGCAGCTCGCCGAGCGCGCCTCCGGCCGCGGCGAACGACGCGGGCGCGGCGAGGACAGCGTTCTCCGGCGCCGCGACCGTCCATCAGTTCTCAGCGGGCGGTCTCTCGAACGCTGGAGCCCTGCCGCGCGGCCCGACGGATCTCGAGTCGACGAAGCCCCCGCAAACGACCACTCGTGTGGTCGCTCATGCCGACGCGCTGGAGACCGGCGACACGATGCGGCCCGCGGCCGCCGGCTTGTCGGAGAGCGGGCCGCCACCGCCGCTCGCGGGGTTCCGTCCGGGCTCGTTCGGCGCACCGCCGGCCGCGACGAGCGCCGGAATGCACGACCCCGCCGAAGAAGACTTCACACCACGGAAGCGGAGATCGTCTATCGGCGTCTTCATTGCCGTCGCGGCGCTGCTCGGCGGCGGCGCCGCGCTCTTCGCGAGCCCGTCCTTTCGCAAGCGCGCGCCCGAAGAGCCT
>CAYUAW010000179.1:0-6818 GCA_964442485.1 uncultured Polyangiaceae bacterium
ATCGTCGCGGGGATCGTTTCGCAGCCGAAGATGACGTCGACCTCGCCGGTCGCGGCGGTCTTCAGTGTGCCGTCGCAGGAATTCGGGCAGGCGATGACCTGGGTCGCGTGCGCGGGGTCGGCCGCGTTGTCGTAGTACCAGGCGTCGCCCATGGCGCGCGCGCAGTCGGCGGCGGAGTTCACGTGCCCGAACGAGCGAGGTGGAGCACCTGGAGGGATGAACTGCACGTTCACCTTGTTGGGGTCGAAGGTCGAACCCATGGGGACGGCAGGTACCTTCCAGGTGCACGGCAGCGGCGTGGAGATCGATACCATCGTGCGGATGCTGTTCAGCGCCGAGACGAAAGCCTGCACTCCGCCGCTCGCGTCGATGTGCTTCATCGTTCCGCCGGCCATCGCGATCTGGTCGAGGAAGTTCGGGTCGGAGCCCTGCAGACCCAGCGTGTAGGTGTTGACGCCCTTGGCCTGACCGTCCGACACGATCTTGACGAGATCCGCCACGTTCGCGTCGCAGGGGGTCGGGTCCATGGTGTTGCCATCGGTCACCAGCACTGCGACGCAGCGCTCGCCGATTGGCGACTGGGACGTGTAGACGAGGCAGGCGTTGATCATCCCGCGGAGGCCGCATTCGAGCGGCGTGATGTTCGCCGGGTTCGGCGCGTTCGACATCATCGCGGAGATAATGGGGGGACCTGCCATGGCGATGGGCTCGATGGGAACCACCGTCTGGCCACAGTCGCTCCCGTCGCACATCGTCTTGTCCTGGCCGCCGAAGAAGCTGAGACCCACGTCGAGGCCGGCAGACATGGGATCGTTCACGAACGCCGTCAGCGCGTCCGTGGAGTTCTTCCAGCTGCAGGCGCACCCACTCGGGAACCCGCTCACCATGCTCCCGGTCCTGTCCTGCATGACGAAGAGCGCGACGGGCTTGAAGGTCGTCACCTGCTCAGGCTTCTGACGGATCGCAGGGCAGCCCGCGTCGGGCATGGTCCCCTGCGATCCGGAGTTGCCACGACTCGGTATCGGATTGAACACGGCGCCATTGCCGCCACTGCTACCCGAGACGATCGGCGCGTTGCCGGCGCCCACGGCCGCCGAGCCGCCCATTCCGGATACGCTCTGGAAGCCCCCTGCTCCCGGCGCGACGGTTGCCGGAGCCTTGTCGTTCGAGGTGCCCGAGCTCGCCGAACATGCGACGAGCCGCGACGCCAGCGTGACGCCGGCAACGAAACGGAATGACCACTTGAGATGAGTCGGCTGGATCATGTTCGTCGAGCCCCCACAAGCTGCTTGGCAGCACTCTAGCGGCATTGGTCGATGCACCCCAGGCGAGGCGCTAGATGGTATTCAATCGGCGCAAACGGATTGCGCAATGCTGGTGCGCTCGGCAACGAGCCTCCGGTGCGCGCGGAATACTTCCGCGAAAGTGTTTCCGCGTCGCCCGACAGCGCGCCGACACGGCCGAACACGTCGGCGGTCAGGCCTTCGGCTTCCTGACGTGCTGGCTCAGATCCGCGAGCGAAAGGAGCAGCTCGCTGGGTTCGACCGGCTTGGCCATGTGGACGTTGAAGCCTTCGAGGAGCGCTCGCGTACGGTCTTCGTTGCGCGCGAATGCGGTGAGCGCGATGGCGGGAATGCCGGCCTTTTCCTTCGCGGCCAGTGTCCGCACGCTGCGAATGAAAGAGTAGCCGTCCTCGTGCGGCATCCCGATGTCCGACACGATGAGATCGACGCGCTCGCTCTCCAGCATGGATAGGGCGTCGCGAGCGCTTCCCGCGTCGAGCACCACCATGCCGCACGACTCCAGGACGAATCGAAGCAGGTCCCGGACGTCCGGCTCGTCGTCGACGAGGAGGACGCTCATGCCGGCGAGCACCCCGGGCTGGGTCAGCGCGGGGCTCCTTTGACTCGTCAACGGCACCTTGACGACACCGAGGGTGGTCGAGATGAGCGGACTTACGGGGAGGCGCACCAGAAAAGAGGCCCCCTTCCCCACGCCGTCGCTCCGTGCCTCGATCGATCCGCCGTGAAGCTCCACGAGGTGCTTCGTGATCGAGAGTCCGATTCCGAGCCCACCGTATGGACGCGTGGTCTTCGAGTCCGATTGCCTGAAGGCGTTGAAGACGTGCGGCAGGAAGTCGGGCGCAATGCCGATACCGCTGTCCTCGACCAGGATCTCCAGATCCGAGTCGACGCGGGTCAGGCTGACGCGTATCTCGCCCTCCTTTGCAGTGAACTTGATGGCGTTCAACAGCAGATTCCAGACTATCTGCTTCAGCCGTTCGCCGTCCCCTCGCAGGATGCTCGGCTCTGGCGGAACGTCCACTCGCAGGCGAAGGCGCTTCGCCTCGAGCGCGAGCCGCGCGTCCTCCAGGACCATGGTGACGAGATTCCCGAGGTCGACCTGCGCCGGTTCGAGCCGGACATTGCCGGCGATGGCGCGGCTGATATCCAGAAGGTCGGAGATCAGCCTGCTCTGCGCGTCGGCGTTGCGCTCGACGACGTCGAGCGCGTGGATTCGTGTCTTCTCGGGGAGCGTTCCGCTCCGGAGGAGCCTTACCCAGCCGATGATCACGTTCAGGGGCGTCCTGAGCTCGTGCGACACCATCGCGACGAACTCGTCCTTGGTTCGTGTCGCAGCTTCCGCCCGGGCCCGTTCGTCCCTGGAGAGCTCGTAGAGCCGCGCGTTGTCGATCGCCGCCGCTGCCCGTCGAGCCAGGTCCTCGGCCAGCAGCAGGTCGGATTGCCCGTAGCTCCGTCCAGAATCACTCATCGCGAGCGTGATGCTTCCAAACAGGCTGGTCTTGATGCGGAGTGGCACGCCGAGCCAGGAACGCGCTCCGAGCTGCCGCAGGAGCTCGAGATGCTCGGGTGTTCGCGCGATCCGTTCGAAGAACCCGTCCGGCCGAGACTCGACCAGGACGGGTTGATCCGTCCGAACGACCTCTGCGTGGGTGTGAGGACCGTCGGGATACGGAAAGGGCCGCAGGGCATCCCGTACGAGCGCGACCTTCGCCGGGTCCACGTGAGTGATGGGAAGCTCGTCGACGGAGGAGCCCTCGAGGTGAACGATGCAGTAGTCCGCGAGCCGCGGCACGATCAGCCGCGTCAACCGGGCGAGCGTGGACCGGTAATCCAGCGAGGACCCCAGGAGCTCGCCCGCTTCGCTGAGAAACTCCAGGTCGTCCTGGCGCGCCTTGAGCTGCTCCTCGCGATAGCGGACGTATTCGGCCGTGGCCGCGGCAACTCCGACATTGAGATAGCGAGAGAGGATGTTCGCTTCGTCGATCGTCAGCGGTGTATCGACCGCCTTCGCGGCTTCCAGGATCGAATTCCGCAAGGCACCGTACTCGCGCACGATCGCTTCCAGATCGTAGCCGAGCTTCCAGCGCTGCTCGCCGTGCTGGCGCGCCGTCGCGCTCACCTCGACGGCAGCAAGGCTCGTTCGCGCGCCATCTTCGCGCCCGAGCTCCGCCCCTATCTCGTCCAGGAACACCGGGATGTGGTCAATCAACACCGAGCGCGAAAGCCCCGCCGGCGGCAGATCCTTGCGCTCCACCTCGCTGACGAACTTCGCCAGGATATCCTCGCGACATTCCGTGAGAACCTGCTTGAGAGGCATATTGTCTGAGAGCGATGGGGGGCCTGCGAGCTTCTCGCAGCGGTGACGAGCCGTCGAGTTCACTTGTAGCGGCGCGCCCGGTGTTCCGTCGAACGAGCTCGAGTCGCACGTCGTCCATTGTACGCAGGAGCAGACGTCGCACTGGGTGGGATACTCTCGTCAGGCTTTTCTCCTCGACGTCCAGTGTGACGAATTGCCGCAGTCCCGTCCGCAATGGCGCGTGAGCGACTTTCACTGACTCGCAACGGCGCTGACGACTGCGCGGAAGCCGCCTCCCTCAGAATGCGCTGCCGACCGTGGCATACGCCCCGCCGCGCGCGGTCCTGACGTCGAACGTCACGGCAGGCAGCGCGGCGCGCTCCGCGTGCTCGACGTGCGGCTGAGACAGGAAGAACAGGGCGACCCCCGCGCCGAGGCCGGCCAGGCCGATACCGAGCGAGACGTCCGCGAGAACGTACTTCGTGCGCACGGAATCGACCGCGTCTTGCGAGCAGTTCGGCCTGCATCCCGAGCCTTCGAGATCGCTCTGCTGTCCCTTGCCGACGAGGCCGAAGACGGTGAAGCCGATGAGCCCAGCAGCCCCGATGCCGCCCGCGACATAAGCGTAAGGACGAAGCGGTCCCGGCTTCGCGACGGCAGGCTGTTCCTTCTCCGGTGTTGACGGAGGCGCCACCGCAGCAGGCGTGGGCGAAGCCGTGCTCGCGGTCGTCGAATCGAAGCTGACCTCGATGATGCGGTCCTTCTCTCCCTGTCGCACCACGACCTCGCGCTCGATGGCGGGAGCACCTTCGAGCTCGAAGCGGAACGCATGCCGCCCGGGGTCGACGGCGATCGCGCTGCCCTCGTGCTCGGCTTCCACGGGCTCCCCGTCGATCGATATCTTCACGCCGGCCGCGTCTGCACCCTCACGATTCTTCGCCGCAACGACGACGGTCGGCATCTCGCGTTGCAGCTCGGCGAGCCACTGGGTGCAGTCGGATTGAATGAACGACGGGCACGAGCCCTGCGCGCAGACGACCAGGGATTCACGGGCCGCGTGGAGCTTCAAGCTCGCGCGCAGCTCCTGGCTCCGCTCGTAAGCGGCGCCGCATTCGGCCTTCTTGTCCGCGGCGGCGGCCACGCAAGGCTGGGCGAGGAGCCCTGCGCCGAGGGAGACCGTCACCGCGAGCCGGACCGAACGAGCGAACCAGGGAGCGCGCGACGTCGTCGCTTGGGGAGCGTTCATCGAGATCATTTGCTTTCTTCTCGCGAGTTCATGCTCTGCTCATTTCAATTGCACGTGAGCGGCGCGGGGCTGGTCATGATCCGGACGCGCCCGCCGCCACCGCCGCCTCCACCACCGCCGAACGGCACGTCGTCACCCTGTGCGCCAGCGGCGGTCGCCGCGCAGCTCGCACCGGCGCAGAGCCCGCCCTTGCCGCCGCTCGCGTTGTCGCCGGTGCCGCCGCTCGCGGCCGTGTTGTCCGTCGCGTGGCCGTCCTGTCCGGCATTGCTCGTATTGCACTCTGTACCGCCGCCAGCGCCGCCGCCGTGCACGCGCAGCCCGCCGCTCGACCCTATCGTCGCGAGCGCGGGCGACGCGAGCAGGATGCCGCCGCCGCTGCCCCCACCATCGCCGCCATCACCGACGCAGTTGGAGTTCTTGGGCTGGCCCTTGCCCGCACCGCCGCTGGCGGTGAGATACGCGGCGTTGGTGCCGGTGCCGATGGTGATCGTGCCGGACGCGCTGATCTCGAAGGCGCCGCCGCCGGCACCGCCGCTCGAGTTGCTGCTGCCGCCGCCCTTACCGCCGGAGCAACCGCCGCGAAGGGGCTGCAGGTCGGAGTCGGCCGACATTGCGCCGGCGGTACCGCCGCCGCTGTTTCGACCATTGCCGCGGCCGCCCCGTCCACCCACCGTGCCGAACGCGCCTCCGCCGGCGCCGTCGCTGTCATCCGCGCCGGAGGTCGCCGTGACGCCGTCGCCACCCGTGCCCGAGCCGCACATCGCCGCGATGCTGCCGCCGGGACCGGCCGTCGTCTGCGTGGCGCCCGCGTCGATCTTGCCGGCGCTGTCGACGAGCACGTTGCCGGCGACGAGGAATACGATGGGCTTGTTGCCCTGGAGCTTCAGCACGTGGCTGTTGCTCACGGTGAGCCCGCGGAGCCGGACGACCATCACGTTCGGTCCGCTCGTGTCGAGCTGGGCCACGTTGTTGGTGATGCTCGGCGTTCCGAGCGCGCAGCTCGTGCTGGTGACGGTGCCGGCGGTGGAGTCGACGGTGGTGGTCCCGGCCGCGGTGCAGCTCCAGGTCGGGGCCGTGGAGAAGCTCCCGGCCCACTGCGTGGAGTCGACGTTCACCGAGGGCGGCAGCGGATTGCCGGCCATCTCGCAGGCGTTCGCCGGATTGCCGTCGCAATCGAGCGTGCCAGCGCCGCAGCCCGCACAGGCGCCGCTCGTGCACGTCTGGGAAGTCGTGCACGCGGTCGTGGAGCACGTGGTGCCGCAGCTCGTGTCCAGGTTGATGTGCTTCTCGCAGCCGTTCAGGCTGGAGGCGTCGCACTCGAGCGTGCCCGCCGCGCAGGCGACGCACGCGCCGCCCGTGCAGGTCTCCGTGTTCGTGGCGCAGGCGACGGCCGTGCCCCACTGCCCGCTCGAGGAGCACGTCTGGACGGCCGTGCCGGCGCACTGCTTGTCGCCCGGGGCGCAGACACCGGTGCACGCGCCCGAAACGCACGCCGACGACACGCAGGGCGAGGCCGTCCCCCATTGCCCGCTCGAGGAGCACGTCTGGATGCCGTTGTTCGAGCACTGCTTCGCACCAGGCGCGCACACGCCGGTGCACGCGCCGCCGATGCACGCCTGGTTCGTGCACGCGGCGCCACTCTGCCATGTTCCGGTGCCGTCGCATGTCTGCGGAACGAGGCCGACGCATTGCTTGGCGGCGGGGCTGCAGGTCCCCGAACACGCGCCCCCGCTGCACACGTTGGTGCAGGCGGTTCCGTCGACCCACTTGCCGTTCGCGTCACAGGTCTCGGGCGTCAGGTTCGAGCATTGCTTCGAGCTCGGGGCGCAGACGCCGCTGCACGCACCACTGACGCACGCTTGATTCGTGCAAGAAGCGGGAGGTCCCCACTGTCCGCTCGCCGAGCACGTCTGCACGCCGTTCGCAGAGCACTGAGTCGAGCCGGGTACACAGACGCCGGTGCACGCGCCGC
>CAYUAW010000179.1:6918-9344 GCA_964442485.1 uncultured Polyangiaceae bacterium
GCGCCGCCGCTGCACACGTTCATGCACTCCGTGCCGTCGACCCACACGCCGCTCGGGCTGCACGTCTGGGGCGTCAGGTTCGAGCATTGCTTCGTGCCGGGAGTACAGGCGCCGGTGCAGGCACCAGCCAGGCAGGCCTGATCGGTGCATGTCGCCGTCACGGCGTACTGCCCGTTCTCGCTGCAGGTCTGTACGCTGTTGTTTGCGCACTGGGTCGCGCCCGGAACGCAGACGCCCGCGCAGGCGCCCTTCAGGCAGGCCTGGGTACCGCACGATTCCGCTGCGCTCCACTGTCCTGCCGGCGTGCAGGTCTGCACGCCGTCCTTCGAGCATTGCTTCGTCCCGGGCGCGCATACGCCGACGCAGGCTCCGTTGACGCAGGCTTGATTCGAGCACGGCACGCCGTCCTGCCAGCTCTTCGTCGGATCGCAGGTCTGGACGACCTGACCGTTGCATTGCAGCGCACCCGGCGTGCACGTCCCCGAGCAAGCGCCTCCGCTGCACAGGCTCGGGCACGCCGCACCGTCCTGCCACTTCCCGGTGGCGTCGCAGGTCTGCGGCGTGAATCCGTCGCAGGTTCTCGTGGTCGGCGTGCAATCGCCGGTGCACACGCCGTCCGAGCAGAGGTACGAGCACGTATCGAGCCGCGTCGTCGTGACGAGATCGATCCCGCATTCGAGCCGGTCCGCGTCCGAGCAGAACACGTCGCCGGGGATCTTGCCCTGGCATCCGCTGACCACCGGCTGACAGGAGCCGGCGTTGCTGCCCGGCGTCGTGTCGCAATCGTTGATACCGGAGCAGGTGCCGTTCGGCGTCCACTTGCCCGCGGCGCAGATGAGCTGGCCCTTCTGAGCGTGCCCTGCGCAAGCGTAGGCGCCGTTCGGCGAACACGCTTTCCCGAGCGTGCCGATGGCCGTTCCGTCACCGACAGGCCCCATCCCGGATGAACCGTCGGGGGAAGCACCGTCGAACGACGATGCATCGAGATCGCCCGGCCCACCACCGTTGCTTCCCTTCTTGCCGCCGGTCGACGTGCCCACTCCGGAGCCGCCGCTGCCAGGCGAGCGCCCCGCGTCCGACGATGCGCCGCCCGCGTTCGTCTCGCCAGCAACGCCGCTTCCGCCGCCGCCGCTCCCATCGTCACGTCCGGCACCGCCATCGACGTGCGGATGCGAGTGCGCGCCGCCCACCGAAAGACCGTCCAGCCCCCCCGTGGTGCATGCAGTGAAGACCAGTGCGACGAGGCACGCACGGGCCACGGACGAGAGCGCGGGCATTCTTACAACCATACCTCAGCTCGGGCGCAATTCGACGGACGGACTTCGAGCGAAAGGCCGTCACCGCCATCGCCGTGGCGACCGCCCGGAACTGCCTGCACGCGACACGGCTGTCGCGCTCTCGTCGGCCTCGATTGCAGTTGCTGCCTGAAACACGAATCGACAGGGCCTGTCATCACCCGCGCGCGAGCGGGTGTCGCGGACCTACATTGGGCCTCGGGTGACCGTGCAAGATTCACACAGCGCGCCGCGCGTTCCCTGCCCCGCAATTTTCCAGCGCCGCGGCCCTGGCGCGCGTCAGCTCTGACCGAACTCCGCCCAGAGCTCGGGCAAGAACCCGGAGAGGTGGGTGAACTCGATCTGATCGTGCAGGAGCTGTTCGTATGCGATCCGTGCTCCCGCCATGCGTCGCTTCAGTCCGAACCTCTTGCCGATTGCGTCGACGGGAACCTGTCTGCCGAGCACCCGAAGCTTCACGTCGTGGCCGATCCAGTAGCGACTGCGTTGCTCGATGCCCTCGGGCGTCCTCCGTGCGACGTGGATCATCGTGACGGCCTCGAGCTGCTCCTTGCGCAGGGTCACGCGCGCGCAAGCGTGCCCGACGATGCCCGCCGCCTCGAACCGGCCCGTGTCGAGGCCGAACTCCGCGGGATCGACGAAGCGAATGGCGACCTGCACGAGCTCACCGCCGATGTATTCATCGACGTGGTGAGTGGTGCCCACGTACCGCTCTTCGTGCGCGAGGCCGGGCTCGGTCAACACGCCTCGATTCAGCGGGATGGCCTGGATGTGGTTGTACGGATACCAGAGCGTGTAACGGGCTGCCTCCACGGCATGCCACCAGAACCACCACCTGTACATCTCGCCGGTCACGCGCGGGAAGGGCACGAGGCTCGTCACGTAGGCGGAACCGTCGGGGAGCTCGCAGAACCCGTTCTCGACCGGGTGGTACCCCGGTGACAGGAGCGAGTTGACGTCCTCCGGAGCCAGCACGTGCTCGAGGCGCATGGGCTGACGCAGGGCGGGCAGCACGCTCCGATGCAGGCAGAGGTCGCCGTTGAAGTACCGCTCGTAGGGCTTGCCCCGGATCAGCTCTCGATTCGTCAGGAACTGACGCTGGGTCGGGACCGGGAAATACGTGACGGGAAC
>CAYUAW010000179.1:9444-10945 GCA_964442485.1 uncultured Polyangiaceae bacterium
GGCTCAGCTGCTGCTCGGAGCCGGGGCGGTTGCGGTCAGCTGGGCGAAGATGCCGGGGCAGCTCTGCTGCACCGCGGTGCAGTCCGCCGGCACCGTGACCGTCGTCGCGGCGCGGAGCATCGCCTGAGCGTCCGCGGGCGGGAGCCCGTAGAGATTGCAGTTGATCGCCGCGAGCCTGTCTCGTGTCTGGTTGGCGATCTCCGTCGCGCACGCCTGGATCGCGCCCACCGTCGCCGTGCACTGTGACGGAACGACGCCGCCCGGGCACGTCACCTGGGGAGGCGTCGCCGCCGTCGTCGTGTTCGACATCTGCGCATTCGCGACGCACTTGTTCACCGAGTCGTTGCACTGGGCGACCGTGGGCGCCATGCCGACGCTCTGGACGGCGACCACGCCGACGCAGACTGTCCGCCGCACGACGTCCGACGTGATCTGGCTCGCGTAATAGCTGGCGATGGCGCTGCAGACCTTCTGCGCATCGCTCGCGGTGACCATGTTCGCCGGCTTCGTCGTGTCGACACCCGAGCTGACGCCGCCCGAGCCGCTGTCGCTGCCGCAGGCGAGCGCCGCGATGACGGACGAGAAGGCGGCGAGACCGATTACCTGGTGGACGCTGGTGCGCATGGATTGCTCTTCGGGTGCGCGGAGGCACGCACCCGGCGAACACTCTATGTCAGGTCCGCCGCGGAAAGAAGCTACCGGGTGCGGCCCCCCGCGAAGCCCCTCTGGCGTCGCCCATTCACTGACGATTCAAGAACTGCATGAGCCAGGTCATGGCGGGGCGCATCGTTCCGCTGCTCGTCATGAGACCGGTGTTCGTCTCCCACGTCTGGCCGACGACGTAGCCCCAGACGGTGACGCCCTTCACGTTGGCGTCGTTCCAGAACATCGTGAACTGGCTCTGCATCACGCTCTTCTGTTGATTGTCGTCGGCCACGTTGATGTCGTACTCGCTGATGTACACGGGGAGCCCGGTCGAGGTGGCCAGCTTGTCGAGGTACATCTGCACGGTGCTCGTCTGCATGGAGTAGGCCGCGTGTGCCTGAGCGCCGATGGCGTCGATGGGAGCACCCGCCGATTTGATCCGGTTCACGATGTCGATGAAGTGACTGTTGTCGTTCGCGTATTCGATGGTGTTGTAGTCGTTCAAGATCAGGATCGAGTTCGGGCAATACTGGTGCGCCCATTTGAATGCCTGGACGATCCAGTCGTAGCCACTCGAGCCAGCGCCGCCGAGCGCGGCCGTATACGGCGGCGTCGTATGAGGGGGCGGCTCGTTGACCACGTCGATGAGCTGCGTATCCGGGTACCGCTCGCAGAACAATCGGATCCACTCCTCGACCTCGGTGCGCTGGTCGGCCTGAGATAGTCCGCTGATCCAGCCCGGCTGCTGGCTTCCCCAGACGAAGTTGTGTTGCTTGAACGGGATGCTGTGCTGCTTGGCGTAGTCGTGAACGCGATCCAGCCCAGCCCAGTTCATCTGGTTTCGCGTGCCCTCGAC
>CAYUAW010000179.1:11045-12862 GCA_964442485.1 uncultured Polyangiaceae bacterium
GTCGAGCTATCCATCCGACGCGACCGATGACGCCGTCCAGGCGAACGTCATCGCAGCGGGCTACGGGCGCTGACGCAGGAGCCGGCGTGCGTCACGGTCGTCGAGGACAGATCCTGGCAAATCGGGTTAGCGCGGGTGCCGCCGTGCGACACCGCCCACGTCGCGTGACAAGAAAGCCGCTCGCTCGCCAATACCTCTCATGAGCCCTCGGTCCGGCGTAGCCGCCACGGTGATCGCCATGACGTACTGCTTGCTCGTCGCCGGGCGAGCCGGCGCGGCGTCTCTCCAGCCAGTCCCGAGCTGGGGGGCCACCGGTGTCCCCGGCTACATCAGCATGTATATCTACGTGCCGGACAGGCCGGCCACGAAGCCTCCCGTGGTGGTGTGCTCGCACTATTGCGGGGGAACGGCCTCCGGCGTCTTCGGTGAGGCAAGCGGCGGCGGCATCGTGGCGGCCGCCGACAAGTACGGCTTCATCATGATCTTCCCTCAGACGTCGAACAACTGCTGGGACGTCGGGTCGACGAAGTCGCTCACTCACGACGGCGGCGGCGACACGCAGGCCGTCGCCGAGATGGTGAAGTACACGCTCACCAAGTACGGCGCCAATCCGAACAGGGTCTACGCGATGGGAACATCGTCCGGTGCGATGATGACGGAGGCACTCCTCGCAATCTATCCGGACGTATTCAAGGGAGGCGCCGAGTTCTCTGGTGTGCCCGCCGGATGCTGGGCCAAGAACTACAGCCCGAGCAACCAGTGGAGCGGCCCGTGCGCGGGCGGCATGAACACGATGACCGGCGCCCAGTGGGGAGACATGGTTCGCGCCATGTACCCTGGATATTCGGGCTATCGGCCGCGCGTCCAGCTCTGGCACGGCACGAACGACACCACCATCAACTATGCGAACCAGACCGAGGCCATCAAGGAATGGACCAACGTCCTTGGCCTGAGCATGAACCCGACATCGACGACCATGGTGTCGTTGAACAATCACACGTGGACGCGGCAGAGCTGGCAGAGCTCGTGCGGCGTCACGGTGCTGGACGCGTGGGCGGAGCAGAACGGTCCGCACGGCACCGACGCGAACCTGAACGCGACGTACGTCATCCCCTTCCTCGGCCTCGACAAGAGCGGTGACGTCGATCCAGAGGTGACGGCCTGCGGCGGAAGCGGCGCGGTCGGCACCGGCGGGAGCGGCGGCGGGACGGGCGCGGGGGGCTCGAACGGAACCGGGGCCGGCGGCGTCTCACCGGGAACGGGCGGCAGTCTGACGGGAACCGGCGGAGCAGGCGGACTGCCCGGAACCGGCGGCGTGGTTGGAAGCACCGGTGGCGGAGCACCGGGCAACGTGGCCGGCTCGGGAAACATCGGCAACGGAGCGAGCGGCAACGCAGGAGCAGTCGGAACCATCGCCAGTGGCGGCGTCACCGGCAGCGGCGGCGCGCTCAACGGTTCGGGCGGAACGTCGGGCGCCGGCACGGGCGGCAACGCGCTCGTTGGAGGCTCTGCTGCGAGCAGCAGCCCCGAACCGAGCGGATGCACGTGCACTCTCGGCGCAGCTGCTTCGAGGCTTCCGACTCACGCGGCTTTCTGGCCCGCGCTCGCGATCCTCGCTCGTCGTCGCCGCCGCATGCGGGTGAGGCACCGTACCGGGACCGCACCGCGACGTGCCGGGATCCCATTCGCACCCGACGCATAGCTCAGGGCCCTCCAGTATGCGGCTGTCGTTTTCCAGGATGACCGGGTTGCGCCCGTCGACGGGGAGGAGCCCGTGCGGCGCGTTCCTGCCGGCGTCGAGGGTTCCACCGCAGCCG
>CAYUAW010000179.1:12962-14085 GCA_964442485.1 uncultured Polyangiaceae bacterium
AGCACGCTGTGAGGGAAGCGCACCGCGAAGGCGTCCGCGGCGCGGCGCGCGTCGTCCCTTCGCCCGAGGCCGGAGAGGGCTCTCACGCGCAGCGCCTCGCGCTCTTCGGTCAGGCGGCCGCCCCTGAACTGGCGAGCGTGCTCGGCGATGGGCGGGAGCGCAGCCGCGAAATCCTGCCGTGCGACGGCGGCGCGGGCTTGCCGCAGCAGACCGAGCTCGTCGGGGCTCGGCTCGGCGGGCGACGAATGCGGAGACCGACTCCCGGGCGCTGGCGACGAAGACGACGCGGCGGCAGTGACCAGAGCGGACACCGGCAGGGCAACCGACGGCGGCGGGATCGGCGTCGCAGCGACAACCGTGGTGGTCGGTGCACTCGGATGCTCGGTCTCCGCGTGCTGCCGGTGCGTGCCCAGCTCGTAAGCGGCAGCGCCGACGGCGGCGCTGGCGACACCGGCCACCGCCAGCACCACGCCCCAGCGGGTTCGTGGCGCCGTGTTGAACCCGGCGGGCAGCGTCACTCGACCAGCCACCAGCGCGGCGCGGGCTCGGGCGACCGCACGCGCGCGCACCGAAGCCGGAAGCTCGGGGACGACACGTTCCTGGTCGAGGAGCGCGCGGACGTCGGGCGACGGCGGACGCGAGCGGCTCATCGGTGGCTTCCCTCCTTCGAGATCCGTCGCACGGCTGCCTCGAGCTCCCTGCGCGCCTTGCGCAGGCGCGAATAAGCCGTGAAGAGAGGAATCGCGAGCACGGAAGCCACCTCGTCGACGGGGATGTCGTCGATATCACGCATCACGAGCACGGCGCGCCTCGGCAGCGGAATGCGTTCGAGCGCCGCGAGCAGCAATGCGCGCGCCTGCTTGCTCTGCAATGCGTCGTCCGGGCTGGGCCCCGTGTCGTCGACGTCCACGACCCCGAAAGCCACTTCACGGCGGCTCTTCCTCCTCTGCGCCGACGCGATCCGGAACGCGATTCCGAAGAGGTAAGGCCGCAACGGACGGCCAGGGTCGTACTGAGGCCAGGATCTCCGGAGCGCGAGGAACACGTCCTGCGCCAGGTCGTCCACCTCCGAGGGGGCCGTGCCGAGGCGCCGCAACGTTCGATGGATGTAGTCGAGCTCCCT
>CAYUAW010000180.1:0-2794 GCA_964442485.1 uncultured Polyangiaceae bacterium
ACCGATTCCGTAGCACGTGCTATGAAAGGAAAGAGACGGCCACATGGTCCTCGCGCTTCCAGAAGAGTTCAGGCCACTTCGCCGCGCCGAGTATGACCAGCTCATCGCCCTCGGTGTCTTCGAGGACGAACGGATCGAGCTCCTCGACGGGGTCCTCGTCCCGATGAGCCCCATCGGCCCGCGGCACTCGTCGGCCATCGACCTCTTGACTCTCATCCTCGTACGAACCTTGGGCGATCGAGCGCGCATCCGGGTGCAGAACCCGTTTGCTGCGAGTGATATTTCCGAGCCACAGCCGGATCTGCTGGTGGCGCCGCTCCAGGACTACGACACCGAGCATCCGGCGGACGCATACCTGGTGATCGAGGTGGCGGAGAGCTCGCTCGCGAAGGATCGAGGGCGCAAGCTCCGCATCTATGCCGAGCGCGGAGTGCCCGAATACTGGATCGTCGACGTCGTCGCGCGGCGCATCGAGGTCCACCGGGATCCGTCCGGGAGTGCGTTCCGCAGCACGCGCGTCTTCGAGCAGGGCGAAGCCATCGAGCTTCTTCGCTTCCCCGACGTGAGCGTGCACGTGCTCGACGTGATGAGGTAGGGTGACGGCCTGCGGGGCGTGTCTTCTTCTGCCACGCTGGCGTCGGTCATTGCAGCCCGCTTGAGCCCGGAATGAGGCGAATCTTCTCATCGCCGTGGACTCCGGTGTCATTTTGCTGCTCGCGTCCCCGCAGGCGCCGCCTGCCGTAACTGGTCCGTGTCTTGCTCTTCCGGGGGCGAAGGAGATGCCCATGGCAAAGCCATTCGAACAATGGACCGTGCTGCCCCACGGCAAGCTGACGCGGATCGAGGACAATATCCTCACCGTGACTGGGCTCTTGAACATGCCGCCAATGGGTCAGGTGGAGCGGCGAATGACGGTCGTGCGTCTTCGAGACGGGAATGCGGTGGTGTACAGCGCGGTCTCGCTCGACGAGCCGGAGATGGCAGCGCTGGAGGCGTTCGGAATGCCGGCTTATCTCGTCGTTCCGAGCGACATCCACCGGATGGACGTCCGGCCCTGGAAGGCGAGATATCCGTCAATCACGGTGGTCGCTCCGGCTCACGCCAGGGAGAAGGTCGAGGAGCTGGCGCACGTGGACGCCACCTCCGTTGAGCTCCCCGACCCGTCGGTCCGGATCGTAACGGTACCGGGGACCGGAGAGCGAGAGCTCGCGCTCATCGTGCGATCGACAGCCGGAACGACGCTCGTTCTGAACGACATCATCTTCGATCTTGCGAACAGACCGGGGCTGAAGGGCTGGTTGTTCGAGAAGATCGGCATGACGGGCGACAGGCCGCATATCCCTCCGCCCGTGAGGATGCGGGAAGTGAAGGACGCCCGGGCGCTGAGCGCACAGCTAAAGACCTGGGCGGGGATGCCGGACTTGAAACGGGTCGTGATTTCCCACGGCGACATCATCGCCAGCGACCCGGCCGGCGTTCTCCATCGCATTGCGCTGGAGCTGGTTGCTTGAGACATTAGCGCAGCGACGACGCGAACCGCGTGAAGGCGTCCGCGAGCCGCCTCGGGCTCTCGAGATGCGGGCAGTGTCCCACGCCCTCGAGCACGGCTAGCTTTGCGTCGGGGATGATGCGCGCGAGGTGCTCGCCGTGTGAGAGCGGGAAGAGCGTGTCGCGATCGCCCCACACGACCAGCGTGGGCACTCGCACTTCTGCCAGGTTCGTCACGCTCGCGCCGCTGGTAGACGGATGGACCGTGGTCTCGAGCATGTCCGCCACGAGCCGCTCGTACCAGTCCGCGGAGCGCCGGAGCTCGGCCGCAAGGCGCACACGCACCGGGCGCGGGATGAAGGGCTGTCGCGCGAAGACACGCCCGAGGAAGCGCTCGAACCCTTCGCGATCACGAACCGCGAACAGGTTCTGTCCGTCGCGCATCTCGTCGTTCACGGAGCGCACGCCCGTCAGATCCAGCCCACCACTGTTGACCGCGACGAGCGACGCGACCCGCTCCGGCCCCTCGGCGGCGGCAATGGCGATGGCCGTCGTCCCCCCGAGCGAGTTGCCCATCAGGTGGTAGCGCGTGCCTCCCAGGTCGCGAACGACTTCACGCAGCCACGCCCCGTACGCCTCCAGCGTGTGGCGCTCGTTCGGATCCACCCAGCCTTCTCCGAACCCCGGCATCGCCGGCGCGACGACGCGATAACGACGGACGAGCCGCGCCGCGGTGCGGAGAAACGAATCGGGCTCGTCGTTGAAGCCGTGGAGCCACACGATGGTCCCGTCCTTCTCCTCGCCGCATTCGAGGTAGGGCGTGACGCGCCCGCGAATGTCGGTGTGCCGCCTCACTCGAGCGCGAACCGCTCGCCGCTGCGCCAGCTGAACGAGACGCAGGATGCCTGCGCCGAGCGACTCTTCCACGCGTGACAGCATCCCGCGATCCTTCGATCACGACGTGGTCGTGTCAACTCGAAGCCACCTGGACGAACGCGCCGCGACGCGGCACGCCTGCTCGCTGCCACGGCTGTTTGTCCCGCAGAGAGCGAGCAGGCGGAAGTGAGCGTCAGGGCGCTACGGCGCGCGGTGACATCTTCGACGAGGACCCGTTCGACTTGCTCTTCGCTGCCGCCGGCTTGGCTGCTGCCTTCTTCGACGAGGGAGCTGCCTTCGCGGCTTTCATCGGCTTCGGCGCCGCTTTCGGCGCGGCCTTCGCCTTCGCCTTCGCCTTCGGCGCTGGCTTCGCGGTCACCTTCGCCTTTGCCTTCGCGGTCACTTTCGCCTTCGCGACGACCTTGCCCTT
>CAYUAW010000180.1:2894-14048 GCA_964442485.1 uncultured Polyangiaceae bacterium
ATTCAGCGCGACGCGCTTCGTCGGGGTCCCGCTCACCGCGTCGTCAGCGTCGTCAGCGTCGTCATGATCATGGTCGTGGTCGTGGTCATGATCATGGTCGTGGTCATGGTCGTGGTCATGATCATGGTCATGATCATGGTCATGATCATGGTCGTGGTCATGATCATGGTCGTGGTCATGATCATGGTCGTGGTCGTGGTCGTGATCAGCGGCGCGCGCGCCGCGGCGCCTCGTCGTGCCACGCGCCATTGCCGGCGCGCTCATGCCGTTGGCGCCAGCGGGGGGCGGCTCCGTCTGATGACGCTGCATGGTCTCCGGATCGGGTCGCCCCATGGCGCCTTCGCGCCGTTCGGTGAGCACCGCGGTGACCTTCGCGTCGAGGTCGGCGAACTCGAACGGCTTGTCGAGGTAGGCGTCGGCGCCGTAGAGCGGGGACGTCATCTCGTTCAAGTTCTCGCCGATGCCCGTGAGCATGATGACGCCCGTGTGTGCGAGCGAGACGGCTTCGCGAATTTTGCGACAGACCTCCCAGCCGCTCATCCCCGGCATCATCACGTCGAGGACCACGAGATCGGGGAGATGCTCGTGAGCGAGCTGCCACGCCTGGTCGCCGTCGGATGCTTCGAGGACCTTGTAGCCTCTCGAGCGGACGTGCGATGCGACGAGCGCTAGCGTGCTGGGTTCGTCGTCGGCAACGAGCACGACGACGTCTTGTTCGGTCTCTGACATGGGTTCTTCGCGGCTCCGAAACACATTTGGAAACCACCCTCACCTAGGAATCAAGCAGTAGGGAGGAGCGGGCCTTCCGGCGCTTCATGGAAATCGCCCTTCGAGACCGCCGACCGACCGAGCGGCGGATCGTCGCTTTCGCCCCCGAGGGGTCGAGGAAGGTCGTCTGTCTGGGCATCAGGCGCTAACATCCAAGAGGAACAGTGACCCAGGTTCGAACGTTTCGATACGGGTAATCCTCTGGAACAGCCAACACCTTCGTCCGACCGGGACAGACGCCTTTCGCGCCTTTCGCGGCTCTCGCGGCAGGTCGCGCTGCGAACGAAGGCGAATCTGGTCCTCGGGAGGGCGGTGAGCCTCTCCCTGGTGCCGCTCGCCTACGCGGCCGCTGCTCTGACTGTGATCAAGCTGACGCGCGGGGCGCCCACGGCGACGCGTGCGCTGATGTGGGTGTTCGTCGTCCCCGTTGCGGCGCTGGTCGTCGGAGTCGCCCATGCCGCGCTGCGCAAGGCCGCGCCCTATGCGGGGTCCCTTGCCCTCGATCGATTTCATCAGCTGAAGGACCGCATCACGAACGCGCTCGCGTTCTCTGCCGTGCCTGCGGCGGAGCGCACCGCGCTGATGGAGGCCGCGATCGAGGACGCGCTCGCGGTCACGGCGGAGCTGTCGCCGTCGGACGCGGCTCCACTGCGAAGGCCACGCGATCTTCCTGCGCTGCTCGCGCTTGCGGCCGGTGTCGCGGCGCTCGCGATGCTAGAGGTGCCGGTGACCCGGGTGATCCCGAAGGCGACGCGCCACATCGACGCGATTGCGATCACCGACGACGACGCGGATCTCTTCCGGCGCATCGCCGACGATCTGCAGACCGAGAGCACCGACCCCGCCGCTGCCGCGGGCGCGCGGCGCTTCAACCAGCTCGTGGAAGATCTTGCCGAGCGCAGGCTCGATCGCCGTGAGGTGTTCCGGCGTCTCGACGAGCTCGAGCGCAGCCTGAAGGATTCGTCGAGTATCGACGCATCCGCTCTCGACGAGGCCCTGGACGGCGTCGCGAAGGAGCTCGGCAAGAGCGCGCTCGCGAAGCCCGTGGCGGACGCTCTGGCCGAGAAGCGGCTCGCCGATGCCGAGCAGGCGATGAAGGATCTCGCGAAGAAGATCGAGACCGCAAAGAAGGACGTCGACCGTGCAAAGCTCGAGGCGCTACGCCAAGCCTTGCAGAAGTCGAGCGAGACGGTGCACGCAAAGTCTGCCGAGCACGAGAACGCGAAGAAGGATCTGGAGGAGCGGCGGAAGCGCCTGCTGCAGAAGAAGCAGAAGGAAGGGCTCACGAAGTCCGAGCAGCAGGAGCTCGACCGCACCGAGCGCCAGCTCGAGCGCCTCGAGCGCGAGAAAGCGCACGAGGGCGAGCAGCAGAAGGCGATGTCCGACCTGGATCGCGATCTCTCGAAGGCCGCGCAGGATCTGATGAAGGACCTCGGGATGGGTTCACAGGACCTGCAGAAGGGCGCCCAGGATCTCAATCGCGCCGCTGGCCAGAAGATGAGCGAGCAGCAGAAGGAAGAGCTGAAGCGAAGGATCGAGGAGCTCAGGCAGCTCCTGCGGCAGGAAGGCCAGGCCGGGCGCGATCGCATCAAGCGGATGATGGCGTTCGGCAATCAGGCGCGTGGCAATCAAGGGCAGGGGCAGGGCCAGGGACAGAAGGGCCAGGGCCAGGGCCAGGGACAGGGCGAGGGGCAAGGACAGGGCCAGGGTAAGGGCAAGCCGCAGCTTTCGTTTGGACAGGGAATGGGTGAGGGGCAGGGGCTCGCGCTCGGTCCCGCGGGTGCTGCGCCGGGTGGCGGCGAGCCCGGACAGGCGCCGGGCAGCAGCGGCGGTGGCGACAAGGAGTCGTGGGGCACCGGTCACGATCCGAACGTCCGCGGCGATCAGACTCATCTGAGGGGGCAGACCGAGGACGTGTCCGCGGCCGGCGCCGACACCGGCCAGGGCGCCGCGTCGAGCCAGGTCATCTACGGCGCCGCCGAGCGCGGCTTCGTCGGTCGCGGCTACAAGAAGGTGTTCAGCGACTACCAGACGGTCGCCGAGGAGTCGCTCGCGAAGGACGACATCCCGCCCGGCTACCGGTTCTACGTGCGTCGTTATTTCCAGCTCATCCGGCCGAGGGATTAGCGCTCTTCGATTCACACTCTGCACGGAGCTCGAGATGGCATCAGCCGAGACCATGACCGACAAGGCGCGAGACGACGTCCAGCGCTTCCAGAAGACGATCGGCCTCCTGCGGGAGGAGGTGGGGCGCGTGATCGTCGGGCAACGCGACATCGTCGACGGGGTGCTCACGTGCATGCTCGCCAGCTCGCACGCGCTGCTGGAGGGAGTGCCCGGTCTCGGCAAGACCATGCTGGTCCGGACCCTCGCCGAGGCGGTGGGCCTCGAGTTCTCCCGCATCCAGTTCACGCCGGACCTCATGCCCGCGGACATCCTGGGCACCACCATCATCGAGGAGAACACGTCGGGGCAGCGCGCGTTCGAGTTCCGGCGCGGCCCCATCTTCGCGAACATCGTGCTCGCCGACGAGGTGAACCGCGCCACGCCGAAGACCCAGAGCGCGCTGCTCGAGGCCATGGCCGAGTGTCGCGTGACGGTTGGTCGGCGCACCTACAAGATCGAGCAGCCGTATCTGGTGCTCGCCACCCAGAACCCGCTGGAGATGGAAGGCACGTACCCGCTGCCCGAAGCCCAGCTCGACCGGTTCTTCTTCAAGCTCCACGTCTCGTTCCCGAATCGCGACGAGCTCCACTCGATCCTCGATCGAACGACGACGGAGTACGCGTCGGGGCTCCACCCCGTCGTCACGCGTGACGACATCGTCGCGATGCAGGCGCTCTCGCGCTCCGTTCCCGTCGCGAAGCACGTGCAGGACTACGCGGTGCGCCTGCTCCTGGCGACGCACCCTGGCGGGGCGGATTCTCCCGAGTCCGTCGGTCGCTTCGTCCGGACGGGCGCATCTCCGCGCGGCGCCCAGGCGATGCTCATGGCCGCGAAGATCCGCGCCCTCATCGAGGGCCGCTTCGCCGCCTCGATCGACGACGTGAAGATCGCCGCACTGCCCGCGCTGCGGCACCGCGTGCTCCTGAACTTCGAGGGCGAAGCCGAAGGCATCAAGACCGACCAGGTGATCAAGGAGATCCTCGCGAAGCTCCCCGAGAGCAAGGGCTGACGCACGGGCGCCGCGCCATGGGAATGTTCGATTCGCTCAGGCAGCTCCGGCGTGAGCCGGGGGCGCGCACGCCGTCCGTGCGCCCTGGTGAAGATCTGTTCGACGACGATTTCCAGCGCAAGCTCGAGACGCTCGCCATCGTGAGCCGCCGCGTCTTCGCCGGTCGCATGCGCGCCGAGCGCCGGAGCAAGAAGAAGGGCAGCGGCGTCGAGTTCGCCGATCACCGCGACTACGCGCCGGGCGACGACTTTCGCTTCGTCGACTGGAACGTCTACCAGCGCTTCGGCAAGCTCCTGGTTCGCCTGTACGAGGAGGAGGAGGACCTCCAGATCTCCTTCATCGTCGACTGCTCGGCGTCGATGGGCTTCGGTTCCCGGAAGAAATTCGACCAGGCTCGCCGGCTCGCCGCTGCGCTCGCCTACGTCGGGCTCGCGAACCTCGATCGCGTCGCGGCGTACGGCGTCAGCGACGAGCTCGTCGCGGAGATGCCGCCGACGCGGGGCCGCGCGCGCATCTTCAAGGTGTTCCGGTTCCTGTCCGGGCTCGAGCCCAGGGGCGTCACGAACCTGGGAGAGGCGGTGGGCATCGTCGCCGCGCGGCAAAAGCGTCGCGGTCTCGTCGTGCTGCTCTCCGATCTTTACGATCCGAACGGCTTCGAGCGCGGCATCAACGTGCTCCGGTACAACAAGCTCGAGCCCTACGTCGTGCACGTCACGGACGCCGCCGACGCGCACCCCGCCCTGCGCGGCGATCTGCACCTGTACGACGTGGAGACCGGTGACGAGCGCGAGGTGACGGTGACCGACGCGCTCCTGCAGCGCATGGAGATCGCTTACAAGGAGTACCTCGCGGACATCGAGCGGTTCTGCGTGAAGAACCAGGTGCCGTACTTCAACGCGGACGTCGGCGTGCCCTTCGACGAGCTCGTGCTGCGCGTCTTCCGGCGCGGGGGCTTTCTACGCTGATGACGTTCCTCGGGCTCTCCGCGGCTGCCCTGGGGGCGACGTTCGCGGTGGCGGGAGCCGCCACCGTCGCGCTCTACATCCTGAAGCTCCGTCGGCGACCGATCGCCGTTCCGTTCTCTCCCATCTGGCAGCGCGTCCTCCGCGACAAGGACGCTTCTCAGCTCTTCTCGCGGCTGAAGAATCTGCTGTCGCTCCTGCTCCAGCTCGTCCTGCTCGGACTCATCGTGTTCGCCCTTGGCGATCCGCGGCCCGCTGCCGGCGCCGCGGAAGGGCGAAGCATCGTCGTGCTGGTCGACACCAGCGCGTCGATGCAGGCCGTGGACGTGCGGCCGACGCGGCTCGATGTCGCGAAGCAGAAGGTCACGGAGCTCGTACAGGGCCTCGGCATCGCCGACCGCATGCTCATCGCGAAGATGGACGCGACGACTGTGCCGCTCTCGACGATGACGTCCGAGCCAGTCGAGCTCGCCGATGCGCTCGGCAAGGTCGTCGCGACGGACACCCGCGCCGATTTCGCGAGCGCGCTCGCGTTCTCGCTCGACGTGCTGCGCGGCACGAAGCGGCCGGAGATCCTCGTCGTGAGCGACGGCGATCTGGACGCCGAGACTGCCGCGAAGGGCCTCGACCTCCGCTCCGTCCCGGTGAAGCTCGTCCCGGTCGGCAAGGGCGGCAAGAACGTCGCCATCACGGCGTTCTCCGTCCGGCGCTACCCGCTGGACGTCTCGCGCTACGAGGTGCTGCTCGAGGTGACGAACACGACGGACGCTCCGGCGGAGGTGGAGCTGTCGCTCCTCGGTGACGGCAACGTCGTCGACGTCTCGCGCCTCTCGCTGAAGGCGAACGAACGGCTCCCGCGCGTGTACGCGGACCTCGGCGGCGCGAGCAAGATGCTGGAAGCGCGGATCCGCCTCGCCGACGGCACCCAGGATTCGCTCCCCGCCGACGACCGCGCCTACGCCCTCATGCCGGAGCGGCGCAGGGCACGCGTGCAGGTCGTGTCGCACGGCAATACCTACCTCGACGCGGCGCTGCTGCTCGACGAGTACCTCGACGTCACGTCGACCAGGCCGGAGGCGTACCGCCCCGAGACGCCCTACGACGTCACGGTGTTCGACGGCGTCGCGCCGGCAGCGCCGGCTTCGGGCGGCGCGCTCTATCTCGCGCCCCCCGCCGAGGGCTCGCCGGTGAAGGTCGGCAAGGCCGTCGCGGACTTCGGCTTCGACACCTGGGATCGCAAGAGCCCGCTCCTGCGTTTCATGGCCATCGACAACGTGCAGGTGTCGCGCGGGCACGTCTTCTTGCCGGAGAAAGCGGATCACGTCGTCGGCTCGAGCGAGCTCGGGCCGATCCTCGTGAGCGGCAGCCGCGACGGTCGCCCCTTCGTCGCAGTCGGGTTCGATCCTCGTGACAGCGATCTCGTGCTGCGCATCGCGTGGCCGCTCTTCGTCCTGAACGTGATCCACTCGTTCGTGGAGGACGACGCGAGCTACCTGTCCGCGTATCGCACCGGGCAGCCCTGGCGCGTCCCTGCGCCGAGCGACGCCTCGGTGGCGTGGGTGCGCTACCCCGGCGGCGACAGCCACGAGGTGCCCATCAAGGAGGGCCGCGCCGTCCTGTTCGGCGAGCACGCGGGCTTCTACGAGCTCCGCGCGGGGAGCCCGACGGCCGCGCCTTCCTTCTTCGCGGCGAACCTCTCCGACGACGCGGAGAGCCACGTGACGCCGAAGCCCGAGCTCCGGCTTCCGGGCGCGAAAGCCGGGTCCGAGGAAGGCTTTCACGCTGGCGTGCGGCGCGAGCTCTGGGTGTACTTCGTGATGGCGGCCGTCGCGATCTCGGCGCTCGAGTGGTTCTCCTATCACCGCAGGATCACCGTATGACGCGCGCCTTGCGCTCGGCACTCGGCGCGGGGCTGTCCGTGCTCGCGAGCGTCGCGCTCGCCGCGCTCTACCTGCGCTGGCTCGGGCACGGCGGCGCCGCTCTGTTCACCCTGACGCGCGGCGCGACGACCACGAGCCTGGCCGATCCGCGGATGCTGGTCGTGGTGGCGCTGCTGCCCGCGCTCGCGTTCGCGCTGCTGCGGTCGCTCTCGGATCTTCCGTGGCAGCAGCGCGTGCTCGCGCTCGTCTTCCGCATGCTGTTCCTCCTTTCACTCGGGGTGGCGCTCGCGAGGCCGACGCGCACCGCCGAGACGCACAAGGTGTGCACGGTGGTGCTCGTCGACGTGAGCGACTCCGTCTCGAACGAGGCGCTGGAGGACGCGCGCGCCGCAGCGAAGAAGGTCCTCGCTGCGCGTCCCGCCGACGATCTCGTGAAGGTCATCACCTTCGCACGCCGCCCGCGGCTGCTCGAGCTGGGGCAGAGCACCGAGCTTCCCGCCGCGGCCGTGCTGCGTCACGACGCGACCAAGGTCACCGCCGGCGGCGCAACCCGCGAGGGCGCCGCGACGGACATCCAGGCCGCCATGGATCTCGCCTATGGCGTCTTCCCGCCGGGGTACCTGAAGCGCGTCGACCTGGTCACCGACGGCGTCGAGACCGACGGCAACGTGCTCGCCGAGGCCGAACGCGCGCGGTCGTTCGGCGTGCGAGTGTTCTCCACGCCGCTCCGGCGCCCGCCGCCCGCGGAGGTCGCCGTGCGCAGCCTGCACGCGCCGGGGAAGGTGCAGATCGGGGAGCCGTTCGAGCTCGTGGCGGACGTTTACTCGAGCCGTGCCACGACGGCGCGCGCGCGGCTGTATCAGGGCGAGGTGCTGAACGGGCTGGGCGGGGTCCGCGAGCTGAACCTGCCCGCGGGCGAATCCGAAGTGCGGTTCCCCTCCGTCGTCCGGGTCGGCGGAAAGGTGACGTATGCGCTCGAGGTCGATCACGTCGCACAGGACACGTTCGCGGCGAACAACCGCGTCGCGACCTCCGTCGACGTGCCGGGGCGGCCGGCCGTGCTCTACATCGACGGCCAGCCGCAGCGCGCGAGCTATCTGTCGAGCGCCCTCGGCGCGCAGGAGTTCGACGTGGACGTCCGCAGCGCGACGGCGTTCCCGGGGTCCCTGGAGGAGCTCGAGCGCTACGACTTCTTCATCTTGTCGGACGTGCCCGCGGAGCAGGTGAGCCTGTCCTCGCAGGCGCTGGTCGAGCGCTACGTGAGGGATCTGGGCGGCGGATTCCTCTTCGCTGGCGGCCCTTCCGGCTTCGGTCTCGGCGGGTGGGCGCACACGAACATCGAGCGCATCCTGCCGGTGCGGATGGACGCCGAGCGCCGGAAGGACATGCCGAGCGTCGCGATGGTGCTCGTCATCGACCGCTCCGGCTCGATGACGGGGCTGCCGCTCGAGATGGCGAAGGCCGCCTGTCGCGCGACCGTCGACACGCTGGAGGGCGACGATCTGCTCGAGGTCGTGGCGTTCGACTCGAGCCCCATCCGCTACGTGAAGATGCAGGCGGCGCGCTACCGGAGCCGCATCGAGGGAGACATCGCGCGCATCCAGCCCGGCGGCGGGACGGAGATCCGCTCCGCCATCGACATGGCGTATCAGGACATGACGGTGACGCAGGCACGCCGCAAGCACGTCATCCTGCTCACCGACGGCCGCGCCGACTCCGAAGGCCTGCGCGAGCTCGTCCAGGCGATGCTCTCTGAGTCGATCACCGTGACGACGGTGGGCCTCGGCGACGGCGCCGACGCGGATCTCCTGCGCTCCATCGCCGACGCGGGCGGCGGACGCTTCCACAACGTGCCCGATCCGAACAGCCTGCCCCGTATCTTCACGCGCGAGACCGAGCTCGTGTCGCGGCAGGCGGCAGTGGAAGAGTGGTTCCCCGTCACCCAGACCGCGTCGGCGGATTTCCTCGGCGGCATCGCGCTGTCGACCGCGCCGTTCCTGCACGGCTACGTCGCCACCCAGATGAAGGAGGCGCCAGCGCAGCAGATCCTCGCGAGTGACAAGGGCGAGCCCATCCTCGCGCGGATGCGGGTCGGCCTCGGGTGGACCCTCGCCTGGACGAGCGATCTGAAGAACCAGTGGGCGGCGGACTGGCTCAGGTGGTCCGGCTTCTCGAAGTTCTGGGGGCAGCTCGTGCGCGAGCACATGCGCAAGAAGCAGCGCCGCGCGCTCGACATGAAAGTGGAGACGGTGGACGGTCGCGTGCGCGCCACCGTCGATGCCTTCACTGCGGACGAGCGATTCGAGAACGGCCTCACCAGCCGTCTCACCGTTGCCGGCCCGCAGCCGAAGGGCCCCCGGCGCGAAGTGCCGATGCGTCAGGTCGCGCCGGGCCGCTACGAGGCGGACTTCGCGCTCGACGACTACGGCGCCTTCCTGCTCGAGGCCGAGCACTACAAGGTCGGCGACGACGGTCAGCTCCGCCCCGCCGGCGTGAGCTACGCGGAAGTGTCGAACCCCTACCCGCGCGAGTACGCGAGCCTCGAGCCCGACGCGGAGCGTCTCGGCAGGGTCGCCCTCGCGACGGGCGGCATGCTGGATCCGGAGCCTTCGCGTCTGTTCGACCCGGGCTCGGAGAAGATCGTCTATCGCGAGCCGCTCTGGAGCCGGATGCTCATGGCCGCCGTGGGGCTCTTCGTGCTGGATCTGCTGGTTCGCCGCGTAAGGCTGTTCGATCGAAAGGTCGTCGCGAAGGCGCGACGGCGCACGGCGTAAGAGTCCGCGCCGCCCCCGGGGGGCATGAGCCTTGTGGCGGCGGCTCGAGCGTCAAGCCCCGCGGCGGACGCATTCTGCCCCGTCTCGCGTCATGAATCCGCGGCCCGAGCGCGCACGTAATTTGTCGAAGGCGACTGTGCATGGCTTCTTCGTGCTAATCCCCAGACACCATGACGCCCGCTGCCCCCGAAGACGATCGCGCCATCACGAGGGACGACCTCGAGGAGCTCTTCGTCACGTCCGAGAAGCCCCCCACGGCATGGCGCATCGGCGGCGAGATGGAAAAGTTCGGGGTCGATCGCGCGACGGGCGCGCCGCTCCAGTACGACGGCCCGAAGGGCGTCGGTCGGATCTTCGAGGAGCTGGTGAAGCGCCACGGCTGGCACCCGGAGTCGGAGACGGAGGGCGGCCCGGTGATCGCGCTCACGCGCGGTCAGGCGTCGATCACGCTGGAGCCCGGGGCGCAGCTCGAGCTCTCCGGCGCGCCGCTCGACGACTGCCATCAGATCGAATGCGAGATCCGCGGGCACCTCGACGAGCTCGCGGGGATCTCGGCGGAGCTCGGTCTCGCATGGCTCGGCGTCGGCTTCCAGCCCATCTCCCCGCAGTCGGAGCTGCCGTGGGTGCCCAAGCACCGCTACGGCATCATGAAGCGCTACCTGCCGACGCGCGGCGCGCGCGGTCTGGACATGATGCGCCGCACGGCGACCGTGCAGGCGAACTTCGACTATTCGAGCGAGGAGGACGCGATGCAGAAGCTCGTGATGCTCCTCAGGCTGTCGCCGATCATCCACGCGATGACGGCGAATTCGCCGTTCATCGAGGGCCGTGTCTCGTCGAACAAGAGCGAGCGCGGCGCCGTGTGGCTCGAGATGGATCCGTCGCGCTCCGGGCTGATCCCGGCGCTGTGGGGGAAGGAGCGGCCGCGCTACGCCGACTACGTGGAGTGGGCGCTAGACGCCGGGATGTTCCTCTTCAGGCGCAACGGTGTGTTCATTCACAACACCGGTCAGACGTTCCGGAGCTTCCTCCTTTCCGGGTTCGACGGGCACCGCGCAACCTTCGCCGACTGGGCGCTGCACGTGAACACGCTCTTCCCCGAGGCGCGCCTGAAGCGCACCATCGAGGCGCGTGCGTGCGATTGCTTGCCGATGCGGCTCGTCGGCGCGGTACCGGCGCTGTGCACCGGGCTGCTCTACGACGCGGAGGCCCTCGGGCAGGCGACGGAGCTCGCGCTGTCCCTCGATCTCGCCGTCGTGACGGCGGCGCGGCCGGAGCTCGTCGCGGAGGGCCTCGACGGGGCCGTTGGTTCGGTGCCCGTTCGCCGGCTCGCGGAGCAGATCTACCAGATCGCCGAGGGTGGCCTCGCGCGGCGCGCGCGGCTCGGTCGCGGCGGAAGAGACGAACGCGCCGTGCTCGCGCCGCTCGGCGAGCTCGTCGAGCGAGGCGAATGCCCAGCAGATCTGCTGCTTTCTGGCCTCGCGGTTGAAGAGCCTGTGTCCCGCGCCGAGCTCGTCCGCCGCTGCGGGATCTGACACTAACAAGGGGGGCCTTAGCCCCCCGCAGCTTCGCCTTCGGCGAACTGCTCCCCCCGC
>CAYUAW010000181.1:0-13977 GCA_964442485.1 uncultured Polyangiaceae bacterium
GTGTCGAAGTCACAATGAATGCCGTCGTTCGTGAAGCAGCTACCCTGAGCGGGTGCGGCACCCCCGCTGCCCCCCCCGCTGCCCAAGGCCATCCCCTCGGATAGGCACGACGACGAGCCGGCCGTAGATGAGCAGGTCGCATTGCAGGGTTCGCCGACCTTCGCGTGCTTCGCTGGGCTTCCTCCGGTGAGCCCGTCGCATGCCTCTGAATTCGCCAAGGCCGACGTGAAGTCACACGAGACCGTCGCGCTCGCGATCGCGTCGAGACACGCCTGCCCCTTGCCGGGATCGTACGACGAAGGAACGATGCCCTTGCTCTGGTAGATGGTCGTGACGGCCGTCTCGCAGCTCGCCTCCTGGAAAGGCAGCTTCTTCGCCGAGCAGCAGCCTCCGACGTTGGCGCAGATTGAGTGCGCGAGCGCCTTCGTGAAATCGGCCGCGGATGCGGGCGCGGCGGTCGGCGTCCCGCCGCAGGGGCCCGGCCCGGTCGTCTGCCCGCCGCAGCCAGCGGCGACGATGGCGACCACCCACCCAGCCCATGCGCAGACGCGTGTTCCATGGAGCATGCGGATTTCTCTCCGTGCGTGATGAGCTCAGTAAACCATCGACACTTGTACGTCGTCGAAGACGGCGTAGCCGGTGCCCTTGGCGTACAGCCCTACCGCGATGAAGCGCGTCGCGGACGGGATCGCGAGATAGGGCGTCGTTTGGCCGGCGATGTGCGCGAGCCGCACGCGGAAGTGATCCGCTTCGGGCTCGTCCTGCAGAAGATCAGCCGTCAAGTAGCCGGTCCAGGCGCCCGTCGAATCGAACGCTACGAAGTAGACGAAGGCATCCGTGAGAGAGCCATGCGTCAGCCCTGCAACCGAACCGACGAGGCGGGCCCCCGCGGGGATCGCCATTCCTGGAACGGTGCCGGTCGAGATGAGGCCGAGGAGATCGGTCCCGTTCGGCTGAAGCTTCACGGATTTGACGTCGAAGGATTCGCTCGCGATGGAAATGGTTCCGGGGCCACTCTGCGTCCAGTAGTTCGGAATCTGATTCGAGCCCGTGTCGTCCAGGCCGGCGTTCAGTGGCGTCAGATCCATCGAGCGCCCCGTCGTGCCCGCAGAGGCGAGGTTCACGTTGCGGAAGAACGTCAGATACTGATCGGTGAGCGAATCGACGCCGGGACCGATGATCCACGACTGCGGGATCTGTGCACTCGGAAATTGCCAGACCCAGTTCGTGGACAGCGGGATCTGTAGATTCAGGCTCTTGACGAGGTCGGCGCGTCCGAAGCTTCGCCGATGATCCACGGTGGACGAGCAACCCTCGGCGCCGTCGCAATCCATGAAGTCGGCGTTGAACAGGGGCTTACCGACCTGAGCGGCGGCTCGCTTGAAATGCGTCAGGATGTTGGCGTTGTAGATGCCCAGCTCGCCGAAACGGTCGTTCTCCGGATCGATGGTGTTGGGATCGTTGTCGAGGTGCCCGGCGTTCGTGGCGTGAATGCTCACGAGATCGATGGGGTCCGGCCCGGTGAGCCTCGTGTACGAATCGTTGATGTAGCGCTGATACGACTCGAACATGGCGTGATCGTCGGGGCAGTAGCTTTCCGGCAAGTTCGCGCCGTTCTCCGCGCACGGCCCGGCGGGTGACGTCGCCCAGTTCGTGCACTGGCCGCCCGAGACGGTCAGACATCGGACCGGCCAGGCTCGAGAGTGCGCCGCGTAGGGCCGCGGCGAAGCGTAGCCAGCAGATACCAGGTGCTTCGGATCCAGCGACTTGATCGTGTTGCCGTAGCTCTGCACGAACGAGACCATCTGATCGGTCGTGAACAGGCCCTGCGGATGGAACGTGCAGTCTGCCGGCGGTTGCGTCGTGTAGTCGATGTCGGCAAACAGATTGAGTTCCTGCCCGAGCTCCCAGCCCTGGATGGTGGTGTCGTTGGCGAAGCCGTTCGTGTTGTGCGTCCGCGCGCCGCACCCACCGGGCTGTCCGGCGCAGCCCGCCAGGAGATCTTTCACGAATGCATTGAGCTCGAGCCGCGACGCGCTGCCCGGCTGCTGGACGAGCGTCGCCATGCTTTCGTTGTGGGCGTCCGAGAACTGGCAAAGACTGGTGCCGAGCTGGACGATGAGCTTCACGCGCCTGGTCGGATCACCGCTCACGGGGGTAGCAGCGGCGTCGCTCACCATGGACTGAAAGCGGCGCCAGTAGACGTCCGGGCAAGTCCGCCAGGTCGTCAGGCCAGCAAAAGCGTCCGCGCCGAGTATTCTCAGATACTGAAACCCCATCCCGGCGGCGCTGGCCATCTGGGTGCGCGCCCGCGCCGCGTCGCTCCCGGAGTCCGGATCGCTGCACGAGAGCGGCGTCGAATAGTCGGCCTTCCACATGTACTGCATGAAGAGGTCCCATTTCGTGACGCTGCGGGTCCGAAGCGGAACGCCGTCGACCTTGAGATCGGTGCCTTCACGGACGGCGAGGCCCGACAACGCTCGCGCCGTGGTGGTCGCGACCGCGGTGGTACTCGTGCGCGCGGCGCTGCACGACGTCGGGAGATGCAGCTCGTAGGAGTAGACCTTCCCGGAGGTGAGCGTGCGCTGGAGCTGTGCGGTGGGGGGGCAGCCCGCAAGCAGCGTCCAGCTCGTTCCGTCGTTCTGCCAGATCTGCCGGGTCACTCCGGTACTGCTCGTGCCCCACGTCAATGTAGTGGTGCAGGTTCCACCGCTCGCCGCCGAGCAGCGGTCCGGCGTGGCCTTGATGTAGTGCTGCACCCCTTGCAGGGTGACCGCCGCCAGTTCCGGGCCATCAGGGACGCACTTGGGGCCGATCGGAGTGGTGAGGCAGTCCGGGGGGAAGGTGTTCTGGGCGCAGCCGCCTTGATGCAGATTCAGCGAGAAGCGGTAGTCGTGACCCTTCGTGACGCTGGTCGTCGTGCCGGATCCGGAGATGCTGCCGTCGGGCAGCTTCGCGGAGCACGAGAAGATGTTGTAGAAGCCGCCCGGCTTGTCGCCGTCGGTCAGTACCCAGACGATGGCGTCTTCCGGGACGGCGTTGTGATTGGCGTCGAGCGCCCAGGCGTTCTTCGTCGCTTGCCAGCTGAGCAGAGACGAGCCGGTTCCGGATGTCAAAACCAGCTCGGGTGTCGCCGTCAACGATGCGGTGCTGGCTTGAACGGGCACGCGAGCGACTTCGGACGCGGCGGGGTCGACCGCGGAGCACGACGAGGCATTCTTCCGCAGCGCGAACACGTAGTCGTGATGGGGTTGGATCCAGGAGGCAGCCTGGCTCCTGAGGGGGTTGTTCGGCGGGATGCAGGAAAATAGCGCCCATGGGCCGTTGTCCATCTGCACCACGACCTGGTACGTCGAGCTCGACGCGAGCACCTCGGTCCAGTTGACGGTGGTGGAGCAGGCCGTCGCCCCCGCCGCCGGTGCGCACGGAGTGGGGCTGGCGGTGATCGAGTCGCTCGCGTCAGCCTGACGCGCAGTCCCGATTCGCGCATCCCGCAACGCGCGTTCGTCGTCGGCGGGTCCGCACCCTGCCAGGAACCCCAGTGAAACCCCCCAGACAAAGCGCTTCCATGGCATGACAACCGCTCCTCTCCCGTGACCCTCCGGGAACGGTAAGCGCCACCCCCTCCAGGTGCAAGGTGTGGTCGCCTCGCGTCGAAAACGGGCGCGACTCGAATTTACAGCTTTCGCGTCTTCGGAAGCAGCGACGCCCGCGTCGTCGAGAGGCGGGTGGCGGGGCGCGGGGGCTCCGCGGACCGGTATTCCGGCGAGAACTGGCGTGAACGCGCTCGCCGCACATCGTCGTCGGGGAGCGCGAACGGCTTCGAACGGAGCGCGAGGAGAGCGGCCTCGTCGACGTCGTCGACGAGCGCCGCGGGGAGGTAGCGCCTCGCGTATTCGCGGTAGACGCCCGACGAGACGAACAGATCGAATAGCTCCGGATCGAGGTGATTGTCGCGCTTCATCGCTCCCATGATGCGCATGGTCTCGGAGAGCTTCTTGCCGCTCTTGTAGGGCCGGTCCTGCGCCGTCAGCGCCTCGAAGACGTCGGCGATCGCCATGAGCCGTGCCGGCACCGACATGTCCCCCGCGAAGAGGCCTCGCGGGTAGCCGGATCCGTCCATCTTCTCATGGTGGCCGCCGGCGTACTCGGGGACGCGCCGCAGGTTCCGTGGGAACGGCAGCGCCTCGAGCATGTTGATGGTCTGCACCATGTGGCCGTTGATGACGAGCCGCTCCTCGGCCGTCAGCGTACCGCGTGAGATGGTCAGGTTCTTCACCTCGTCGGCGGAGAGCACCGGGTGCGGAGCGCCGCCTTGCGAGAAGACGCGCTTTCCGATCTCCGCGATGCGCGCCTGCTTCTCCGGCTCGAGGAACTCGCCGCCGATGTTCGACTTCTCGATCAGCGCGAGGTCGTCGGTGAGCCCGGCGAGCGTCGCCTCGTACGCCTTCGTCAGCGCTTCGCGGTCCGCGCCGGGCGCGTCGCACGCGCGCAGCATCGCGAGCTCGGCGTCACGCTTCAGCACCTCGAAGCGTGCGCGGACGACCTCGATGCGGTCGAAGATGGTCTCGAGCTTGGTCGCCTTGTCCATCACGTGCACCGGCGTCGTCACCTTGCCGCAGTCGTGCATCCAGGCCGCGATGCGGAGCTCGTACCACTCCTCGTCCGTGAGGTGGAAGCCCGAGAGCGGACCATCCGTCGCTTCGCACGCCGCCTGCGCGAGCATCTCCGTGAGGATGGGCACCCGTTCGCAGTGGCCGCCGGTGTGGGCGCTCTTCGCGTCGATGGCCGATGCGATCGCCTTGATGAAGCTCTCGAGCAGCTCGCGCTGGCCGTCGAGCAGGAGCTGATTGTCGAGGGCGATGCCCGCCTGCGACGCGAGCGCCTCGACGATGCGCTGGTGCTCCTCGGCGAAGGCGATGAGCTCGCCGCTCCGAGCGTCGCGAGCGTTCAGCAGCTGGAGCACGCCGATGACGCGATCTTCACCGTTCACCAGCGGAATCGCGAGGAACGACCGGGAGCGGTAGTTGTTCTTCGCATCGAAGGACTTCGTCCCGGAAAAGTCGAAGCCCGCCGCGTGGTACGCGTCGGGGATGTTCACCGAGCGTTTCAGGAGCGCCGCCGCCGTCGCGACGTTCTTGAGGTTCTGCTGACCCGTGACGAGATCCATCATGGGGATTGGCGGGAACGTGATGGGCGTGCCGGTGGTGCCGCCGAGCGCGATCCCGAGCGAGTCGGTGCGCATGATGGCAAACTTCAGATGATCGTCGTCCGTCCGCAGGTACAGCGTCCCGCCGTCGGCGTTGCAGAGGGTCTTCGCCTCCACCAGGATCATCTCGAGCAGGCGGTCCTTGTTGCGCTCCGCGGAGAGGGCGATGCCCACGCGGTAGAGCAGCTCGAGGCTCTTTACCTTTTCGTCCGTCGTCACCATCACGCAAGCTGGATGCGCATTCCCTCGCGCGCCACGATGGCCCCCGACCAGGCTTCGCGCGCCTTCTGCTCGACCTCGGCCATGTACGAGTCCTCGTGCGAGGGATCGTGGTGGAAGATGGCCAGCTGCTTGACGCTGGCCTGCCGGCACAGGCGCACGGCTTCCTGCCACGTCGAGTGGCCCCAGCCGACCTTCGCCGGGAACTCCTCGTCCGTGTAGGTGGAGTCGTACACGACCAGATCCGCGCCCTCGATGAGCGCGAGGATCCGCTCGTCGGGCGAGCCGATGACGTGCTCGGTGTCCGTGACGTAGCAGACCGCCTTGCCGCCGTGTTCGAAACGGTACCCGGTGGCGCCGTTCGGGTGATTCAGGGGCGCAGTCCGGACCGACACCCCGGGACCCAGATTGAAGGCGTCACCCGCGTCGAAGTCCTCGAACACCAGCCGCGAGCGCATCGTCTCTAGCGGCACCGGAAAGGTCGGCTGCCCCATCTGCCCGGCGAGCACCTCGCGCACGCCGCCCAGAGGACGGAGGTGTGCGGCGCGGATCTCGAAGGTCCGGTTCGACTGGTAGCCGGGGGCGAAGAACGGAAATCCGTTGATGTGGTCCCAGTGCACGTGCGTCAGAAAGAGGTGGGCGCGGCGCACGTCGCGGCGATTCATGGAATCGCCCAGATCGCGGATGCCCGTCCCCGCATCGAGGATCACGCGCTCGTCGCCCGCCGTCACCTCCAGGCAGCTCGTGTTGCCTCCGTAGACGACATGGCGTGGCGAAGGGCATGCGATACTCCCGCGGACGCCCCAGAATTCGATGGCGAAGACCATGGATCGGCCAAGAGAGCATATTGGGGCTCCGGCCCAATTGCCATCTCGGCTCTCGGCGCGTCTCTTGGCGGCGGTGTTCGGGCTCGGACTTCGTCGCTGCTTGGGCTACCCTGACTCACATGGCGGACAGCATCTTCTCCAGGATCATTCGGGGGGAAATTCCGTGCCACAAGCTCTACGAAGACGATCGTGTGCTCGCGTTCCTCGACATCGGCCCCCTGAGTGAGGGCCACGCGCTGATCGTCCCCAAGGAGCATGCCGTCACGCTCGACGAGCTTTCGGACGAGTCTGCCGCGGCGATCGGCCGGGTCCTTCCGCGGCTCTGCCGGGCGATCAAGCGCGCGACCGGTGTCCCTGCCTTCAACGTGCTCGAGAACAACCTGCCGCTCGCTCACCAGGCGGTCCCTCACGTCCATTTCCACATCATCCCGAAACCCGACCAGGAGACGGGCCTCGGCGTGCGATGGAACTCGGCCAAGCTCGACCCCGCGCGCGCCGCGAGCCTTGCCGACCGTGTACGCTCGAATCTGGCCAGCGACGCGGGGAACACGTAAAAAGGTTCGAGGGCGCCCCCGACGATGCCGCCGAGTTATCCCAGCGGGAGTGCCTACGCTTCCGAGCAGTACTTTCATCAGCTGCTCGGCAAGGCCATCGCCGCCCGCGCCCGGGACGTACACCTGAAGGTCGGGCAGCCGCCCGGCGCCCGGGTCCGAGGGGATCTCGTCTATTTCCGTCTCGACCCCGTGAGGCCGGAGGATACCGAGGCGGTCGCCCACCACGTCATCGCCAACCCGGACGTGCTGCGCGACCTGCATTCCCTGCGGGAATACGACACCGCCTACGAGGCGGAGGGCGTCGGCCGCTTCCGCGTGAACGTCTATCGCCAGCGCGGGTCGCTCGCCGTCGTGATGCGCTTCATTCCCCTCGACGTGCCGACGCTGGAGCAGCTCGGGGCGCCGCGGGCGTGTCTCGATCTCGCCGCGAAGGATCGGGGTCTCGTGCTGTGCGTCGGCGCCGCCGGCAACGGAAAGAGCAGCACGCTCGCGGCCATGATCGGCCACATGAATCACAACACGTCACGTCACATCGTGACGATCGAAGATCCCATCGAGTTCCTGCACGTCGACGATCGCTCGAGCGTCAGCCAGCGGGAGATCGGACCGGACACGGCGAGCTTCGCGAGCGCGCTCCGCTCGGCTCTTCGCCAGGATCCGGACGTGATCCAGGTCGGAGAGATCCGCGACGGCGAGACGATGGACATCGCGCTGAAGGCCGCAGAGACCGGGCACCTCGTGCTGTCGACCCTGCACACGCCGGACGTGTTCCGCACCGTGCACCGGATGATCTCGCTCAGCACCGAGCACCCCGACGAGCTACGCGAGCGAATCGCCGACGCCCTGCAAGGCATCGTGGCTCAGCGGCTCCTGCTCCGCGCGGACGGGCAGGGGATGGTGCTCGCCGCGGAGGTGCTGGTCGCGACGGGCTCGGTGCGGGAAACCATCAAGCGTCCCGTGGGCAATCCTCCGTTGAAGGAGCTCATGGAGGGGGGCACGCACCCTTACGGCATGCAGACGTTCGAGATGCACATCAAGGCGCTCGTGCGGGACGGGCTCGTCGACAGGGAGACGGGGCGGGCGGCGATCGGGTTCTGAGGGAGGGTACGGCGCCGACTCGACTTGCGAAGCGTTGCCACACGGCGTTTCTTTTTGTCACGGCGACGCCGTGAAAAAGACGGGGTTTACGGGCTGGCACGCAACCTGCTGACCGGTCGCTCGGGTCATTTCCCCCGCGAAATCAGCACTGTGCCAACCCCCCAACCCAGCCTGCAAGACCGGAGCGAAGGCTCCGACGCGAACGCCTCGGGCGGCCTTCCCGGCCAGCCCTCACCCTGGCCGACGGAGCCCGAATGGCCTGCCTTCCCCATCGTCGGGATCGGCGCATCCGCAGGAGGCCTCGAGTCGCTCGAGCGGCTCTTCAGCCACATGCCGCGCAACACCGGTGCGGCGTTCGTCGTCATCCAGCACCTCTCGCCGGACTTCAAGAGCCTCATCGACGAGCTGCTCGCGCGACGCACCCGCATTCCCATCCTGCAGGCGACTGACGGCGCGCGCGTCGAGCCCGACACCGTGTACCTCCTGCCCCCACGCAAGGAGATGATCGTCAAGGGCGGGCGACTTCATCTCACCGACAAGGATCCGAAGCAGGGCCTCACTCTTCCGATCGATCACTTCTTTCGTTCGCTCGCGCTCGACGCGGGCCCGATGGCGCGCGCCATCGTCCTCTCCGGGACGGGTACCGACGGCTCACGCGGCATCACCGAGGTGAAGCGCATGGGCGGCATCGTGTTCGCCGAGAGCGAGCAATCCGCGAAGTTCGACGGTATGCCCATCGCGGCATTGAACACCGGGGTGGTCGATCACGTCCTGCGCCCGGAGGAGATCCCGGCGACGCTCCTCGGCTCGAACGAGCGGCAATCGAAGAAAGAGCATGGGAGCAGCGACGAGACCAGCGAGGAGTCGATCTTCCGCATCCTGCGCGACGAGTGCGGCATCGACTTCTCCCACTACAAGACGACGACCGTCGGGCGTCGCATCGAGCGCCGCGTCGCTTTCCTCAAGCTCGAACGCATCGAGGACTACGTCGCGCGGCTGCGGAGCGACCCGGCGGAGGTGAGCGCCCTCTACGAGGACCTGCTCATCGGCGTGACGCGATTCTTCCGCGACACCGAGGCCTTCGAGGCCATCGCACGGACCGTCGTCCCCGACGTTCTCGACGCCGTCTCCACCAGCGAAGACATCCGCATCTGGGTGCCGGGCTGCGCGACGGGCGAGGAAGCCTACTCGCTCGCGATCCTGTTCCACGAGGCGCTCCTCGACAGGAATCGGCCGGTGAACCTCAAGGTGTTCGCGACCGACGTGCACCGGCGCTCCCTGGAGCTGGCGGGGCAGGGGTTCTACCCGGACGCGAGCGTCGCGGACGTGAAGCCGGAACGGTTGCGCCGCTACTTCATCCAGAGGCCGGAGGGTTACCAGGTGTCCCAGGACATCCGGCAGCTCATCGTCTTCGCTCCGCACAACGTCTTTCGCGACGCGCCCTTCACGAAGCTCGACCTGATCTCGTGCCGCAACCTGCTCATCTACTTCCAGCCCCACGCCCAGCGCGCCGCGCTCTCGCTCTTCCACTTCGGCCTCAAGACGGGCGGCATCCTCTTTCTGGGCAGCAGCGAGAGCCCCGGCTCCCTGAAGGACGAGTACGACGCTCTGGACGAGCGCCACCGCGTCTACAAGAAGCTGCGCGACGTGCGCGTCACCGAGAGCCTGCGGCTCCCGTTCGTGCGCGACATCTCGATGCAGCCGCCGGCGCCGCGGTTCCCGCCGAAAGCGGCCGTGTCCGACACCCAGCTGCTCGGCACCTACGACGCACTCCTCGATCGCTACATGCCGCCGTCGTTCGTCGTGAACGAGGAGCGCGAGCTCGTCGATACGTTCGGCGGCGCGGAGCGTTATCTCAGGGTGAAGGGCCGGCGTCCCTTGCACGGCTTCGTCGACCTCTTGCCGGACGCCATTCGCCCCGCCGTCTCGGGCGTGATCCACAAGGCGTTCACCGACTGGGCGACGGTACGCTACGCGGGGCTCGATCTCGTCATCGACGCTGCGAAGGAGCACGTCGACGTCGTCGCGGAGCCCATCGAGAACCGGAGGGCCAAGAAGCGCCAGGTGCTCGTCCGCATCGAGTCGCGCGAGGCCGAGCGGGATGCAGCCGAGGGCTCGCCCGACGCGGTGACGGTTCTCTCCGGTGACGTGCTGGTCTCCGACAGGGTCCGCTCGCTCGAGGAAGAGCTCTCGTATTCGCGCGAGAACCTCCAGGCGAGCGTCGAGGAGCTCGAGGCGAGCAACGAGGAGCTGCAGGCGACGAACGAGGAGCTGGTGGCCTCGAACGAGGAGCTCCAGAGCACGAACGAGGAGCTCCACTCCGTCAACGAGGAGCTCTACACCGTCAACGCCGAGTACCAGAAGAAGATCTTCGAGCTGGTCGAGCTGAACACGGACTTCAAGCACCTGCTCGACGCGACGGACGTAGGGATCCTCTTCCTCGATTCGCAGCTCAAGATCAGGAAGTTCACCTCGAAGATCCACGGAATCTTCCGGATCTTGCCGAACGACATCGGGCGCAAGCTGAGCGACTTCTCCCACGGGCTCGATCGCGGGGACCTCATCGCCGACGTGAAGAACGTGCTCGAGACGGGCACCGTCATCGAGGTCGACGTCCGGGAAAAGTCGGGGAAATGCTACTTCCTGCGCGTCCTGCCGTACCGGCTGGGTGCGACGCAGGAGAACGCTGACGGCATGGAAGCCCCGCCACTGGTCGGGCCGGCCGACGTGCAGGGCGTGGTGCTCACCTTCACGGACATCACGACGCTCGACCAGGCGCGCGCGCGCCTGGACAAGCTCTCGGCGATCGTGGAGTCGTCGGACGACGCCATCGTAGGCAAGGACCTCGACGGCACGATCGTGACCTTCAACGGCGGCGCGGAGCGCCTCTACGGTTACACCGCAGAGGAGGCCATCGGCATGAACGCGGTCGAGTACGTCCCTCTCGAGCGGCGCGAGGAAGAAGAGACGTTCCTGCAGAAGCTCGCACGCGGCGAGCGCGTCGATCACGTGGAGACGCTTCGCCTCCACAAGAGCGGCCGCCGCATTCCCGTCTCGGTGACGATGTCTCCCATCCACGACGCCAAGGGCCGCGTCGTCGGGATCTCGTCCATCGGCCGGGACATCACGCAGCTGGTCGCCACACGGCGCGTCGTGAAAGAGCGCGAAGAGCGAATCCGTCTTTTGCTCGAGTCGATGGCCGAGGGCGTCTACGGGGTGGACCTCGAGGGGATTTGCACCTTTGCGAACCCGTCGTGCGCGAGGATGCTCGGCTACGACGACCCGGCCGTCCTGGTGGGTCAGCGCATGCACACGCACCACGCGCATCGCCCCCCCGGCGACGGCCCCGCGGAGGCCGACGAAGGCTGCCCGCTCGAGGCGGGCTACGCCGAGGGGAACACGGTGCACGCCGACGACCGTTCCTTCAACCGGAACGACGGTACGCCGTTCCCCGTCGAGTTCTGGAGCCACCCGGTGCTGGTGGGCGGCAAGCTCGTCGGCGCCGTCGTCACGTTCATCGACATTGCCGTCCGCAAGCAGGCAGAGGAGCAGATCCGGGGCGCTGCGCGGCGGCGCGAGGAGTTCCTGGCGATGCTGTCACACGAGCTCCGAAACCCGCTGGCGGCGGTGCTCAACGCGACGACGCTCATGAGCACGCCGTCGATCGAACCGACGAAGATCGAGGCCGCGCGACTGGTGGTGCAGCGACAGGCGGCGCACATGGCGCGTCTGCTCGACGACCTGCTCGACGTTGCCCGCATCACGCGCGGCGCCGTGGGTCTGCAGAAGCGGGTCACCGATCTTCGCGACGCCGCCGAGGCGGCCGCGGAGGCGCTGCGCCCGCTCTTCGATGCGCACAGGACGGAGTTCGTGCTGGAGCTGCCCGACGAGCCGCTCCCGGTCCACGGAGACCCCGATCGACTGCAGCAGATCCACGCGAACCTCATCGGGAACGCCGCGTCGTACTCCGACGACGGCTCGCGCGTCGTCGTCACCCTTGCGCGCGATGGGGAAGGCGTGGTGCTGCGCGTGAAGGACCAGGGCATCGGCATCGAGCCAGGGCTCCTTCCCCACATCTTCGAGCTCTTCGTGCAGGGCGAACAGAAGCTCGACCGCTCGAAGGGCGGGCTCGGGATCGGACTCACACTGGTGAAGATGCTGGTCGAGATGCACGGCGGCAGCATCACCGCACACAGCAAGGTGGGCGCGGGAAGCGAGTTCGTCGTGCGGCTGCCCCTCTGCGAGGAGATGCCGGTCGTCGAATCACGGCGTCAAACCGACAACCCCGTGGCGCGCAGGATCGTGCTCGTCGAGGATCACGAAGATTCGCGCCAGCTCCTCAAGCTCCTCCTCGAGACGAAGGGGTACAGCGTGGTCGAGGCCGCCGACGGCCTCTCCGCCATCACCGCCATCCAGGCCACGCAACCCGACGTGGCGCTCGTCGACATCGGGCTGCCGGGCATGGACGGGTACGAGGTGGCGCGAACCCTGCGCGCCGACGCCGGCCTCGACGGTCTCGTCCTCGTCGCTCTCACCGGATACGGCCGTGATTCCGACGTTCGCCGCGCGAAGGAGGCGGGTTTCAACCACCACCTGACGAAGCCCGTTCGCCCGGAGGTGCTGGAGGCGCTCCTCGTGGATCTGTGACCTCGGCCTGAGTGATGCTATGCCACCGGGCGACCATGCCCGCGCCGATCCGTCACGATTTCACCCTTGCCGAGGTCCGGAAGCTTCATGATTTGCCGCTGTTCGAGCTCGTGGACCGGGCTCGGGCCGTCCACCTGGAGCATCACCCGGAGGCCGACGTGCAGCTCTGCACGCTGCTCAGCGTGAAGACGGGAGGCTGCCCGGAGGACTGCTCTTACTGCTCGCAATCGGCGCACCACGAGACGGGCGTGAAGGGCGAGCCGCTGCTTTCGGTCGACAAGGTCATCGCGGCGGCGCGACGGGCGAAGGACGCCGGTGCCACGCGCTTCTGCATGGGCGCGGCCTGGCGCGAGGTGAAGGACGGGCCGCAGTTCGACCGCGTCCTCGACATGGTGCGTGGAGTGAAGTCGCTCGGCCTCGAGGCCTGTGTGACGCTCGGCATGCTGAAGGACGGGCAAGCCGAGCGACTGAAGGACGCCGGTCTCGACGCCTACAACCACAACCTCGATACCTCCCGCGAGCACTACCGCTCGATCGTGACGACCCGCACCTACGAGGACCGCCTCTCCACGCTCGGGCGAGTCCGCGCGGCAGGCATCACGGTCTGCTCGGGCGGCATCATCGGCATGGGCGAGAGCATCGACGATCGTTGCGGTCTGCTCGTCGAGCTGTCCTCGATCACGCCGCACCCGGAGAGCGTGCCGGTGAACGCGCTCGCGCGCATCGAGGGCACGCCGCTCGCGGCGCTGCCCCCCATCGATCCCATCGAGCTCGTCCGCATGATCGCGACGGCGCGCATTCTCATGCCGAGGTCGCGGGTTCGCCTGAGCGCTGGGCGGACCGATCTGACGCGGGAAGCGCAGCTCCTCTGCCTCTACGCGGGCGCGAACAGCATCTTCTACGGCGACAAGCTCCTCACGACGCCGAACCCGGACGAGGGCGGTGACGCCGACCTGATCCGCGCGGCGGGGTTGCGCGTGCAGCTCGCAGACCAGGTCGCTCCCGCCGCATCAACCGCCGGCCCCGCGTCCGCCGCGGAGTGAGGAGTCGCGTCATCGGGCGAGCGAGCAGCCAGAGCCGGGGCGCCGAACGTTGCTGGCTTCACGGCGAATAGCGGTTCGCGATATCCGTCCGCCGTCGCGGCCGCTCGCCACTGCGGGTTCTCGCGCAAAAGTTTGCGGCACCAAGCTTGGTGCCTCGCAATTTACGGCAGCAATACCCGTGTGCTGAAGGTTTCACTCGAACTTCCGGCTGCGCGCCCATGCGGCTCGCTGGCCTTTTCCGCGAGAACCCTCATCACTAGAGCGAAGCAGCCGAGCTGCGCTGGTTCCCATCATCGCCGATCGTCGACGTTCTGCCTTGGCTGGCCGAAAGCCGCTCAGCGGCGCGCGCTCGCGGCGCGTTCTAGTCGCGCGACGCGGAT
>CAYUAW010000182.1:0-13918 GCA_964442485.1 uncultured Polyangiaceae bacterium
CGGACCTCTCTGGGACGAATCCAAGTTCCCCTGCAGACCTTATTAACTATGGGGGACCTTGGCCCCCCGCAGCTTCGCCTTCGGCGAACTGCTCCCCCCGCCGCCTTCGGCGCGCTCGCTGCGCTCGCGTAGTTCCGTATCTTTGATGCCTCGAGGACGACGTCGGCGTCGATGGGAATCTACTGATTCGCACGCGGCGCGTCGTTCGAGGCGTCTGCGGGGCGCGGCGCGAGGCCGAGGTGCCGGCGCAACGCGGGTAGGAGGGTGGACCCTGTCGTGAACGGCTTCTCGAAGAACTCCGCGAACAACCACGAGACCGCCAGCAAGAGCGGCGTGATCACCAGGAGCTCGAACAAGAGCTCGGTGTTCTTGCCGAAGTGGAGACGGCGGAGCACACCCTTCTCGTAGAGCTTCAGGATAGGGTGCTGGATCAGGTAGAGGCTGAAGGAAAAGGTGCCCAGCGCGGCGACCGGCCGTGAGCAAAGCCAGCGGACCACCGGGTGAGAGCCGGGACGCCGCGACAGGGACGCGCAGGCGCTGATCAGGCATACACCGAACACGCTGACGGTGAACTCCTGGGCCATGTAAGGGAAGGTCCAGTACGCCGTCACCACGAGAGCGAAGGTGACCCACGCGGCGATCGTCCAGGGGAACCGCTCGCGCAGCCACGAACCGTCGAGCGTTGGAGAGAACTCGATCACCGCGCCCGCCATGCCGAGGGCAAACGACCCGAGGAACCAGGGACATGCCCAGAAGAAGTTCGATTGTGACGGCAGCACGTAGTACGGCAGCGCGCCCAGCACCCAGCTGAAGATCACAGTCGCGACGATGCCCGCGCGACGCCAGATCGGCAGCAAGACAAGGGCGAAGACGAAGTAGATCTGCCACTCCGTCGCGATCGTCCACAGGGGCGCGTTGATGCGGTAGGCCCACTCGAAGCGGGCGTTGTGGACGAGGAACAGATGCGAAAGGACGGACCCTGGCTCGAGCGCTCCCTCCACCGGAGCACCGAGGTGGAGCCTCCTCGCGGCGAAGTTCGAGACCGCGAGCACGGCGATCGAGAAGGCGAGTGCCGCGTAGTAAGGCGGCATGATGCGTCGAGCCCGCCGCCCGATGAACGTGCGAAAACCTCCGCGGAGCGATCTCTCGGCGGAGCCGGCGACCGGCATGGTCAGGCTGAAGCCCGAGAGAACGATGAAGAAGATGACCGAGTAGTGACCGATGTGGAGCCAGGCGTGGACGGCATGCAGGGGCTGCGAGAGCTCACCTGGGATCCCGTCGTTCACGGTCATCTCGTGAAACAGGACGACGTAGAGGGCCGCGAGGCCACGGAGGCCGTCCAAGAAGAGAAGACGTTCCTTTCGGGCCATGGTGCGGATCGAACGCAGCCAACCGCGCTCCGCGTACTTTCGTACAGGGCGCAAGGATTGGCAAGAACCGGCGATTCGGTGGTGATATGACAGCCTTCCGATGCGAACGCTGATCATCGCCGCGGGACGGTTCGGAAAGGAAATGCACGACGACGTCGCTGCAGGTCGCGAGCCTCGCCTGGACGTCTTCGAGCTCGCGAAGGTCCTCGAAGCAGACGTCATCGACTACCTCGACGTCGATGGTTCGCGGCGCCCGGACGTCATGGGAATCGCTCGCACCCTGGGGCTCTCGCCGGCCGTCGCGTACCTGGGCTTTCTACGGCGCGGGCGCTACGACGCGATCCTCACCAGCGGCGAGGACATCGGGATCCCTCTCGCAATTCTGCTCATGGCGAGCCGCTCGACGTGCTCCCACACGATGATCGCGCACACCCTGACGCCCCGGAAGAAGACGCTCTTCTTCCGCCATCTTGGGGTCGAGAAGGGCATCGACAGGATCCTCGCCTACTCGACCTCGGAGGAACGTCACATGCTCGACGTGCTGCACGTTCCGCGAGAAAAGGTGCAGCGCATCTTCTTTCACTCCGATCCACGGTTCTTCGAGCCGAGCCAGACGCCGCCAGATCCACGGTTGATCTGCGGCGCGGGGCAGCTGCTTCGCGACTACGACACGCTCATCGACGCCGTCGACGGGCTCGGCATTCGCCTCGAGATCGCCGCTGGCAGCCCGTGGATCGCGAAGCCTCTCAGCCCGCGCAAGGCGTTGCCCGAGTACGTCAAGTGGGCTCGCCTGTCGCGTCCGGCGCTGCGCGACATGTACGCGCGCGCGGCGCTCGCCGTCGTGCCGATCTTCGAGAACGACTACCAGACCGGCATCGCGACGATCCTCGAGATGATGGCGATGGGAAAGTGCGTCATCGCCTCTCGCACGCGCGGTCAAACGGATACCATCCGCGACGGAGAGACGGGCGTGTATTTCCCTCCGGGGGACGTCCGGGCGTTGCGCGCGACAATCGAACGGCTCCTTTCGAACCCCGAGGAGGCTGCGCGCATAGGGCACAACGCCCGGCGCTTCATCGAGGAAGAGGCGAGCCTCGACCATTTCGTCACACGCGTGGCGCAGGCGGTCCGGCTCGGACACGCTCACCGCGTGCGCGGCCTGGGCAGCGACGCGGCGAGCCAGGACGTCCCCACGCGAGGTCCGTGACTGCCGGTCAGGGCGCGTGCATGAGCAGGTAGCTCTTCACGGTGTTGCCCCACGAGGACGCGACGATATTCGTCGAGCTCTGATTCACGTTCACTAGATCCGGCGCGCAGTTGCTGTACGGGTCGAAATCCCACGCCAGGTTCGGAATCTGCTTCGACTCCAGGTCCGAGTAGAAGGTCGCCGAATTGGACAGGCTCCCGTACTCACCGATGATCACTGGCAGGGCCGCGTACGTGTAGGAGTTCGTGGCGGGCGGATAGCCGTGGACCTCGTATACGACGTTGTCGGAAGCGACGGGGTTGTTGGCGTAGTAGGAGATGTTGCTCGTCCAGCTGTTGCCCTGCACCGAGATGATGTGGTGGGGCGTCTTCAGCTTGTCCTCCTCGGCGCGGATGACGCTGACGGCGTGGCTCATCGCAGACGCGATCTTCTGATCGGTGAGCCCGTTGCCGCCGGGCTCGTTCGTGAGACCGAACATGACGAAGCTCGAGTTCGCGAAGGTGTCCACGAGCGCCTGGTAGACGGGGTCGGTTCCATTGGGAAACTTCGCCTTGTCGGGGGTCGTCGTGGAATCCGACGGAAGGCCGGTGGCCTCCGGATCCGAAGCCTGGAACTGGCCGATCATGGATGCGTCGCTGCGAAGCGTGACGAGGACGTACGCGCCCGGGTACGTGCCGATTGCGTTGATGACGTTCGTCATCGGCGTCTTGTACTGAGCCGGGTTCGACAGGAAGCTGACCGTGGTCGAGTAGCTCTGCATGGACAGGGAGATGCGCAGGAAATTCGGCTTCCATCCGCTCATCAGGGTGGAGATGAGCGTCTTCACCGTCTGATCCGGCATGTTCGTCGAGAGGCCGCTGTTGTAACCGCACAGGAAGATGTCATCGACGTTCACCCCACGGCCCATCCACACGCTGTCGGTGCCCCCGGTCGTCTGATAAATCTTGTTCCCCTTCGTGTGCAGCCACCCCGAGGGCGAGCCGCCAGCGGAGCCACCGGTGCCCGCTCCCGCGGACCCACCCGTGCTGCTCGTGGTGCCACCGGCGCTGCTGCTGCTGCCGCCAGACGCGCCCGCGGTGCCGCCTCTTCCCCGACGGCCGCCCGCCCCCATGGTCCCACCATCGCCGAGCGCACCGCCGGAGCCGCCGCTGCCCATCGAAGCGCCGGCTCCGCCACCCGTACCGGAGGAAGCGTTGCCAGAACCGCTGCTGTTGCCGGTCCCGGAGGGACTGCCGCCCTGGCCCACCTGGCCCGAGCCGCCGCTGCCCGTCGCGGGCGTTGCACCCGTCCCGGTCCCGGTTCCCGCCTCGCCCGCGCCACCCTCGGGCGACGTCGTGGCGCTGCCGCTGTCCGAAGAGCAACCGGAAGCGAGGAACGTTGCTCCGACGAGCAACGACGAACCGAACAGCGAAAGACGAAGGGTCATGCGTTCTCCTCCAGTGCGAGACCTACCAGGGCTCGTCGCACATGCGTGCGAGCGCAGGCGAGCCCTGGAACGGCCTATCAGGGTACTACTTAATGCGACGAGCGCTCGCCTCGAATCGATACCCATGTTTTCGCGGGGCTCTGAAGACCCGTACATGTGGGCAAATATGCTTCGATGCCGCGCGGATTTCGCTAACATGCGACGACCATGCGAGCAAGGTCGGAAGCGCCCAGCGTGACCACGAAAGCGGCCGTGGAACGCGTCGGCCTCTTCGGCGTCGAGATCGACTGCGTTCGCCTCGATGAGGCCGTGCAACGAATCCTCGTCATGGCTCGCACGCCCGGGCCGTGTCGATTCGTGGTGACACCGAATCTCGATCACTCGATGCAGCTTCAAACGAACGCAGCGTTGCGCCGGGCTTACGCGGACGCGGCGCTCGTCATCGCGGACGGCTGGCCAGTCGTCCTCGCGTCGCATCTCTTCGGCACGCCCTTGCCGGGCCGGGTCACCGGAAGTGATCTCGTACCGGCGTTGCTGGAGGCTGCATCCGAGCGCGATCCGCTGCGAATCTTCCTTCTCGGCGCTGCGCCCGGCGTCGCGCAGAGAGCCGCGATCCGGGTGGAGAGAGACTATCCGGGCGCCATCGTCGTCGGGACGCGCAGCCCCGAATTCGGCTTCGAGCGCGACGCCGCCGAGAATTCGAAGATCCTGGCTCACGTCGAAGAGTCGAAGGCGGACGTGCTCGTCGTCGGCCTCGGAGCGCCGAAGCAGGAGCTCTGGGTGCACGCGCACCAGGACCGGATTCGCGCAAATGTCGCGCTGTGTGTCGGCGCGACGATCGACTTTCTAGCGGGCGAGCGGTCGCGCGCGCCGGAGTGGGTGCAGCGCGTCGGCGCGGAATGGGTCCATCGAATGATGAGTGAACCGCGTCGGCTCGGGCCGCGCTACGCGAAGAACGCGCTCGGGCTGCCTTCGTTGCTGCTCCGCGAATTGCGGAAGCGTCGCAACGGCGGACGCTCGCACGAGTCCTGAAGCCTTCCGTGGTCGGCTCAGTGCACGCCGCCTGCCGGAACCGAGACCATCAGCTTCTTCTTCCCGAACCAGCGCATCCCCCGAGCCAGCGCGTCACTCAGCGCGGCTGCGTTCGGCGCGACGATGGCGATGCCGTCCGTCACGGCGTCGATGGGCTTCGTCTCCATGTCGCTGTTACCGACGACGGGGCTGTCGATGACGATGACGTCGTAGCAGTTGCGCAGCTCCGCGACGGCGTTCGCGAATTCCTGCGACATGAGCACCCCCGGCGTGCGAATGAGGCCCTCTGCCAGCACATCGAGGCGATCGGTGCAGCGCAGGACGGTCCACGGCTTCTTCGCATCGGCCGCCCGTAGCCGTGCGCGGAGCTGCTGCGAAAAGCCCGTAGCCGGCGGCATCTCGATGGAGAGCACGCGGTGAACGGAGGGCGAATCGAAATTCGCTTCCAGGAGGAGAACCCGAACGCGACCGTCGCCGGAGAGCATCGCCGTGATCCGCGCAGCGACCTCGGTCTTTTGCTCGAGCGAGGTGGATTCGCTGGTTACCCCGAGCACGAACGAGCCGCGCGCGGCGAGCTCGAAGATCTGATCGCGCAGCCCGCTGAGCACGCCAACGCCGTTTGTTTCCTTCTGCACGGCGTTCATCCGCCACGACGACGGAACGGGCTGGCGAACGACGAGGTCGCGATCGACGGGCTTCGGACTGCTCACCTTTTCCCAGACCTCGCCTTCGACCTCGGTCCGAGGCACGGGCGGACGCACGCTTCCGCGAGCTGCGGAACGGCCATTCGCCAGGTCGCTCTCGCCGGCGGAGCTTCCTTCTCGCGACGGCTGCGGTGGCGGGCGCAGCACCTCGGCCACCGGAGGCGGCGGCCTGGAGGCGCGCGAGGCGTCAACGAAGCTGTATTTCGTGTCCGGTCGGGACGGGCGGGGAATGCCGCTCGGCGGCGGTGGAGGGGGCGAGATGGTCTTCGGGAGCGACTCGTTATACGTCCCGAACCGCTGTGTGCTCGGCGCTTGCTGAAAGTCCACTCCGGTAGCCGGTGCCCTCGGGATGATCGGTGGGGGCGAGAAGACGTCGCTCGTCTTGCTCGCGCTCGCCCCCGGCATCGGCATGCGGGAAGGACGGGCGCTCGACGGGCCGCCGGAAGGCCGCGTACGCTCGCTCGGCTGCCTGGGGCCGGGACGCTCGCTCGGCTGCTTCGCGCCGGGTGGATCGCTCGGGACGCGCTGAGTACTGCCGAGCGGCCTGTCGCTCGGCTTGCGCGCCACGCCCGTACCAGGCGCCGAATCCTGACGCGTCCGCACGCCCGCGGGCACTTCCGTTGGAGCCTGGCCCGAAGGCAACGTCGCTGCGCGCGAGCCCGATCCCGTCCCGGCTTCCACCTCGCTGCCGGTGGTCACGATGACCCCAGCTCCGGGCGTCGTCGCGCCTCTTCCGAGCAAGGCCGCGGGAGTTCCGCCGATCTGCGTCCGGAACAGCGCAGGATCCATCATCCCGAGCCGGGTCCCGGGGCCCTTCGGAATCGGCTCGGTGACGGGTCCCTTGGCTTCCGTGGCGTCGACGGGGGGATCCGACGGAACGCGAGAAGGCCCTGCCCTGGCCGGAGGGACCGTGCTGATCGCCGCCGTTCGACTGGGCTCGTTGCGCCCCGCCGCGGGCGCAAGCGGGCGGTCGGAGCCGACGCGTCGCTGAAGGTCGAGCGCGTGCTGGCGGCGCCGATCGTGCCGCACGACCTGCAACAGCGCCGCCAACACCGCAAGCCAGGTCCCGGACAGGATGCTGACGAGGATGACCCGTTTGCGGTTCGGCCGGATGGGAGCATCGGGCAACGACGCCGCTACCAGGATCTGCGCGGAACCCGAGTCGGTCTGGGCGGGCGCGGGAGCGGCATCTGCGCCGACGAGCGCCTTCACCAGCCGCCGCCATTGCGCCTGGAGCTCGAGCTGCGCAGGCGACATCGCGCTCGCCGCCGGCTTGGTGTCGACCGGGGACGAGGCTGCCTTCTGCCGCGCGACGATGGCGTACTTCAGCTCGTTGATACGCTTGTCGAGGTCGGCGATGTTGGCGTTGGCGTTGTCGTCGTACGGGTTCTCCCTGGCCGTATCGTTGGCGGCGCTCTGTGCGGCGGCGCGCTCCTGCTCGAGCAGTGTCTTTTGCTTTCTGAGAACGCCGAGCGTGAAATCCGTCTGGGCCGCTGAGGACCGCGGACCGGGCGCGGCGACGGTCGGGCCCGCTGGCGGCGTGTCGAGTGCGACGTCGGGGTGGGCATTGACGAAGTCGGCGAGCTCTTTCTGATGCTGAGCCTGCGCGGCGCGGGCCAGCTCCCGCGGCCCCTTGTCGAAACGAGCTGCAATCGCGTCAGCGAGCAGGCTGCAGCCGCTCCTTGCCGCCACCGCATCCCCGGCGCGGAACGAAAGGCTGATCACCCGCTCAGATTTCGCAACGACGCTCACGTGGCTGGCCAGTGAGTCGACCGGTAGGGCCACGTGGCTGGTCGGAGACGCCGAGTCATGAAGTAGCTTGCCGAACCCGGCCTGGTCCGACAGCAACGCCTTCACGGCGTCGGCAGCCGATTCCGGATGAGGGGGCGTCGCCGCAGGGACGATCTCGAGCTCCGCCTTCGACTCGTAAACCGCGGGCAGGCCGTAGGCGAGAGCGACTCCGAGCGCACTCGCCCCCATCAAGACGGCCGCACTGCTGCGCCAGTACCGCGCCATCTGGGCCGCAGGAGCGAGCGCGCGACGCAAGCGAGCGAACAGACCGGTTGCGGGTTGCCCTGGCATCAGATCGCGCGAAAGCTCGTAGCGCGCCGCTGCATCATGCCCCCTCCGGTAGCAGCGATCCACCCCCCGGTAGCGGGTTTCCACCCCCCTTTATCGCACCTCGGCCGGACCCGGGGTCTCGAGGGACTGTGGCAGCCTTGCCCTACGCCTCTAGCCGCGCCAGCACGTCGTCGACGTTCTGCTCCCAGGGCTTCATGAGTCCGATGGCGCGCTCGGTCTTCGTGATGTCGAGAACGCTGTACGTCGGACGCTTCGCCGGAAGCGGAAACTGAGCCGCGGTGGTCGGCAGGACCCTGCACGAAGGATTGGCGAAACGTGCGACCCTCGTGGCGAACTCGAACCACGTGCATTCCCCGCCGTCGGTCACGTGGAAAACCCCCTGAAATCCGGGCCTGGCGAGGCTCTTCTCCATCAGGCGGAGAGTGGCGAGAGCGACCTGCTCCGCACTCGACGGCCTGCCACGCTGGTCGTTGACCACGTTCAGCTCGGGGCGCTCGCGGGACAGCCGGACGATGGTGCGGACGAAGTTCTTCGCCCAGGGCGCGTAGAGCCAGCTCGTACGAAGGAGAAGGTGCGGCAGACCCGACTCGATGATCAACCGCTCGCCGTGTGCCTTACTACGACCATAAGCGTTTATTGGATCGTGCGGAGCGTCGACCGTGTACGGGGCCACCGCCTCGCCGGAGAAGACATAATCCGTGCTGTAGTGCACGAGCTTCGCGCCGACGGCGCGGCAGCGGCCGACCAGATTCCCGACGCCCTCGCCGTTCACGCGCAGCGCTTCGGCTTCCTTCTGCTCGGCGCCGTCCACGTCGGTGAACGCCGAGCAGTTCACGACCCAGGCGTGCTCGCGCGTGATCGCACGCTCCACGTCCGCAGGGCGCGTCAGATCGAACGCTGGAAAGAGCACCTCGTCGTGCTCGATGCGCTCGGCGTCGAGCAGGCGCTTCCACGCCCGCCCGAGCATTCCGTCGGGGCTGACCAGGAGCACGCGTCCACGAACGTTCACTCTGCCCTCACGCATTCGTCCGGTTGCCGTAGTTCGCGTCGATCCACTTCCGGTAGTCGCCGGAGCGGACCTCGTCGACCCACTCGGAGTTGTGAAGGTACCAGCGCACCGTCTTGCGCAGGCCCGTCTCGAAGGTCTCCCTGGGCTCCCAGCCGCACTCGGTGCGGAGCTTGGTCGCGTCGATGGCGTAGCGCAGGTCGTGGCCCGGTCGATCGGTGACGTAGGTCACGAGCGACGACAGCTCGGAGACCTTCGTCTTCGTCTCGTCCGCGAGGATCGCGATGATGCGCTCGACGACGTCGATGTTGCGGACCTCGTTGTTGCCGCCCACGTTGTAGGTCTCCCCCACGCGGCCCTTCTCGATGACCGTCCAGATTGCGTCGCAGTGGTCCTCGACATAGAGCCAGTCGCGCACGTTGAGGCCCTTGCCGTACACGGGCAGCGGCTTTCGCTCGATCGCGTTCATGATCATGAGCGGGATGAGCTTCTCTGGGAACTGGTACGGCCCGTAGTTGTTCGAGCAGTTCGTGAGCTTCACGGCAAGCTTGTAGGTGCGCGCATACGCGCGGACCAGGTGATCGCTCGCCGCCTTCGACGCAGAATACGGGCTCGAGGGGTCGTAGGCCGTCATCTCGGTGAACTTCCCCGTCTCGCCGAGGCTGCCGAACACCTCGTCCGTGCTCACGTGATGGAAGAGACCCTGCCCGGGCTTCCAGTGCTTGCGACACGCCTCCAGCAGGTTGAACGTGCCCTCGATGTTCGTGCGCACGAACGCGCGTGGCCCGACGATGCTGCGATCGACGTGACTCTCCGCTGCGAAGTGAACGACCAGATCGGGAGTGTGCGCCTGGAAGAGCTTGTCGACGGCGTCGAAGTCGGTGATGTCGACGCGCTCGAAGGCGTAGTTGGGGCTCTTCGCCGCGGTCGCCACATTCGAGAGGTTCGCGGCGTAGGTCAGCGCGTCGGCGTTGACGAAGCGGTGATCCGCATATCTCTTTACCGAAGCATTGATGAAGTTCGAGCCGATGAAGCCGGCTCCGCCCGTGACGACGACGTGCATCGAATGAGATCCTGACTTTGTTTCAGGCACCTACCCGATAGAACTCCGCGCCGCCAGCCCGAAGGGCGGTGGGGGCGTTTCGTATCTTGATCTCGAGCGCTTCGACCGCCTCGACATCCAGTTAAAGCCCAGGCCCCCATCCGTCCTCCGCGTCGTCTTCGCTCGGGTGTGAGGCAGCGTCCGCGTACAGAGCACGCCGGAACGGCTCGCTCGGCGGCGAGACGGTCGTGAGACCCGCATCCCCCAGGTGCTCGACCGACGCCGGCGACTCCGCGTCGTCCACCCAGCGGCCACCGTGCGTGACGGCCGCGAAGACGTCGAACCCGAGCTCGGTCAGCCGCCCGCGCGCCTTCTTCGCCCACGAAAACGGGCTCTCCGTCTGGTCGCCGTCGCCGACCTCCACGTAGAGGGCGTGCCCCATGTCGACGGCGCGCACCCCTTTTCCCAGAGGGATTTCCCGAATCGCGGCGCGCGCACCCGCCCGGAACTGCTCGAGCCGACTCACGAACTCGGCCCGTTCACGGCCGTATTCGTCGTCCTCGATGCTGAACCAGGAGAGCAGGATGCCGAAGGCGTTCTCGTCGATCATCGCGCCTCGCGCTGGGGAGACTTGGAAGAACGGATCACCGCTCCTGATTGTCGCACGCTCGGGCCAGTGGGCGGCAGATGTCATCGGTGGTAGCCTCGCCGCCCCTCGATGGAAGCCCTGTCGCCGAGCGTCGTCCTCGCCGCGTATGCCGAACAACTCTTCGACGGGCGGCGGGTCGTCATGTTCGGCGACTCCACCTCCATCGTGGCCGAGGAGCTCGTCGAGCGCGGAGCGCGCACCGTCCACGTGTACGATCCGGAGTCCTCGCGCGCCGCGCTCGCGGCCGGCCAGAACAAGACGAAGCAGATCTCCATCGCACCGCTCGACGACGCCGATCTCGCCGTGCGCGACGGCGCCTTCGACGTCGCGTTCATCGAGGACCTGTCGAGCTTCGAGCACCCCGAGCCCTTGCTCCGTCGCGTGCGGCGCGCGCTGTCCTCTCGCGGCGCCGCCATCGTCGCCGCACCGAACCCGGAAGCCCGCGTGACGCTCCTGCCGCACACCAGCGGTTCGCGAGCGTCGTCGCCGCTCGGCTACTACGAGCTCTACGACGCAGTCTCCGCGGAGTTCGCGGAGGTGCGCATGCTCGGGCAGACGCCCTTCGTCGGCTACGCCGTCGTGGACTTCGCTCCGGAGGGCGAGCCCGACGTCAGCATCGACAGCGGCCTCGTGCCGGGAGGGGCGGAGGAGCCGGAGTGGTTCGTTGCGCTCGCGAGCCGAGAGCGCGTCGATTGCGATCCGGTCGGCATCGTGCAGCTCCCGGCGGCGAAGGTGACGAACGCAGGCGTCAGCGGTGCACTGTCGGAAGATCTGCGCACGGCGCGCTCCTCGGAGGCGCGCCTTCTCGACCGCGTCGCCGAGCTCGAAGTGGAGGCCGCCGAGCTGCGCGAGCAGGCAGAGGACACCACGTCGATCGATCACCGCGCTCGGCTCGAGGCGGAGCTCTTGCAGCGCGAAGCGTCGATCGCCGACCTCGAGGCCGAGCTCGTCGCCGCCGAAGCCCGTGACGCTCGCTCGCGAGAGGAGCTCGGGGCGCTGCGCAGGAACGCGGAGACCGCCGACGTTGCGCGGGCGGAGCTCGCCAGGCTGACCCCGGCCCAGGGCCGGCTGGAGTCGGAGCTCGTCGCCCTGAAGCAGCACTCGGCCAATCTCCACGCGGAGCTCGGCGCGCTGAAACAGCACTCCGCGAAGCTCGACTCGGAGCGCGCCGCCCTGAAGGAGCACTCCGCCAATCTGGAGGCGGAGCTCGCCGCGCGGAAGAAGGAGCTCGCCGAGCTCGCCCCTCAGCTCGCCGAGCTCGCCAAGAAGAACGGCGAGCTCGCAGGGCGTTCGGTGGAGCTCGAGAAGGCGAAGGTCGGCGCGGAGGCGCGCGTCGCCGAGCAAGCTCGGGAGGTCGCGGCCCAGCGGCAGAAGCTCACGGGCGTCGAGACGGAGCTCGCCCAGCTCCGAGCCGAGGACGAGACCCCGCGGGAGCTCGCGGCGCTGGAGGCCACCCTGAAGGAGCGCGGAGAGCACATCCGGAGCCTCTCCGAGCAGCTGCGCGAAGCGGAGAGGGTGGGCCGCGAACTGCTCCGCGAGCTCGGCCGAGGGCCGGGCCTGGGGGGGTCGGCCACCGGTACGGAACTGATGGCGGCCGAAAATGCTCGCCTGACTGCGAATCTCGAGGCGCTTTCCTGGACCGTCGAGGAGCTCGAAGGGCGTCTTTCGGCCGCTTCCTCCGCGCCGCGTTGACACGCAAGCCCGGCGACTTAATTTCCCGCGAAGGACTGCTCGGCCAGAGCCTCTGCAGATGAAAAAGCGTGACTACTACGAGGTGCTCAGCATCTCGCGGGAAGCCGGCGACGACGACATTCGCCGCGCGTACAAGCAATGTGCGCTGAAGTATCACCCCGACCGCAACCAGGGTGACGCGGAAGCCGAGCAGAAGTTCAAGGAGGCGACCGAGGCGTACGCCGTCCTGAACGACAAGGAAAAGCGCTCGATCTACGACCGCTTCGGCCATGCGGGCCTGGAAGGGCGCGGCGGCTTCGACTTCCAGGGCGCGGGCGTGGCCGACGTCCTGAGTCATTTCCAGGATCTCTTCTCCGACTTCTTCGGCGGGGGGTTCGGCGGCGGCTTCGGCGGTCGCGAACGGCGTCCGAGCCGCGGCGCGGACGTACGCGTCGAAGAGCTCATCACCCTCGAAGAGGCGATGGTCGGGACCAAGCACGAGGTCAACGTCGAGGGCGCGGCGCCCTGCGAGGAGTGCGGCGGAAACGGCGCGAAGAAGGGTACGAAGCCCGTGACCTGCACGCAGTGCGGCGGCGCCGGCCAGGTCGGCACGCAGCGCGGGTTCGTGATGTTCACGAGCGCGTGCGGGAAGTGCCGCGGGACAGGCCAGACCATCGCGACGCCGTGCGAGAAGTGCAAGGGCGCGGGAGCGGTCGAGAAGCGCCGGAAGGTCGTGGTCACGTTCCCTGCGGGCATCGATGCCGGGCAGCGCTTGCGGGTGCCCGGGCAGGGCATGCCGGGCCCCGCCGGTACGAAGGCCGGCGATCTCTACGTGGACGTGGACATCGAGGCGCACCCGCGCTTCGAGCGTCAGGGATACGACCTCATCACGAGGCAGCGCATCTCGTTTCCGCAGGCTGTGCTCGGCACGGAGTTCTCCATCGAGATGCCCGGCGGCGCGAGCGTCTCCGCGAAGGTCTCGCCCGGAACGCAGCCGGGGTCCGTGCTCACCTTGCAGGACAAGGGCGTGCCGCACCTCGACCGTGGCGCCCGCGGCGCGCTGCACGTCGTGGTGGAGGTCGATGTCCCGAAGCGACTCAGCAAGCAGGCGAAGAAGCTGCTCGAGGAGCTCGAGTCGGAGCTGTCGGGCGACGAGGGCGTGAAGGCCGGCTGAGACTCAGCGTGACGCGCCGATGCGCTCGAGGACGGCGGCCTGCGCGCGCTCACCGAAGGCGTCCGCGATGCGCTGGATGAGCTCGCGCTCGGCCGAGCTGATCCGCTCGCCGAACCCGAAGAGCCCGCCGCTCGCCTCGGCGACGTCCGCGCACAGCTCGACGAGCCGCGTGCCGTCGTTGCCCTGCTTGCCAGCGAGCTCGTGAATCAGCGCGAGCGACTCCGCCATGAACGACTCGGACGGCCGCTCCTCGAGCAGCGACTCGAGCAGCAGGCAAGCGTCGCTGTCCTTCGCGATGCCGCGATGGTCGACGACGGCGAGGACCGTCGCGCGCTCACGTTGATCGACCTTACCGTCCGCCCACGCCACGTGCACGAGCGGCAGGAGATCCAGCACGCGCGCCGAGTCCCCCGTGAACCCGAGCTGCTCGACGCGCTCGAGCAGGGAGAGCTCCTCGGTGCCGAGGGTGTCGGCGATGGCCTTGCGATTGGCGACGCGCTCGCTCGCCTCGTCCAGCCGCGCGCGCAGCGCAGCGCGCCGTCCCTTCGTGCCCGC
>CAYUAW010000183.1:0-11607 GCA_964442485.1 uncultured Polyangiaceae bacterium
CGTTTCCAGAGGCGGCGTGGCCGCGAGCGGTCACACCCCTTCACGCCAGCACCGCAATCCGTGCGTGCACCCGGGCCGACGGAAAGCATGCAACGGCGACATGAGCGCAGCTGACACCTATTCAGCGCGTGAGAGCCGCGCTACTGACGCGAACGGTGGTTCGATCCCGACAACGCACAGCGGAGCGTCGCTCCGTGTGCGGCAAAGAGGTCATGCTCATGAACGCGAAGCTTCCGATCGTCCTAGTCCTCCTCTCCATTGGCGCCGCCGGATTGATGGGCGCCTGCGGTGGCAGCAGCGAAGGAGCCGCAGCCGACGCCTGCGGCAATGGAAAGGTCGACGAGGGAGAAGAGTGCGACGGCACCGACCTCGCGGGAGCGACGTGCACCACGGCCACGATGGGAGCCTCGACCAGCGGATCGGTTAGCTGCAGTCCAACGACCTGCCAGCTTGTCACATCGGCTTGCACCGGCCCGGGCACGCCAGGGGGACCCGGATCGACGGGCTCCGGCACCGGAGGCGGGCCAGGCACGCTGCCAGGGACGGGTGGTGGTCCTGGAACGGGCATCCCGGGCTTCCCAGGTTTCGGCCAAGGTGGCATCCCGGGCTTCGGTCAGGGTGGCTTCCCGGGTTTCGGTCAGGGTGGCTTCCCGGGCTTCGGTCAGGGTGGCATTCCGGGCTTCGGCCAGGGTGGCTTCCCCGGTTTCGGCGGCGGATTGGGACGGGGCGGTCGCAATCAGGGCGGGATGATGGGGCAGGGCGGCTTCGGTCGCGGCGGCCGAGGGGGACGCGGCGGGATGGACTCGGCGGGTGGTGAAGCCGGTGCGGCCGGTGCTGCGGGAGCGAGTGGCGGATCGGCCGGTGCAAGTGGCGCGGCTGGAAGCGGCGGCGCAGTCGGCGGCGCGGCTGGAAGCGGCGGTGCAACCGGCGGTGCAGCGGGAAGCGGCGGCGCATCCGGTGGCCGAGCAGGAAGCGGCGGCGCGACGGGTGGCGCAGCGGGCGCGAGCGGCAGCGGCGGCGCCTAGGAGCCTGTCGGGCTTTGCTCGACAGCGCTCCGTCGTGATTGTTTCGTTCGAGGGGAGCGTGCTCCCCTCGAGCTCCCCTTCCAAAAAGTGACAGTGGTGAGTGGCGGGGGGGAATCAGGCGAAGGCAGCCACCGTCAGGGCAGAGCGGCGGATCGCGCCGCTTCTTGCCAGCGTGAGAGACGCGTGCCGATGTAAAGCGCCATGGCAACGTCGAGGGCGAGACAGCCAGCGGCGTACCAGCTCGGGATGTAATGGGACGTCCCGAAGTGCCACAGATCCCAGAACGCTCCGTGTGCGGCAATACCCAGAACGAGTAGCGCTGGTCGTCCCCGGAGACCGGCCACCGCCAGCGCTCCGAAGAACGCGACCGCAGAGAGCTCGATCCACCGCCACGCGGGGCCTGCGTGCGCTCCGTACAGGTAGTAGCTGCCGACGTAGACGAGTGGCATCGCCGCGAGGAAGCCAGCCGTCAGTAAGCGCTCGAAACGGTAGGCGCGCCTTCCGAAGCGACGAGTCACCACGAGCGTGACGACCGTGAGGGCGCCGGCAATCGTCGCGAGGTGGCATGGGTCCGCGGGAGAGACGCGCCACGACTCTGCCGGAACACCAGCGAACGCGACGACCGTCGTCGCGATCATGAACCAGAGTGCGAAAGACTCCCACGGAGCACGCGCAGTGCTCAGGGGGCTGGATGCAGCTGTGGTCGACATCAGTCGTACGGTAAGGACGCGAGGGCAAGCGCGCTCTGCCAACAAGCTGACGATTTCGGACAGGCGCGGTAACGTCGCGGCCTCGATGCAGTGGAGAGAGGTCGCGAAGCGCTTCCCGAGCCTCCCCGGCGTCGTCATCGCACTCCTCGGGTTCGCGCTCCGAGTCTATCGCCGGAGCCCGGTGTGGGGCAGCTCGGATGCCGCCGACCTGCCGCGGCTCGTCGACCACCTGTTGTGCCGTCCCGGCAGCGTCGTGAGCGATCTCGGCGATCTCGCCCTGTACAGGCTTGGCGGAGTGCAGCCGGTACTTCTCTATCTCCAGATGTCCGTGCTGCGGCTCCTCGGGGTGAGAGTCGGTGAGTTTCTCTGGGATCTGCCCGAGCTCCTCGCCGGCACTGCTGCCATCTACGTCGCGTACCTCCTCGGCCGTCAGCTCGCGACTCGCAGCGCAGGTGTCACGGCAGCCGCGCTGATCGCGGTGTCGCCGATGGCCATCATGCAAAGCCGTCATTCGGGCGCTCCGTGGATGTTCGAGGAGCTCCTTCAGCTCGTCATCCTGCTCCTGTCGTTGAAGCTCGTGGAGGCGCCCACGCCGCGGCTCCGGGTGGGCTTCCACCTGGCGCTCGCGTGCTACTTCTGGGCCGGCAATCAGATGCTCGGCATCGTCCCCGTGGTCGCGTATGCGGTGGCGTGCGTCGTGTTCGCGGAGAAGGACGCCGTACGTCGCGCTCTGCTCCGACACTTCGGCGGCTGGACGCTCGTGGTGCCCGCCGCGTCGCTGCTGGTGCTGCTCTACCTGACCTTCGCCCTCCGGATCGGCCATCTCGCGCACGCGCTCTTCGCGAAGAAGCATCATCCCGGGTTCTATTTTGCGCACTGGCTCGACGACATGGCCGTCGACGTCGGTCCCGCGATCACCTGGATGGCGCTCTCGGTGCTCGTCCTGTGGACGCTTTCCGAGAAAGGACTGCTCACGCCGGCTCGCAGCCTGCTCGTGCTCTTCGTGGCGTACGCGTTGCCGTTCTGGGTGCTGATCCCGCCGCACAGCACGCTGACGCGTGGATACATCACGTACGGGTTGCACGCGCTCCTGCTCGTCCTCGCCGTCGGCGCTGCGCGGCTTCGCCTTCCGCTCGCTGCCCGGCTGTCGCTACCAGTGCTCGCGGGCGTCATCCTGCTCTGCGAGAGCTCGCAGTCGGTGTTCCGCGTGTTCAGCTCGGAGCTCATCGGCGTCAAGGGCTTCCAGGGAAGCTTCATCCCGAACAGCGGCGTGAAGTCCGCCGCGGGGTGGATCCGCAAGCAGCCTCACTCGGAGGGCAGAGTGTTCTCCGATGCGTCGGGCGGCTCGGGCCTCGAGCCACCGTTGATGGCGATGTATTTCCGGCTCCCGTACCTCGCGGAATTCGACGCCTCCTCGCCGTCCCATCCTTACAAGGTGTTCGCACGCCGGAAGGACGAGATCGACTACCTGGTCATCGAGCCCGGAAATCGCCCGCTCGTCGACAGGTTCTTCGGCGAGGATTTCAAGGAGGCCGCTCGCATCAAGGACGGAAAGGAGCAGCTGCTCACCGTCTTCGCGCGGCAGCACCAAGGCGGCGTCGAAGACGTCGACGTCGCGCAGGGCGATCGCGACTTCGGCAGATCCTTCTCTCTGCTCTGCGGGGGGCCCTGAATCAGAGCGCGAGAACGAGCTTCGCGAAGCGTGGGCCCTCGAAGAAGTGCGTCCCGACGCGAAACGCGAGCTGTCCGCCCTCGTCGCGAATGCGGCAGAGCTCCGTCAGCACGACGCGCAGCCGGTCGTACGCGGCGGCGTCGAACGCGCGCTGGCGCGCGAGCTTCGGCGCGGGTCTTCTCGGGGGGAAGCCCGCGATTGCGGACACGGACTCCACCTCTCTATGCTCGACGATCCGCGTGGACGCTGAGACGAGCGCCCGCGCCGTCTTCATTCGACGCTCCTGGAACGAAAGCTCCGCGTCCGCGAGCAAGCAAAGGAAGCGTGCTCTGCGGAGCAGCAACCCCGACTGGACGAGGTTCCGTTCCAGTCGTCGGCGGACGCGCGGCAGATCCCAGTGGTCGGGTGGCGCGTCTTCCGGCGAAGCGTCGGGCTCGGCGCGCCCGCGCTCGAGCCAGAGCTCGCGCGACGCCTGTGACACTCGGCGGGTCGCGGAAGCTGCACCGCCACCCAGCCGTGCGATGACGTCTTCGGCGAAGCCGCGCCACCCGTCGGCGAAGAGCTCGTCGTCGGGAAGGAAGGCACTCGGCACCGCCAGCGCCATCGCGCGGAGCCGCGGCGTGGGCGTTTCGCCGCGGACGAGCTGGATCAGCGCGGCCAGGGACGAGGCGGCGTGTTCGGAGGGCAGGGGACCTGTGCGGTGCAGCTCGTCGGCAGCCGGCGCCGCGCTCTCCAGGTCCTGCGACGCGAACCACGCGCGGCGTTCGCCCCTGCGGAGCTGCACGTTGTACGGCGGATCGAGTCGCTTGATCTCGTCGGTCTCGAGCAGGGCTGCTTCGAGCAGGCTGGGCGTCTCCGTGTAAAGGATGTCGTGCACCTGCGTGAGCAGCTCGAGCCCGCGCTCCGTCGCGGGTCCGCTGCTCTTGAAGTGCCCAGCGATTCGCTTCTTCAGGCTCGTCGCCTTGCCCACGTACAGGATGTCGCCGCTCTTGCGGACGAACCGATAGACGCCGGTTGCATCGGGAAGCGCGCGTCGTCGCTCGACGGCGAAAGGAAACTCCCTCCGCGTGCGCCGCGGCCGGGAGGGCGCCTCCGCGACCCACGTCGACAGGTCGCTCCAGGTCGCGACGCCTGCTTGCTCGAGCAGGGGCACGAGCGAGCGCCAGATGAACGCCGTCGCTTCCACATGCCCTGCCGATCGACGAACTAGCGCCGGCGAGTGGCCCAGGTAGCCAGCGAGCGCGCGGATGTTCCGACGCGGGAGCTCGGGAAACAGCCGTGCTGCGATGGCGTGGACGCAGATGGGATCGAACGGGAACGCGTCGCCTTCGCCGAGGCGCACGTGCAGATCACGAAGGAAAGGGAGCTCGAAGCGTGCGAAGTGAATCACGGTCGGCACGCTCGCACGCTCGGCGGCCACGGAGGCGCCATCCTTGCGAAGCTTTTCCCAGGCGCGCTGTTCGTCGATAGCGTCCTCGATGCAGTGCTCGCTCCACCCCGTGAGCTCGCGGACCGCTCTCGGGACGCGGCGCGCCGTTCGCGGCAGGATCCAGTGGCTGCGCACGCCGTCCACGATGCCCTCGGGAGCGCAGACCGCCCACCCGAGCTCCAGCAGATCGCCATGAGCGGGCGTGGCGCCGCCGGCCTGGCAATCCAGCGCCAGCACCCGGAGCTCGTGCAGCGCGTCGTTCATGAGGGACGGAGTTGGTTATAGCTACGCGCCGAGCACGGCGCCGCAGTAGGTGCAGGGAACGCGCTCGCCGTCGAAGACCACCTCGCGGTTCGTGGGCGCGCCGCAAGACGGGCAGCGCTCCACGACGTGCTGGCCGGCCGCCAGACGGGCGCGGTGAATGTACGACCGCGACGGCCGATGAAAGACGAGATCGATCCCGCTGTTCGACGCGATGATGCGCGCCACCAGGGCTTCCGTCTCGAGCTCGGTTCTGCCGATCTTCTGCGCGAGCTCGGCTACGGTGAAGCGGTCGTAGCTCCGGACCATGCCCGTCACGGCCGTCAGAAACTCCGCGTCCTGGTATGCGCGTCGCCCGTAGAGAAACAGGAGGAGCCCGGGCGTCAGGAAGGCCGTCCCGAAGAACAGCCCCGGCGCGAGGCTCTGCGCCGCGGTGTCGCCCTTCGTCGGATCCGCGAACATGAAGACCGCGAGGCAGAAAAACGGCAACGCGATCAGCGTCATACAACCGCCCGCTTTCTGCATCCGGTTCATCGGCGCACGGAAGATACCACCCTCGGGGGCGGCGACCGCAGTCGATGTCGGCATCGACTGCGTGCCGAAACGGCATGGCGAGGCTCGCCGCCCTGACGTACCCTCCGTGCGCGAAAAAATGAACGACGCCGACGTCGTCATCGTCGGAGGCGGCCCCGCCGGCCTCTCCACCGCGCTGTTCCTGGCGCAAACGCGGCCGGACCTGACCGATCGCATCGTCGTGCTCGAGAAGAAGGCGTACCCGCGCGACAAGTACTGCGCGGGGGCGGTCGCGGCGCGTGCCGACGAGCTGCTCGCTTCAGTGGGCGTCCGGGTCGACGTCCCTTCCGTCGAGATCGACGGCCTCTCCGTGCGCACGCGCGAGGGTGTGGCGTGTCGCCGCGACTCTCGCATCGGCCGCGTGATTCGTCGTATCGAGTTCGATCAAGAGCTCGCGCGCGCCGTCCGCGCGAAGGGCATTCATGTCGAGGAGAACGCGCGCGTTGGCGCGCTCGCAGTGCACGACCGCGGCGTCACGGTCACCACGCCGAAGGGCGATGTGACGGCGCGCGTCGTCGTGGGCGCCGACGGTGTGGGTAGCTTCGTCCGGCGCGCGGCCGGAATCTCCGGTGACGATCTGCTCGCGCAGGTCATCGAGCTCGACACCGAGCCCGTCCCCCGCGATCTGCCGCGCGACGTCCTCCACTTCGACACCGAGGACCGCCGTTTCCCCGGTTATACCTGGGACTTTCCCACCGTCGTGGGCGGTGAAGCCAGGGTGTGCCGGGGCATCTATCACCTCCGGCTCGACGAACGCCCGCTCGACATCCAGAGCATACTCGAGCAGCGCCTCGCGGCTCAGGGCCTCGACATGCGTCGCTACAAGCTCAAGCGCTATGCCGAGCGCGGCTTCGAGCCGCACCGGCCCCAGTCGTCGCCTCGCGTGCTCCTCGTGGGGGAAGCTGCCGGCATCGACGGCCTCAGCGGCGAAGGGATCGCGCAGTCGGTCGAATACGCCGCTCTCGCGGGCCCGTACCTGGCGGAGAAGCTCGGCGAAGGTGAGCTTTCCTTTCGCGACTGGGCCGCGCGCGTCGCGGGGGCGAAGCTCGGCGTCGATCTCCGTCTGCGACACCGGCTACTCTCTTACTACGGTGGCCCGCACCAGAGCTGGTTCGAACGCCACCTGCTGCTGACCCCCGAGTTCATCCAGTGCAGCATGGAGCGCTTCGCGGGGCGGCCCGTGAACACGTTTCGTCTCTTGCCGCCGCTGCTCTCGGCGGCGTGGGCCTTCGTCACCGCCAGCAAGGCCCGGGACGCAAAGCGCCCTTCCGCGCCGACCACCGCCACGGAGTCGTGAGCGCGGATCGAAGCTTGCACGCGCCCGTCACGTCGGTGCGGCGTGCTCCGTCTTCGGGCCCGGTCCGGCGTGCCCCGCGGACGTTTCGAGGATCTCGCCGCCGGGGCCCTCGACGAACTCTGGATACTGCTCCGGAGTGCCGTCGCAATACTCGGGCTCGCTGAACTTGCCCCGTAGGAACGACGTGAGCTTTGCGACTCCCCAGAGCTTCTTCGCCGTCTCCTCCAGCTTGCGTTCGGCTTCCGCTCGAGCGGATCCCGGGAAGCGCTCGCTCGAGCGCACCAGGATCATGTCGAGGAAGCGCATCTTGTGAGCCTCCCACACCAGGCGATCGAGACGGAACATCGCAGAAAGGTACAGGCTCGTCTCCGGCATCACCTCCGACGCACGTGCGATCGCGTGCTCCGGGCGGGCGAGCGCGTCCTCCACGATGCCGCGGCCCTGCAGCACGAGATGCTGCGCGAGGCACGCCACGTCGTAGTGGGTAGGAAGCGCGCGCTCACCGTCCTTGCTCGCCGCGGCGAGCGGCTCGATGCGCGCGTCGAGAGCCGCCGAAAGGCGCCCCGCCACGCGCTCGAACCGGCGCAGCTCGAGCGGCGTGAAGCGCTCCCGGAGAGCACGCCATCGCTCACCGACCCTCGTCCAGTCGCGCGCGTCGCTGGCCATGGACGCCGGCAGGAATTCGTCGAAGAAGCGATCGACGTCGGCGGCCGTCGGCACCGTGCCGTTGCCTCGCGCGTCGCTCTCCACGAGCGCGGCGAGGTCCGCGCCGCGGGCACCCGGGTCCATGAGCGCGCCGAGCGTGGTGCGTTCCTTCCACACCACGTCGTCGAAATCGAACAGCTCCGGATCTGGCAACCAAAGTTGCCAGAAATTGTCGTTACGCGCCCGCGCAGGATAGTGCGGTCCGATGACCTCGCGCGTCCACCAGACGCCGCTCTTCGTGCGCTCCTCGAGCGAGGCGGGGCGGAGCAGGTACGTCCGCATGCGCGCGAGCTTCGGGGGCTCGTTGCGCGGGAAGGTCCCTTCGCGGAGCAGCACACCCTCGTAGCGCTCTCCTTCCAGGATGCGCTGGAGCAGGCACTCGGTGTCGGAGAAGGTCGCGTGCCCGTACGGCATCCCGGAGTTTGCGACGGAGTAGGCGAGCGCGTGCTCCGTGGTTCCGTAGGACTCGTAGATGATCGTCTGGTCCCAGCGCAGCATGTGCGGCGCGATGAACCGTGGGCGATTCGTCATGCGCGTGGCGGCGCGCGTGTACTCGAGGTCGTGCCACGTCTCGCCGTCGTAGCTCACCTCGATGACGGCGACGCCACGGATGCCGGGCATGCTCTTGGGCGGGAACACGCCGTAGGAGTGCAGCCAGCGCAGCGGCTGGACGGCGCGCAGCGCGTGCACGGGCAGTGCCAGGAAGGCGGGCTTCACTCGGCGCCAGAACGCCCACCTGTGCCAGCTCTGGCTGACGTACGAATTGAAGGGGAGATAGAAGAGCGCGCCCACGGTGTGCGCGGCCACGAACGTGTTCGTGAGCCACGGCCCGTCCGGAGAGAACGCGCGAGCGAGATCGAGAGCGCGCGGCGTGTCGAAGTCGAGCAGCGGAACGCAGAGGAAGGCGACGATCCAGTTGAAGTAACCGAAGTTGCCGGACAGGTTGATGACGAGCATCAGCCCCAGGATGCCGGCGCCGCCGACCAGCCCGAGCGGCCCGGGCCAGAGGGTCAACGTCGCGCCGGGCAGCTCGACCCAGAAGAGCGACAGCATCCCGAACCGTAGAACCCAGAGCGGGAGCCGGCTCGCGTACCACGCGATGGGCGAAGGCAGCGGCTGGTTGACGAGAAACCCCTTCAGGTAGGTGAGATCGTTCCGCGTGCTGCCGATGAACTTGAACTTCCCGAAGCCGAAGACCACGCGAAATAGCAAGAACCTGTACGCCCACGCGATGGCCGGCGCCGGCGCGTGAACGGCTGCGAGCGCAGGCAGAGGGAGCGTCGCCGGCAGGAAGAGCGCGAGGATGCCGGCCTCGAAGAGCACGCATTCCCAGGGGAAGCTCAGCCTGAGCGCGACGTCGAGCGACAGGAAGAGCGCGTACGCGACGGCGAAGCAATAGAACGACGACGGACCGCCGTAGAGGATGCCGACGCCGCACACGACTCCGAGTGCGACGAGGAGCGTGAGGGCGCGATTGCCGTGCGCGACCCAGAGCAGCGTCGGGAAGTAGACGAAGCGCCGGACACCCGGGAAGTCCCGGCGGATCGCGGTGAGCTTGAGCCCGACGGGGATGACGCCTCGTTCGCCGACGAGAGCCTCGATCTGCCCGAGCATCGAGCCGAAGGCGATGACGTAGACGACGCCGACCAGTCGCGTGAAGGCGCCCCAGACGAGCTCGGGAGTGAACGGGCTACTCAAAATTCCCGAGCACTCTACGCCAAATCGTTCCTTACGCGAAGGAGCTCAGGGGGCGGCGGTGGAGGGCTCGCGCAGCCTGGCGAGCACCTTGTTCACCTGCAGCTCCTCGAGGCCGAGCCTCTCGAACTTTGCGATATCCGGCCCGGGCTGTCCCTTGCGCGACGCCTCGACGGCGGCGACGCACAGGTCGGCGATCATCGTGAGCCGCACGGGGAAGCTCTCCTTGGCCGTGTCGTCGTGATGCGCCGCGCAGACGTCGACGATGTCGCCCGGCAGCTTCCACGCTCGCGCAACTTCTGCGCCCGCCGTCGCGTGATACCGCTGGACCAGCTCCTCGACGAAGGGTAGGCCTTCCTTCGGCTTGGGTTGAGCCGCGAGGATGCGGTACACGCGCGCCTCGCCGATGTCGTGCAGCAGCCCGCACATGTAGTCGTACTCGTAGTGGACCGCGATCTCGCGGCACAGATGGCGGCAGGCGATGCCGGCGATGACGCTGCGGGCGAACGAGGCTTGCACCTCGGCCTGGTAGCGTTTCAGCCCCTGTGTCGACGCGGCGTAGACGACCTGGAACAACAGATCGCGTGTCGCCGCCAGACCGAGGCGCATGATCGCGGCCTGCGTGTTCGAGGCGGCCCAGCCCCGATAATAAGCGACGGAGTTGGCGACCGAGAGGAACCGCGCCGCTATCGGCGGGTCACCGTCGACGAGCCGCGCGAGCTCGGTGACGCTGGCGTTGGGATCGCTCGCGAGCCGGAGGGCGAGCGTCGCGACGTGCGGCAACACGGGGAGTGCCGTGTGACCGCTGCGGAGCTGCTGCGCGAGCTTCTGCTCGAGCGGATGCATCTGCTCCGCCGGCTGCGCTTGCGCGTCTGGCTTCGGTGCGGTCGCGCCCATCACGGCCTCGCTCTCCGGGCGCGGCGCGGCTCGGGCACGCTCGACGGCCGCGGCTCCAATGGCAGGGGTCTCGGGCTAGGGGGCGGTCGCACTGCGTCGAGCGCGGGGCTCGGCATCGAGATCGGCGGCGCCATAACCACGCAGTTTCGCCCTGCGGCCTTGGCCTGGTAAAGCGCCAGATCGGCTCGGCGCAAGAGGTCCTCGAGCCCCTCGTCCGTCGTCTCAGGCTCGAACACCGCGACACCGATGCTGAGGGTGACCTGTTTCGGGCCGACCCCGCTGAAGTCGATCCCCTCGATGGTCTTCCGGTGACGTTCGGCGACCAGGCGAGCCGACTCTGGCCCGGCACCACTGATGACCAGCACGAACTCCTCGCCTCCGTAGCGCCCGACCGCGTCGCCGGGACGAATTCCCTGCTTCAACATCTCAGCCACCGCCTTCAGCACCGTGTCGCCCACGTCGTGTCCGAAGCGATCGTTGATCGACTTGAAGTGATCGATGTCGCCGAACAGCACCGCGAAGCGCTCGCGCGCCGACAGGTGTGTGTGGATCGCGGCCTCCAGCGATCGTCGGTTGAGGACCCCGGTGAGCGCGTCCACGCGCAGGTCCCGCCGGAGGCTGTCGCGCTCGCTGCGGACGCGCGCGAGCGCGTCGCGGTAGCGCTTGTTGCGGAGCTGCACGCGGATGCGCGCGCGGACCTCGAGCTTGCGGGTCGGAACGATGTAGTCGTCGGCGCCGGCGAAGAGCGAGCGCGCGATGGTGTCCTCGTCTATCGTCTTGCCGGCCAGCATGATCGGCGTCTGATGCTGCAGGTCGCTCGCCCGGAGCTCGCCGCAGATCTCGAAGCCGCTGTGCGACGGCAGATCGACGTCCACGATGATGATGTCGGGCTCGAACTCGGCGGCGAGCCGGAACACCTCGTCGGTGTCGCCGACGGAGATCACCTCGTACGCCTCTGACTCGAGCAACTCGTGGAGCTCCTTGCGGGTGTCGGCGTCATCCAGGATGACGAGAACACGGGGGCGCGCTTCTCCAGTGGGCGGCGCCGTCGAGGTTACTCCGAGCAGCATTCGCCTTCGGAAGAACGGCCATTTTCGCCAAAGCCTTAGAACTCATCGGGCCTTCGATCCATCGTCGGAAAGCCCTCCGCTCAGCGAACCTTCGGAGTGCTCTTCCGCTCAGTGTCTCCCTGCTCGGGTGACGCTTCGTCGTCGCTCTCGGCGTTCGAAGGCGCTTCCTTCGCGCCGGCAGGCGCTTCCTTCGCGCCGGCAGGCGCTTCCTTCGCGCCGGCAGGCGCTTCCTTCGCGCTGGCAGGCGCTTCCTTCGCGCTGGCAGGCGCTTCC
>CAYUAW010000183.1:11707-13811 GCA_964442485.1 uncultured Polyangiaceae bacterium
GGCAGGCGCTTCCTTCGCGCTGGCAGGCGCTTCCTTCGCGCTGGCAGGCGCTTCCTTGGCGGCCTTTCCGTCGTCCTTCTTCGGCGGAGCGACGCGACGCGCGAAGATCGCAAGGCGTCGGTTGGTCGGGCTCTTCGGATCCTTGGTCAATGGCTGCGTGGAGCCGTGTGCGTACACGCCTCCGATGAGCTCGGAGGGAACGCCGGCGCGTTCGAGCGCGAGTCTCGCGCTCTCTGCGCGCTGGAAGGAGAGGCTCCAGTTGTTCTTGACCGACCCGGGGGGGAAGGGGCGTGCGTCGGTGTGGCCGTGAAGCTCCAGCACGTAGCCGAGGTGCGCGAGGGTGGGCGCGAGATCGGTGAGGAGCTTGGTGAGCTCCGGTTTGAGATCGGCGGACGACAGATCGAAGAGCAGATCGTCCCGGCCCTCTGCGATCTGGATCAGGATTCCGTTCTCGGTGACCTTCACGGTCACGAGGTCGGCGATGTTCTTCAGGTCCGGCTCGGATGTTGCCGCGGTGACCGCGGCGCGCACCGATTCCGCGTCGCGCTCGAGCACGATCGGCTCGATCGTTGGAGGCTCGTTGGTCGTGTCCACGAAGCCCCGATCGCCCACGCCGGAGCCGCCTTCGAGCAGCGAGGGCGCGCCGGAGAAGACACCCGTGCGGAAGTAGTCCGAGAGCGACTTCTTGAGCTTTTGATCGGTCTGCGAGACGAGCCAGAGCACCATGAAGAGGGCCATCATGGCGGTGACGAAGTCGGCGTAAGCTACCTTCCACGCGGCGCCGTGAGCACCGGCGTGCTTCGCCTTCTTCTTGATGATGATGACGTCGGGGCCGCCGGACAAATTCTTACCTCGTCTTCACGTTGGCGAGCGCCTCTTCGAGTTCCTTCGCTGCGGGGCGCTCATCGGAGAAGATGGCGCGCCGCGCGAACTCGATCGAGAGCTGGGGATTGCTGCCGCGCGCCGCGGCGAGAAGGCCTTCCTTGACGCACATCAGGTAGCGCGTCTCGGCGATGCCCAGCATCTCGATGCTCATCGCGATGGGGGCGACCACGCCGTAGCAGAGAAGAATGCCGAGGAACGTGCCGACGAGTGCCGCCGCGACGTGATGTCCGATCTCCTCCGGACCGCCGTCGATGTGGCCCATCGTGATGACGATGCCGAGGACGGCCGCGACGATGCCGAGACCGGGCAGCGCGTCGCCCGTCGTCCGGATCAGGTTGATGGGCTGGTGCTCCTCCTCGCTCAGCGTGTCCATCTCCGTGTCGAGCAAGAGCGAAAGGTCGCCCACGCTGCAGCCGTCCACCAGCTGCTTCAGTCCGTCCACGAGGAACGCGAGAGCGTGATGATTGCCGAGAACCGCCGGGTATTGCTTGAAGATCGCGCTCTGCTTGGGATCCTGCACGTGCGATTCCATCGCAAGCGCGCCCTCGCGGCGCATCACCTGGAACAGGTGAAACAGAAGCTTGAGCAGCTCGAGATAGTCGCCCTTGGCGGGCGCGTGCCCCGAGAATGCCTTCTTGAAGGAGGTCATGATCCGGCCGCGGACGCTGCCCGGTGCGGAAATGACCAGTGTTCCGACGGCGGCGCCCGCGATGATGACGAACTCGTTCGGCTGGATGAGCACCATGAAGGGGCCCCCGGCCATGCCAAATCCTCCCAGGATGGCGCCGAAGACGATCACTAGCCCGATGATGGTGGCCACGACCACCAATACGGATCATATGAGCGACGCTTGAAGGGTTGAATCGAGGTGATTCGTTCGTCAGCGTGTTGACGGGTTAGTTTTTGTTGCGCCGTCCGCTGACGCCCTGCGACGTATCCGGGCTGAAGGCAGCCCGCGCCGGCCTCGCCGGTAGTCTCACGGGTTTGATTTTCCACCGCGCCCTCCAGAATCGCCACGCGATTTCGCGGTCTGAGAGCAGTCCGCGCCGGCTCCGCCGGTAGTCTCACTCGCCCTTCAGTGGCGGATCGTGATCTGGCCTTCCAAGACCGTCAGGTCGTGGCGGCTCGCGGGGCTCCAGCCCCGCGAGCTGGTTCGAGCGAAGTCTCGAGGCGACTTCGGACGCGCACACCGCCGCACTTGTGCTTACGCGCGGCTTGG
>CAYUAW010000184.1:0-9340 GCA_964442485.1 uncultured Polyangiaceae bacterium
GACTCGCGACGACGCGCGCGATCAAGGCTCGCAACGCGCGAGTATCTGCCGAAGCACCGATGATCTCGGGCGAGGGCGCTGCAGCTGACGTAGCCAGAGCCACCGCCGGCTTCTCGGTGATAGCGGGGGCGTTCGCGCGCCGGGAGCTCGGCTCCTTCGGTTCGATCAGGGCGTGGATCATGCGGAGCAAGTCGTCGGTGTTCACTGGCTTCGCCGCATAGTCGGCCGCCCCGCACTTCATGGCCTGCACCGCGACCTGCACACTGGAGAAGCCGGTCATCAGGATCACCGCCGTATCGGGCGAGAGCCGCTTTATTCGCCTGAGAATGTCGAGCCCACAGGCGTCCGGGAGCTTGTAGTCGAGGAGCACGGCGTCGAGCGGGGTTCCGCTCCGCACGAAATCCATTGCACGAGCGCCGCTCGCCGCGCCGTTGGTGACGACACCCGCCGCCCGGAGACGTTCCAGCAGCGCCGCGCGTAGAACGTCTTCATCCTCGACGACGAGCACGCGCGTGCCATCCAGGCGGGCCATGGGCGGGAGAGATTATCCACCTCGACGCAATTCTCAAGCATCGGTGGATGGCGGACAGAACGGCTGCCCGGTCGTCACGGAACGAAGCAATCCACCGCGGGAATTGGCTCGAGCAAGGCCCGGAATCCGGCGTTCGCGCGCGGGGGTGCCCCTGGCGTGAGCCGCGCCCGGTGTTCGCCTCAGCTCGCTTCAGGAACGATCACGTCGCGGCGGAACGCAGGCACGAGCGCCACGGCGGAGACGAGCGCGCAGGCGACGAACACGTAGAAGACAGCGTGCCAGCCATAAACGCGGCTCACCCAGGCATTGAGAGCACCCTGCAAGATTGCGCCGACGGAGCCCACCCCGTTGACGAGCCCGGTGGCCGTCGCGGCGGCGTCGGGCCCGCCCGCGTCCTGTGCGGCCGCGCCGGAGACGAGCGAATCCGGACCGAAGAGGCAGAACCCGATGAACGCGAGCCCGAGCGCATTCGCGACGACTCCCCACGACGCGACGGAGGAGTAAATGACCAGCGCTATGGCCAGAACTACGAGGGTGGCCGACGCCAGCGCGGGTCGCGACAGGTGGGCCATGCGATGGGTCAGGAGCCCGATGGCGACGACCCCGAGAATACCGCCAACCTCGAACGCGATCGACAGGTAGCCGGCGCGATCGGGCGCATAGGCGAGCTCGTCGGAGAGATAGTACGGAAGCCAGAAGAGCAGGCTGTACCGGATCAGCTTGATGGCGAAGTAGCTCACGCCGTACGAGTAGAGAACGGGAGAGCGCAGCGCAGCGCGGACCGCGCGCCGACGTCGCTCGAGCGTTTCCAGGGACGGCGCACCTTGCTCCGTCGCATCCGGCGCCGCGGGGCTCGGTTCGAGCCACACGAGCACCACGACGCCGACGGCGGCCATGATGAGCGCGGGCACGAAGAAGGCCCATTGCCACCCGTAGCGAAGAAGCAGAGAGGCGAGGGCCGTCGCGAAGAGGCCGCCGAACTGGTAGCACGTGCACCACACCGCCATCACACGGCGGCGGTTCTCCGTCGTGGTCCACTCCGCCATCGCGCGAGTGGTTCCGGGCCAGCCCGTCGACTGCGCGAGGCCGTTCAGCGCGAAGAAGAACCCCATCGCGAGCGCGGTGCGCGAGGTGCCGAAGCCGAAGCAGAGCGCGGCCGAGAGCAGCATCCCGGCGCCGACGAGCCGCCGCGCGCCGACACGATCGGCGAGGATGCCGGAGAGCACCTGTCCGACTGCGTAGAACGCGAGGTGCCCCGTATCGATCATCCCGAGGGCGTCGCGGCCGATGTGATACTCGTGCTCGATCGGCTTCTTCGCGACGCTGAACCCTTTGCGCCCCAGGTAGTACGTGGCGTACGCGACCCACGTGAGCACCCAGGCCCGGCGGGCGCTTCCACTCTCTCGACGGGCGGGGTCCTTCATTCGCGAAGCCGAGGATACGGCGCTTTTCCTTCTCTACGCTCGACCGCGTGCCCCCGTCGTGACAAACACGTGTCGTGCGAGTCGTCTCGCTCACCTGCTCCAACACGGAGATCGTCTGGTCCCTGGGGGCGTCCGCCCTGCTCGTCGGCGTCGACGATCATTCGGATTTTCCGCCCGACGTCGTGAACCGCCTCCCTCGCGTCGGTCCCGATCTCGACATCGACGTCGCGAAGGTCGCGGCGCTCCGTCCGGATCTGGTGCTCGCCTCGCTCACCGTGCCGGGGCACGAGCGCATCGTCGAGCGGCTCGAGCGCGCGAAGCTTCCGTTCGTCGCGACCGAGCCGGTGAGCGTGAACGACGTGTACTCGGACGTGCGCCGCGTTGGAGAGCTCCTTGGCCTCGGCGAGCGTGCGGGCGCGGTCATCGCCGAGATGCAGGCCGCCTTTCGTCCGCGGCCCGAGCGCGGTGGAGTCCGCCCCGTCGTGCTCGTCGAGTGGTGGCCGAAGCCCGTCATCGTGCCGGGCGCGCAGAGCTGGGTCACGGACATGCTCGCCGTGGTCGGAGGCCGGAACCCGCTCGGCGACGAGCCGGTGAAGAGCCGGCCGATCACCGACGACGAAGCGCGTGCCATTGACCCAGATGCCGTCGTCATCTCCTGGTGCGGCGTGCGCCCGGAGAAGTACCGTCCGCACATCGTCGCGCGGCGGCCCGCGTGGCAAGGCCTGCGCGCCGTGCAGAGCGGCCGCATCTTCCCGATCTCGGAAGCGTTCCTCGGACGCCCAGGTCCGCGCCTGGCGGAGGGCGTGCGCGCGCTCGAGCACGTCGTGGACGCCTGCAGGCGCGGTTGACGCTACTCGATCGGCCTGCCCTCGATCTCGTCCATCTGGGCGAGCGCGGCGGCGAGCGCGTCCTTGGCTCGCTCGAGCGACGCCCTGTCCTCGCTCCACTTCGCGAGCGCGCGCTCGATGCGCGCTCGCTCCGTGCCGAGCGCGTTCTGGGTCGCCGTGAGCTCTCCCCCGAGCGCGGCGAGGTTCGAGGTGGCGGCTCCGAGGCTCGTCTCCCGCTCGCGCAGCGTCGTCTGCGTCGAGTAGAGCTCGTTGTTCCGCTCCGAGATGTCGTTCTCGAGCGATGCGATGCGCGCGTCGCGCGCCGCGTCTCCCTGTGATTTCTCGGTCTTCAAGGAGTCGAGCTGCGAGGTGACGTCGACGAGCTCGCTACGGGTCGCCGCGTGCGCCGCGACCTGTTCGTTCATCGCGGCCTCGTGCTTCAGCACCAGGCTCGTCTCGAGGTCCTGGATGCGCTGGAGCGCCGCCCGGTCCTCGTCGGCGAGCAGCTGCGTGTGCTCGGCCTTGAGACGCTGCATCGCGTCTTCGTTCGCGCGCTGGAGCGCTACGACGCGTGTCTCGTGCTCGTCCTTCAGCTCCGCCTCGCGAGCGAGCACGGCTTGCTCGCGCTCCTTCGCCGAGTTCGCGGCAGCGTCGGTCAGGAGCTTACCCGCCTCGGCCTGGGCCTCGGTGCGGCCCCGCTCGATGCCGCGCTCCTCCGCCGCCGCGACCGCGACGGCACGTACCTGCTCGGCGCGATCCGCCGTCTCGCGGAGCTGGGTATCGAAGGCCGCCTGCATGGTGGCGCGCTCGGCGAGCTCCTGCTCGAGACGCTGCCGCACGGTCGCGAGCTCGGCGTCGACGGTCTGCTTCGCCTCCGCGGCCTCCGCCGTCTTCGTCTCGAGCTCCGACGAGAGCTTCTCGCTCTTGCGCTTGAAATCGTCGGCGCGCTTGCTGGCCTGTTCCTTGTCCGCGCGGGCGCTCTCGAGCAGCCGGCCCTGATCTGCGCTCTGCTTCTCGAGGTCCGCGATGCGATCGACGAGATCGGCCTTCTCGCGCTCGCCCTCGAGGTTCGTATCGCGCAGACCGAGGAGGTCCTTCTCCTTGTGCGAGATCTGGTCGCGCAGATCGAGGAGCTCCTTGTCCTTCTTGTTCAGCGCCTCGCGCAGATCGAGGAACTCGCGTGCGGAGCCGCCCCCGCGGCCGCCGCCCGCGGCCGCCTTCGCCTTCACGTCGTCGAGCTCGCGCTGCAGCCGCTGGACCTCGCCGTCCTTCGCTGCGGCGCGCTGCGCTTGATCCTCGAGCTCGGCGCTGCGGGTCCGCGCGTCGCGCAGCTCCTTCTCCAGCTCGCGCGTCCTCTCGGCGAGCCTCGCGTTCTCGTCGCGGAGCGATTGATCGACGCTATCCATGCGCGGTCGCGGCGGGAGTGACGTGGCCACGCTCGGCGGCGTGCTCGGCACGGCTTCCGGTGCAGGGGGAGGGACGGAGGGCGGCAGCTCGACCGGCTCGATGTCGAGCGGCGCTGCTTCCGCGGCCGCCGCTGCCTCCACCGGAGGCGCGACGGACTCGTGCGGCGCCCGTGGCTCCGCCAGCGCGGCGGCTTCCGGGGGAAGCGCGACTTCCGTCGGTGCGGGGGCTTCCGCCCCGGCCGGGCGAGCCGGCTCATCCACCATGTGGCCGAACGCGGACTCGGTGAAGGCGTCCACCTCTTCGTCCACCGGGCCTGCCGCTGCGGCCGGGGCCACAGAAGCGCCCGCCGCGGGAGGCTCCTCCTCGAACGCGATGTCGTCGTCGATGACGATATCGTCGTCGGGCGCGACGGATCTTCGCGCGCCGTCCGTAGGAAGCGGTAGCTGAGCGCTGATCCGCGGCAGCAAGTCCACGAATGCGATGGGTTTGTGGATGTAGTCCTCGGCGTGCGTGCGCAGCCGTCGGTGCTGTTCGAACGTCTCTTCCGTGGAGTCGCTGCTCATGATGATGAGCGGGACTTCCTTCAGCGTCGGATCTCGCTTCAGCTTGTTGCAAACCGAGAAGCCGTTCATGCGCGGCAGCTCGATGGCGAGCAGGATCAGATCCGGCTTGTCCATCGAGGCCGTTTGCAACCCGACCGCGGCGTCATCCACGACGGTGACGGCGCACCCGCGCCGTTCGAGTTCCCCCTTCAGCTCGCCGGCGAATTTCGAGTCGCTTTCGAAGACCAGTACGTTCGGCATGAGGCAGACGCTCGCTCTGGTGCAGACCGCCCGAAGGCCAAAAACGGCCCAAGGATAATCGTAACGTTACGATACCCAAGCCACTCGCGGGGGGTCAAACGCCGCGCGAGACCGGTTTGGACCGGCTGGCCTTTTCCTCGTGGCCGCTGGTGCCGGCGCGTTCTGAAAGCACTTCGATAACACGCCGCAGCGAAACTCCCCGGAAGCGGAGCCCCACGAGCAGGTGATAGAGCACGTCGGCCGCCTCGCTCGCCACCCGTTCCTCGCTTTCGGAGGCGACCGCGGCGGCGAGCTCGGACGATTCCTCGCGCAGCTTGTCGCCGATCTTGCTCGCACCGCCTTCGAGCAAGCTCTTCGTGTAGCTCTTCGCCGCCGCGGCGTCCGCGCGCTCGGCGATGGTTTCCTCGAGCTCCCAGAGGAAGCCGGTTGCCTCGTGCGGGACGTCGACGAGCTCGCCGTCCGGCCCGACCTTGCGAAAAAAGCACGTCGGTCGACCTGTGTGACAGGAGGGCCCCGCAGGCTCCGCGAGCAACACCAGCGTGTCCGCGTCACAGTCCGCGTAGACCGCGCTCACTGCGAGGTGATGACCACTCGTCTCGCCCTTCTGCCAGAGCGCATTGCGCGATCGACTGAAGAAGGTCGCGCGGCCCGTCTCGAGCGTGCGCGCGAGCGCGTCCTTGTTCATCCATGCGACCATCCGCACCTGCCCCGTCAGGCGGTCCTGCACAACGGCTGGAAGTAGGCCCCTGTCGTCGAACATGAGCGTCGTCACGACGCGAGCCTACCAAGGACGACTATCTCCGCATGCACCTTGAGGAATTTCCGTGGGGGTCCGTTCCCCCCCCATTTCCACCGATTCGGGGGGTGGACCCCGCTAGATCGGCTCGATGCACAACGATATCGGTGGTTTAGTAATTGGCTCGAGTCCTGCTTTAGAGCTCTCCGCTCTCGAGAACCGGAGGAACCATGTCCCGCCCCTTGAACCCTCGCACGCTGGTGAGCCCTTTGCTGCTCGGACTGCTCGCTGCGGCCTTCGTGCCCGGCTGCACGACGAACGGCCCCACCGAAGGCAAGCTGCCCGACGTCGCCGGCTTCGACGAGGTCGTCTACGCCGTCCGGCAGAACTCGTCCGACGGTGGCAAGACGCTCGACGTCGCCGACGGCATGGGTCAGGTCATGGACTACGGCCGCTACGTGCCCGGTGCGCGCCTCGAGGTGAGAAACCTCCGCACGAGCGACGTCCGCAACCTGATCGCCGGTGACCGCTACGCGAAGGCGGACGTCGAAGGGATGGACCTCTCGTTCGACGCGAAGAAGGTCGTCTTCGCGATGAAGCTCGACGGCAACGACAATTACCACATCTACACGGCGAACCTGACGAAGGGCGCCGATTCGAAGAACCCTTACGGGGTCGCGCAGCTCACCGCGGGCATGCAGGACGATCTTTCGCCTATCTGGCTCGCGAACGGCAACATCGCGTTCATCACGAACCAGGGCTACACGGAAATGGGTACGCGCGCGGACGAGTACAACCACGGCCGCCGCGTCACCCAGGTCGGCATCATGAGCGAAGTGGGCGGCGATTCGGATCGCAAGCTCTGCTCGCAGAACCTGTCGCACGTCTTCAACCTGTTTCGCATGAAGAGCGGGCAGATCGGCTACTCGCGGTGGGAGCACCTCGAGAACGTGAACGACTCGAAGCTCTTCGCGATGGACCCCGACTGCACGAAGATGGTCGCCCTTGCCGGACAGCACGGCAACAAGCTCGCCAACTCGCTCGTGCAGGTGACGGAGTCGCTGGACAAGAACGTGTTCATCGCGGTCGGGACGGACCGCGAGCGCACCATCCAGGCCGGCGCCCTCCTGCGCATCGACGCGCGGGCGGCCACCGACGACAGTAACCACGACGAGGAGCGCGCGACCTTCGAGACGCTCACGCCTTCGGTGCCGACCGGCAGCGACGTGTCGCCCGTCGGCCGCTACCGCACGCCGCACATGCTGCCGGATGGCCGCCTGCTCGTCTCCTGGGCGGACGGCGTCGTGAACGACACGAACGAGCTCTCCGAGACGCCGCCCGATTTCGGCATCTACATCTACGACCCGAAGAGCCGCAAGAATCAGCTCGTCTTCAACGACGCCGAGACGTCCGAGCTCTACGCCCAGCCGGTCGCGACCCAGGTCGAGCCGCCCCCGCTCAGCTCCGTGCAGACGACGAAGGATGCGACCATCCCGCTGGTCATCGGCTCCATCGACGTCCGGCAGACCTCGCTCTTCAGCGTGCACCAGAACACCGTCGGCGGCGCTCAGTTCTCGGCCGGCACCCCGATGGACCAGGCGCTCGGGAGCGCGGTGAAGGTGCGCATCATCGAGGGCTTCTCGAGCGAAGCGGCGCCGAACGTGACCATGTTCGGCCTCACCATGGCGGAGGGCGCGGCCATCCTCGGCGAGGCCCCCGTTCTTCCCGACGGCTCCTGGCGCGCGAGCGTCCCGCCTTACATTCCGATGCATCTGCAGGCGGTCGACGAGTTCGAGCTCGCCATCCGCAGCCAGACCACCTGGATCCAGGGCATGCCGGGTGAGCAGCGCATCTGCGGCGGCTGCCACGAGGACCGCACCGCCGCGAACCATCCGAGCACGCAGCAGCAGCCGATCGCTGCGACGCAGGTGCAGCAGTTCATGGCGCCCATCGCCGATCGCACGGAGTACCCGTGGCAGATGACCGCGGGGATGGGCTCGGTCGGGGCGAACTCCCTCGAGATCCAGAGCATCTTCGACGCGAAGTGCGTCTCCTGCCACAACGGCACGAAGAACGGCAACGACGCGCAGGAGACGTACCAGGTCGTCATGACCGACCGCACGACGGGCAAGAAGACGCCGTACACGCTCTCGCGCCTCGACCTGAGCTCGACGCCGATCACCGTCACGTACGATCGACGCACGGCGACCTACCCGGCGTCGTACGTCTCGATCTTCTACCCCGCCGCGCTCTCCATGGAGATGGGCCAGGGTGCGACAATCATCGGCAGCGTTCCGCCGGCCTGGGGCCTTCCGAGCGACGCTCGTCACAGCCTCCTCGTCGAGAAGCTCAACATGACGAGCGCCATCGACTCGAGCAAGAACGCATGGCCGCTCGGGCAGGCGTTCAGCGACGCGATGACGACGAAGGACGGCTACGTCGGCGTGAAGGGCGGAACGCGCACCATGCACCCGGAGAACGTCGGCGGCTCGCTGACGCGCGACGAACGCAGGGCGCTCATCCGCGCCTTCGACATGGGCGGCCAGTTCTATTCGCGCCAGAACACCGGATTCAAGGCCTACACCGCCGACCCGATGGCGGCGACCGCGCCCACCACCGCGCAGACCGCGCCGATGTACCCGACGCCGTGAGGAGAGCACCCATGAAGACCTCAACTCGTAGTCTCAAGACCGCCGCACTCACCCTCGCCTCGGGCCTCCTTCTCAGTGGCGCGAGCGTCGCCGGGGCGCCCGCCGCCCCCGCCAACGCCCTGGACGTGACCACCGGCAGGGCCGTGCTGTACCAGCAGCTGCCCGCGACCTCGCTCGAGGAGCTGACCCCTCCGGATCGCATCAGCGCGGTCACGATGGGCACCACCGCGCCGACGGCGATCTGGGCCGCCCTCGAGCACGGCGAGAAGGTGGAGTGCCTCGACTGCATTCCCGACGTCGCGAAGCTCCTCTACGACGGCAACGCCAAGACGCGGGAGATCAGCGCGTGGTGGCTCCGCCGGCGGGTGTTCGGCGTGTTCGGGGCGGGCGAGGTGTACTCGCAGGTCCTCTCGACGCTCACCGGCGGCGGCTCGGATACGGCCCGCTCGTACGCTGCGGAGGCGCTCGGGGAGTTCCTGATCGCCGACGGCGTCGCGCCCGTCGCGAAGGCGGCGGTGACCGATTCCTCGTCGATGGTGCGGCGGAGCGCAGTGCGCGCGCTCGAGCGGCTGAACAACGAGGGCCCGGCCGCGGAGCTCGCGACGGCGATCGGTGACCAGGAGGCCGAGGTGCGGCTCGCTGCCCTGCACGCCTCGATCAGCATCAACGTCTTCTCGCGGGTCGACGCGGTCGTCGCGCGTCTGAGCGACGACTCGGCTGACGTGCGTCGCCGCGCGGCAGAGGTGCTCGGCACGATGCGCTCGTCGGACGCCGTGGTGGGCCTCATCGGCCTCGCCGACCCGTCGCAGGAAGCCGATCCGCGGGTACGGACGTCCGCCGTCAGTGCCCTCGGCCGGATCGGCGATCCCTCGGCTCACGACGCCGTCCAGGCCGCCCTCGGCGATTCCGATCCGCTCGTGCAGTCCATGGCCAGGATCGCCCTGCGCAGGTTGTAGGCGA
>CAYUAW010000184.1:9440-13755 GCA_964442485.1 uncultured Polyangiaceae bacterium
CCCGGAGACCGATTCGGCTAGGATATTCCTGGTGAACTACGCTAGCCGTCTTGCGCCCTTCGCGGTCGCGCTGCTCGCTCTCACTGGTTGCAAGGCCGCCAAGCGCGAAGCGTCGTCGACGTTCTATCAGCGGCAGATCGGTCCGATCCTGCAGCAGTCGTGCGCGAACAGCCCGACGCAGTCCGGTTGCCACGTGGCCGCGGACACCCACGGCAACGCCTTCGGCAACCTGAACGTGACGAGCTACGCCGAGCTCACGAAGCGGCACGATCTCCTCATCACGTACGGCCCGTACCTGATGCCGGGGATCCTTGCGAAGGTGCTCAAGCCGTTCCAGGTGCGGCTGACGACATGGGAGGGAGGAGACCCGATCATCGTCACGACCGACATCCCTCACGGCGGCGGGCCGCTTCTGGACGTGACGAGCTCGTCGTTCAACACGCTCTCGACGTGGATCTCGCGCGGGGCGAGCGAGAACAACTCCGTGGTGCCGCCGCCGGATCTCGGCCGCACGCCGTGCCCCACTGCGGTGGGCACCGACGTGGATTTCGATCCGACGACGGATCCCACGACCCCCGACTACAAGACGTTCGTGGATCGGGTGAACCCGGTGCTCGGCGGCACCTGCGCGGCCGGCAACTGCCACGGGTCCCCGACGAACTCCATGTACCTGACCTGCGGCACCACGCCGGAGCAGACACGGTGGAACTACTTCGCCGCCGGCGACTACGTCTCTACCGATCCCGAGTCGAGCGAGCTCCTGCGGCGCACCGTGGCCCTCAACGCGGGCGGTACGTACCACGAGGGTGGGACACTCTTTCAATCCATGGACGACCCCGGGTACCAGGCGATCCTCGCCTGGGCCATGCAGAAGGGGGGCCCGAGTCACGTGCCGACCGACACGGGTTTCGCGTTCTTCGCGCACCGCGTCCAGCCGATGCTCGTTAAGAAGGGGTGCATGCTGCTCGGCTGCCACTCGCCGGCCATGGGCCACGAGTACCGTCTCCGGAGCGGCAGCGGCGGCCACTTCGGTCTCCCGGAAACCCGTCACAACTACGAGCTCACCCTGGCGCAGGTGGCGCTCGACTCGCCGGATCCCAACGCGAGCCGCGTCCTCCGAAAGAACCTCGTTCCCTTCATCCCGGATAGCCCCGTTCCCCAGAAGCCGGAAGGCGTTCTGCACCGTGGCGGCGCGCTCTTCGGCGAGGGAGACGCCTGCATGGACGCCAATGCCATCGAGAGCGGGGATCTCGACGCGCAGCTGCCCTACTGCATCATCCGTCACTGGATCGAGCTCGAGCGCCAGAACCGGATGGCGTCGGCTGCGGGTCTCACGGCCATCGTCTACGTGAAGCGCCCGCTCGCGCCCGCGCCGGATGCGCCACAGGATTTCGAGGCGTTCTCGCCGGGCGCGGATCTCGTGCGCGCGTCCGCGTCGCTCGACGCTAGCGGCAACCTGTCGGTTCAGGGGGGGGCGAGCCTGCTCTCCGGGTGCGGCCTCTCCGCCGGCATCGACGTCCGGCGGCCTGCGGTGTCCTGGGACGGCAAGCGGATCGCGTTCTCCGCGCGGGCGAGCGCGACCGAACCTTGGCGCGTGTACGTCGTGGACGGCTCTAACTGCGCGCCCGAGGCGACCATCGACGCGGCGCCAACCGACGATCGCGGCAACGCGCTGCCGTCGAACGGCGAGCTCGTCCACAATTTCGACCCCACCTTCGCGCCGGACGGCCGCATCGTCTTCACGTCGACGCGCGGCAACGTGACGAACGCCGCGGGTTTCGACTACCAGGGCCCTCAGCGGACACCCGCGGATCCGTCGCGCCTCAACGCCAACCTCTACGTGGTCGACGACCCGGGCGGCACGCCCTCGATCCGTCAGCTCACCTTCCTGCTGAACCAGGAGCTGACGCCGTCGTTCATGGCGGACGGCCGCCTGACGATGGTGACCGAGAAGCGCGCGAACAATTTCTATCAGCTGGCGGGCCGCCGAGAGAACCTGGACGGAGGCGACTATCACCCGCTCTTCGGTCAGCGCGCGACGCTCGGGTACCGGCAGGTGACCGATATCTCCGAGCTGCCCGACAAGAACTTCGTCGCGATCTTCAGCGACCCCGGCGCCGCGCACGGCGCAGGCGCGCTCGGCGTCGTCAACCGCAGCCTCGGCATCGACCAGCAGAGCACGGACGCGAAGGACTACCTCCAGGATCCGGGAGCGCTGACGTGGCCGAATCCGAAGTTCTACCAGCACTCCGTGCGCATCCTGGACGGTAACGGACGTGTCGGCGTCGCGGGCGCCGTCTACCGCAACCCGACGCGGCTCCCGAACGGCAAGGTCCTCGTCAGCTACGCGGCGGACGTCGCGGACATCACGAACTTCAACGCGCCCTTCGCGCTGGTCGTCGTCGACCCGGTGAGCGGGGAGCGGAGCGCGCCGGTCGTGAGCGACGCGGACAGCATCCTGTGGCCGGCCGCCGTCTACGAGCGTTACAGCTACGGCGTGTACAAGTCGAAGCTCGACGAGCCGAACGGCGCGACGCAGATCTCGACGAACACCGACGACAAGTCCCGCTCCGACGTCACCTTCCTGGATCTGCCGCTGCTCGAGAGCCTCCTCTTCCAGAACACGCGCTCGAAGCGCGGCATCCCGGACCCCGCGGGTGACGTCCAGATCTGGGAGGATCTTCCGCCCGAGTCCGGCGTGAAGAGCTACGATCAGGGCGGCGCGTTCGTCCTCGGCGACGCCTTCGGCAAGGTCTACGTGCGCCGCCGGATGCTCGGCACAGCCTCACCCCTGAGCGATTTCTCCATGCACGTGAGGGTCCCCGGGGGCGCGCCCATCGTCCTCGCGCCGAACATCCAGCTCGCAGCGGACGGCGCGCCCGTGCGTCATCACCAGCTCGAGGAGATGCAGTTCTATCCGGGCGAGATCGTCCGCCAGGGCTTCCAGCGCCATCTCTTCAACGGCGTGTGCGGCAGCTGCCACGGCTCGGTGACCGGCTACGACGCGGACATCTCCGCGAACCCCGATATATTGACGCAGGCATCCCGCGTAGAGGCAAAGGACACCGCGGCGACGGACGTCATGTCACGGGGCTCGGCGGAGAAGGGTCCGTTTCCCTGAGAGCGCTCAGCGGAGCGAGTGGAACGCTGCACGCATCTCGGCCGAGAACAGCTCCGGCTGTTCCCACGCCGCGAAGTGACCACCCTTGTCGACCTTGTTGAAGTAGACGAGCTTCGGATATGCCCGCTGTGTCCAGCTCCGCGGTGCTTGATAGAGCTCATCGGGAAAGGCGGTCACGGCAACCGGGATCTTGACGCCTTGCGGGGCGAAGAAGGCGAGCTGTCGGAGCGGCACGTCATGGGCCGCCTCCCAGTAGAGACGAGCCGCGGAGACCCCGGTGTTCGTCAGCCAGTAGAGCGTTACGTTGTCGAGGACGTCGTCTCGCGACAGTCCCTCCTTCTGGCCGTTGAACACGCGCGTGATGAGCTCGTAGCTGCGAGCGTCGTGGTCGAGCATCCAGGCGGCGAGGCCGATCGGCGAATCGTCGATGCCGTACACCGTCTGCGGGCGCTGGCTCATCTCCTGGGCGTACGCCAGGCCTTTCCTGTAGAAGGAGTCGAGCTGGTCGTACGCATGGCGCTCGTCGGCCGAGAGCCCGGCGGGAGCAGGGCTGCTCGACTGGAGCGCCTTCGCAATGTCGTCCGGCACGGTGGCAGGCATGTTGGTGTGGATGCCAATCAGCTCCGGAGGCGCCTGCACGGCCATCTGCTCGGTGACCGCATTCCCCCAGTCGCCGCCCTGCGCCACGAACCGCTTGTAGCCGAGGCGCCTCATCAGCACCGTCCAGGCGCGCGCGATGCGAACGGGGGTCCAGCCGAGAGTCGTGGGTTTCCCCGAGAACCCGTGGCCCGGCAAGGATGGAATCACGACATCGAACGCGTCCGCTGCACTTCCGCCATGCGCCGTCGGATTCGTCAGCGGCTCGATGATCTTCATCTGTTCGATGATCGAACCGGGCCAGCCGTGCGTGACGATGATCGGCAACGCATGCGGCTGCTTCGAACGAACGTGGATGAAGTGGAAATCCACCCCGTCGATGTTCGTCACGAACTCGGGCAGGGCGTTGAACCTCGCCTCGAACTTCCGCCAGTCGTATTCGGTCTGCCAGTAGCGCGCGAGGTTCTGCATCGTCGCGAGCTGCACACCCTGCGAGCCATCCGCGACGAGCTCCCGCGACGGCCACTTCGTGGTCGCGATGCGCCGACGCAGGTCCGCGAGAGCCTCGTCGGTGGCGTGAAACTGGAACGGCCGGAT
>CAYUAW010000185.1:0-2694 GCA_964442485.1 uncultured Polyangiaceae bacterium
CACGCCGGCCTCGGGATCTGGTTCTGACTCGCGCCTGACGCCGTTCGCGTTCAGTCGCTCAAGCACGCGGTCATCAGGCGCGGCACCGTGGGATCGGACAGTGCCTTCGTCACCGGGTCGACCCAGACGAGGTTGCCTCCTGCGACGAGGAACATGCCAGGGCTCTTCAGGTCCGTCGCAAGCGTCGTGGCTTCGCCGCCGGACGTGGGGATGGACTCGAGGTTGTCCGAGCTGAAGTAGATTCGCCCGGCGGCGAGGGCGAGGGATGAGTCGCTCGCCTCGATGAGCTCCCGGCGGGAAGAACCGTCGAGCCCCGCGTGCACCACGTGGGCCGGGCCGAAGCCCGCCGGATCTTCGACCCAGTAGAGGCCGCTGTCGTCCGCGACCAGGGCAAATGGATGACCGACATCCGACACGAGACGCTCCGCTCGGCCGCCGTTCTTCGGGATACGCTCGATGACGCCGTTCTGAGTCTGGCTGCTCGACTTGAAGTCGTCGCCCGCCACGTACACCTGTCCATCGTGCACGGCGATGGCGTTGATCAGGATCGAGCCGTCGAGGGCGAGCTCCACCGGCTCCGCAGAGGGCGGGGTGAGCTTCATCACCGCGCTGCCCCCGCTGCTCGAGGCCAGTGCGTCGAAGTAGAGCGAATCGTCGTCGACTGCGTGTGCGAGGTTGCCGGGGGTGACACCGGAAATCGGTTCGGGCGCGCCTCCGTCGACTGGAACGGACTGGAACACGGCTTCGCTCGGCTGTTTGCCCTGCGCGTCCGGCGCCCCCGCCGGCTCCTCTGCCGTGAAGTAGAGCGTGCCGTCGAGCGCAACGAGCCCCGACGGATCCTGAACCATGGCGACCGGCGTCGCCTGCCCGGTGGACAACGCCACGCGCACCAGCCCGTCGCCCTGGATGACGATGTCGTCGCCGACCGCGGCAATGCCTGAAACACCTCCGGTGTAGAGCGTCGTCACCTCACGAGGCGGAGTGAGGCACGGCGCAAGCTTGGACTTCGCCGAAGTCGCCGCCGTGCCGCCGGTCGACGAACACCCCGAGTTGAGCAGAGCGAGGCACAGGAACCCCAAACCGAAACGCATCGTTCCTCCTGCCCGGGCAGCATACCACCTCGATGCGTGCGCGCACCGCGTACGCGGACTGACGCACTCCCTTTGCCTCTCTGCATTGCGTTCAAGGGTGCTCCAGACCACCCCCTCCCCTCTCTGCATTGCGTTCGGGCGCGGACAGCGGCCTACGGCACCGCAGTCAGGTCCAGGTGAAGCGCGCTTCGGCGCTGCGCAGATCCTTCGCGACGGTGAAGTCGACGTGCGCGTTCGTTCCGGCGGTCCTCGCGAACCCCCACATGGTGCCGTGCCAGACGTGAAAGTAGCTCGGATACTTCTTCACCTGGTGCGCGATGTCCTCGAAGACCAGCGCCACGCGATCGGCGGGGCCCCGCTCGAAGCGCACGTCGCAGAAGTCGTGGAACGCCAGTGGCCAGCCCTTGGGCACCATCGACACGACACGCGCGGGATCCTTCCCCAGTATGCGGACCATGCCGGACACGAAGGTCCGCAGCAGCGGGCGGTCCATCAGGTGCTCCATGCTGTCGCGCCAGCACTCGATGGCGCGCTCCTTCCCCAAAACCGCGATCAGCGCGTCGGCCACGAAGTGATCGTGCTCGATGGAGAACCAGGACGTGCGCGGGCTCGTCTCGAGCAGCTCCAGGGTCTCCGCAGGAAACGTCGCGAGCACCTTGGCCCGCGTACCCGGCTCGAACACGTCCACGAAGTCGAGAAGATCCCTGACGGCGCTCACTCGGGCAGCGGGTCGGCGAGCGGCCATTACTCCGAAGCATAGACCAATTCGCCGTCGCGCTGGTACGTCGAACGGGGTTCCCGTCTCCGGGGGGCGCAGAGCACATCCCCGCGGAGGGGCAGCGCCCTGCGTGATCGGTCTGGCAGCTTGCCGTCGGTCGTTGACATGTTCGGGATGCTGTGGACCGCGATGGGCGCGTTCGGGTCGGCGTCACGCTGTCGAGGAACTCATGAGCGCGCGAACGTTTCCAGCAACGCAAGTGAACGCGTGCAAGTCGACGTCGAGCGACCATCACATGTGATCGCGACTTCCGAGACTGGATGCCGTGTAGCGGTGCACTACCAAGACCGAGAGTCGCTCGAAGAAATGCCCACGACCTGACGTCGAATGCCGCGATGCCGTCGCGCGCGTGAGCAATTGAACGATGCCTTCTCGCATTCGTTCATCTCGCGTGCTGGTCATTATGTCCGTCGGCTTGACACTCCACACACCGGCGGGTCACATGCCGGGGACAGACCGCGCATGCACGGCCCAGTGAAAATTTCGTGTTCGGGTCTTGGCGATGACGGCGCTTCACCCGATGACGAGCATCTCCAATGACACAACCCAGGTGCCGGCGAATACGACTCGACGTTGCGTGTGCTGCAGCAGCCGCTCTCGTGGTGCTGCGCTCGCCCCCGGTGCGCGCAGAAGATCCCGGCAACGCAGCAGCGGCCCAGGGGCTCTTCGACGAGGCGCGGGCCCTGATGGCGGCAGGGCAAGCCGCCGAAGCCTGCCCCAAGCTCGAGGAGAGTCAGCGGCTCGATCCCGGGAGCGGGACGCTCATGAACCTGGCCAGGTGCTACGAACAAACCAATCGCATCGCGACGGCGTGGAGCACCTATC
>CAYUAW010000185.1:2794-3929 GCA_964442485.1 uncultured Polyangiaceae bacterium
CGGGCGGCGTCGTCGGTGCGGGCGGCGTCGTCGGTGCGGGCGGCGTCGTCGGTGCGGGTGGCGTCGTCGGTGCGGGCGGCACTCACGGTAACGGTGGAAGCGGCGGAGCGACGAGTACCTGTCCGGGCGCCGAAGTCTTTTGCGGCAGCGCATGCACCAGCATCGTCACCGATACCCACAATTGCGGCCGCTGTGGACACGATTGCGCGGGCGGGACGTGCAGCGCCTCCGCTTGCCAGCCGCAGGTTCTCGCTTCCGGGCAAGCCTTCGGCGGTGGAATGACCGTCGACGCGACGAGCGTCTACTGGGGTGGTCAAATCGTGCTGGACGGTGGCATCAGCGTGGGACGGATCCTCAAGTGCGCGACGACGGGTTGTAACAACGCCCCGACGAGCATCGGAACCCTGCAGGGCGGCACCCTCGGTGACCTCGCGAACGACGGAAGTTTCGTTTACTGGGCTCTGAGTGGTGTCAGCCAGGCGGGCGGCGGCGTCTTCCAGTGTAACAACCAAGGGTGCGGGACGACGCCCACGACGCTCGTCGCCGGAGGCTACATCTCGGTGATGGCGCTCGGTGGTGCGTCGGTCTACTTCATGAGCACCATCCGGCGCACGCTGCAGGGATGTTCCACGATCAGCTGCGCCAACTCTCCGACCATTCTGGTCAGCGCCGGGGGGACCGGGATGGCCGTCGACAGCGCGATGGTGTACTGGGCCGATCAGACCGGAGGCGCCGTGGCGAAGTGCGCCGAACAGGGCTGCGCAACGGCAACCTATCTGGCGCAAAATCAAAGCGGTCCTGCACGGGTGGCCGTCGACGACACGAGCGTGTACTGGACGAACCAGACTGGCGGCACGGTCATGAAGTGCGCGAAGACAGGGTGCAACGGCGCACCCTCGGTGCTGGCGTCGTCGCAGAGCAGCCCGTACTCCATCGCCGTCGACGTCACGAATGTGTATTTCACCGACACCGGGAGCAATCAAGTGATGGCGTGCGCCGTCGGTGGCTGCGGCGCCAAGCCGACGGTCCTCGCGACGGGACAGGCGTCGCTCGCGGCGATCGCGGTCGATTCGGCACATGTCTACTGGATGACGTCGACCACCATCGTCAAGGTGGCAAAGCCGTAGTCTTCCGC
>CAYUAW010000185.1:4029-13739 GCA_964442485.1 uncultured Polyangiaceae bacterium
GCAGTGACGCCGTCGCGAGACGCCGGCTGGCACCCCGGTCGCCGGGCCATGGTCGAAAATTCCGGCGATCTGCGCCGTTAACACCGCCGTTCGCGGACCCGTGTTACGCGGGCGACCGATGGTGCTCGTCATCGAGGCGCATCCCTATCCCGACAAGTCGCGGGCGAACCGAACGCTCGGCAAGGCCATCGACGGGCTGGAAGGCGTCGAGCGACGCTCGCTCTACGATCTGTATCCCGACTTTTCAATCGACGTGCCGAGCGAACAGGCCGCGCTCCTGCGCGCGTCCACCGTCGTCTGGACGCATCCCATCTACTGGTACACGGCGCCCGCGCTTCTCAAGCTGTGGTTCGAGAAGGTGCTCCTCGTCGGGTGGGCATACGGGCGCGGAGGGACTGCGTTGCACGGCAAGCAGTGCCTCTGGGTACCGACCACCGGCGCGGACGAGCGCGGCTACGCCCCCGCGGGCGAGCACGCCTTCCCTTTTTCGTCGTTCATGCCCGTCGTTCAACAGACGGCGCGGTTCTGCGGCATGAGCTGGCTCGAGCCGCTCGTCCTGCACGGCGCACACCGCATTCCGCTGGAGGAGCTCAAGGCGTTCGCGCGAGTCTATCGGACCCGCCTCGAGGAGCTGGTACTGGAGGAGACGAACTCCCGTGCATGAAGGTTCGCCGCTGCTCGCCGCCCTGGTGTACCTCGGCGCGGCCGTGCTCTTCGTGCCGCTCGCGAGCCGGCTGCGGCTCGGCTCCGTCCTCGGTTACCTCGCCGCGGGCTGCGTGATCGGGCCGTTCGGACTCGGGCTCGTGCGCGACGTCGCGTCCATCGCACACCTGGCCGAGCTCGGCGTGGTGCTCATGCTCTTTCTCATCGGCCTCGAGCTCGAACCGAACCGGCTCTGGGACATGAGAAAGTCGGTCTTCGGCCTGGGTTCCGCGCAGATGCTCGTGTCGGGCGCGGTGCTCGTCGCAGGCGGTCTCGCGCTCCGGTTGCCGTGGCGCGCCGCGCTCATCGCCGGCCTCGCCGTCGCGCTCTCCTCGACGGCCATCGCGCTCGCCACCATGAAGGAGCGCGGGCTCGCCGCCTCCCCGATGGGGAAGGCGGCGTTCGGCATCCTGCTGTTCCAGGACATTGCGGCCATTCCGCTGGTCGGGATCGTTCCTCTCCTCTCCACGGGCCCGAGCTCCGGCTCTCCGGCAGTCGGGCTCGCCAAGGTGGTGAGTGCCATCGTCGGGGTGATCGTGCTCGGTCGCTTCGCGACGCAGCCGCTCCTGCGTGCCGTCGCGAAGACGGGCCTCCGGGAGGTCTTCACCGCGTTCGCGCTCCTGCTCGTCATCGGCATCGCGCAGCTGATGCAGCTCGCGGGCGTCTCCATGGCCCTCGGGGCGTTCCTGGCCGGCGTGCTGCTCGCGAGCTCCGAGTACCGTCACGCGCTCGAGACGGACATCGAGCCCTTCAAGGGCCTCCTCATGGGCCTCTTCTTCATCGCCGTCGGCATGTCCATCGACTTCGGGCTGCTCTCGCAGAAGCCGGGGTTCCTCGTCGCGCTCGTGCTCGGGTTCGTCGCGCTGAAGACCGTGTCCCTCGTGCTCCTCGGGCGCTTCGCGGCGTTGCGGTCGCAGCCCTTCATGTTCGCAGCGCTCCTCTCGCAGGGCGGAGAATTCGCGTTCGTGGTGTTCGGCGTCGCGCGCGACGCCCGCGTGCTGCCGGGCAACTGGGACAAGGTGCTCACCCTCGCCGTCGCGCTTTCCATGGCGCTCACACCGCTCCTCGTCATTGCAGCGGGTCGGCTGGAGAAGCGAGTGTCCAGCAAGGCGGAGCGCGCCGAAGACGAGATCGAGGCCAGCGACGCCCCGGTCATCATCGCCGGTTTCGGCAGGTTCGGGCAGATCGTCGGCCGATTGCTCTTCGCGAGCGGGCTGAAGGCGACGGTGCTCGACTTCGACCCGGACCAGATCGAGCTTCTGCGCCGCTTCGGTTTTCGCGTCTTCTACGGCGATGCCACACGGCTCGACCTGCTCCACGCCGCCGGTGCCGAGCACGTGAAGGTCATCGTCAACGCCATCGACGACGTCGAAGCGAGCATCCGGCTAGTGGAGGTCGTGCGCCAGCACTTCCCGCACGTCGTCATCGTCGCCCGCGCCCGCAACGTAGCGCACTACTACGCGCTGCGGAGCCGCGGCGTGAAGCTCGTCGACCGCGAAGTCTTCGAGTCGTCGCTGCTCTCCGGACGCCGCACCCTGGAGGCGCTCGGCGTCCGGCCCCACGAAGCGCGTGAGCGCGCCGAGCGCTTCAAGCGCAACAACGTCGCGCTCCTCGAGGAAGGCCGTAGCGCCGGCGTCGTCACCGACGCGGAACGCGGCGAACGGCTCAGTGCCGCACGCGCCGAGCTCGAGCGCCAGTTTCAGCTCGACCGCGAACAGATAGAGCGGCTCGAGGGCGGCGACTGGCAATCAGAACAACCGGAGGACCCGAGGTGAGTCTAGCCTCGAGTTTACTGCTCAAGTCGAGTCTAGCGCTCGACGAGCTGCTGCCCGCCGTCGATGTCGTAGGTGGCGCCAGTGAGGGCCGTGTTGGTCATGATGTGGACGGCGAGCGCGGCGACGTCGGCCGGTCCGACGACACGCCGGATGGGAAGGGTGGCGCGGAGCTGGTTGCGCCGGTTCTCCAGCTGATCCCCGAGGATCGATGCCGAAAGCGAGGTGTCGACGAAACCTGGGGCGATGAGGTTCACCCGGATCGGTGCAAGCTCCAGCGCGAGATTCGCGATGAGGGCGGGGAGCGCAACGGTGATTGTCGACGCGAGACCGCTCCCGATGCCCGGGCGGCGGCCGCCGGTGCCCCCCATGAACAGCAGCGTGCCTCCCGCCTTCACCTTTCCGGCGGCGTGGCGCGCGATCTCGAGCGTCAGCAAGAGGTGTTCGTCGAGGGCGCGGCGCGCCTGCGCGACGTCCATCTCGAGCATGCGACCATATTGCGGCTGCCCGGCGGTGACCATCACGTGGCCGATCGAGCCGGGCAAACCCCGGAAGAACCGCTCGAGGGGAGCAGGCTGCGTGGCGTCGAAGGCCGCTGCACTCACCGCACCGAGCTCGCTCGCGGCGCGATCGAGGCGCTCGGAGTTGCGGCCGGTGATGATGACGTCGGCTCCTTCCACACGCGCTCGCCGGGCTGTCTCGAAGCCGATACCGGCGCTGCCGCCGATCACGACCACGAGCTGGCCGCGCAGTTCCGGTTCGCGATGGCCGGAAGAAGCGATGGGTGCTGGGCCCATGAGTACCTCCAGTGCGTCGATCAATCCTGGTCTGCGAGTACCTGCGCTTGCGTCTTTCCGTACGGATAGAAACCGTTCTTGTCGCCTTTCGCCCAGGCCGCACGCTGCTCCGGGCTGCTGATGTCCCAGTCGGGACGGCAGCGCTTCAGCGCGGCGCGCAGGTCGAGACGCAGCTCCTCGACCGTCGGTCGAGCGAAGAACCAGTAGCCGTTGTAGATCTTGTAGATACGGAGGCCGGGCTCGAGCACCAGCGTGTGCGGGATCATCGGGTTGTGATGCGGATCGGTGTATTCCGCTATGTCGAGGTCCTTCTGCAGCTTGCGCCCCGGGTCCGACAGGAACGTCCAGTGAGCATCGAGGGCACCGCGGAACTCGTTCGTCTCGATCAGATTGTCGGTCGAGATGGTGACGAGGCGGCAAAAGCCCACCTCCGTTTCACGATGGAGCTCGAGGAGCCCCTCGTGCTGCCTCCTGTCTCTTGGACAGAAGCCTCCGCGCGAGAGCACCAGCACGAGCGGGTCGCCTTCCTGCAACTCCGAGAGCGTCCGGTGCTTACCGCGGTGATCGGGGAGCTCGTAGTCGGGAAACACCGCACCGGGGACGATGTCGGCTCTCACCGGCGGACACCTTCCACGTTGCGCGCACCATCCTTGGCCGCCTCCTCCGGAGTTTTCCCTTGCTCGCGCGCAGCGATGTAGCCCGCGTACCACCCGGACCAGTGGTGCTTCGGAGCCGTGGCTTCGTACGCCCCGTGATGCTCCTCGGCCTCTCGCAGAAGCCCGGTCAGGGTCGCGACGTCCAGACTGCTGAACCCCCTTCCGGGAAGCCGCGTCTTGATCTCCTGGAGCATCCAGCTGTTGCCGTCCGGGTCACTGAACGAGGCGAAGGAGCGATAGGAGCCCCCTTCCGGGTGCGGCCCGGGCACACGTCCCTCGGTCCCATCCACGTGAAGACCGCCCGCGAAGTGAAACACCTCGCTCACGTTGATGTCGCGCGCGACGAGCTCGGCCCGCGCGGCCTGGACGTCGTCGACGACCAGAAACGTCCCGTGGACCGAGCCCGGTACGGCCGTCGTGATCCCCTTGCCCACGAAGATGGAGCAGGGCGAACCGGGAGGCGTCAGCTGCACCACGCGCCAGGAGTCACCGGTCGCAAAATCAGCGTCCAGCCGCCACCCGAGGCGCTCGTAGAAGCGCTTGGCGCGATCGACGTCGGACACCGGAATGACGACGACCTCGAGCTTCAGCTCGACCGTCGCGGGGGCCGGGGGCGGGGAGGCTTTTTCCGTGCTGGTCTGCTTGGGGTCCATTTTGATCTCCTGGCCCCGCAAGGATGCTCCCCGGGGCACGATCGCCCATTGTACTTTGGTATCGGTTTCGGCTCGTGCGGCGCCTCGACGCGATCCGCAAGACGGGAGGCGTACCCATGGGCCTGCGGACACACTCCGATGCTCGAGCGCCCGGCAGAAGTGGCGAACCATTTCGAGAGATTCGTCGCTCAATGCAGGTCAGGCGCGTAGGCGTTGCCGCCGTAGGCCTTGCAGAACGCCGTGTCGTCGCCCTTGAACATCGGATCTCCCGCGATGATCGCTGGCCGGATCGCGTCCCAGACCGTCTTCGCGGTGCCTGGCCCCGCGCCGCCCGGCTGGGCATTCCGCGCGACGATCACGATGTCGAGACCGCGGTGACCCTGGATGAGCTGCCCGCCCAGGCCTTCTGCGTTCCACACCCCGACGTCGTACATCTGCGTGCAGGTGTACGGCGGCGAGTAGCCGCAGTCCGTCGACTCGGAGAGGCCGTGCGGGTACTTGCCGTGAAGCGCGACCGGTGCGCAGGGCCCGGGGATGTAAGCACCCTGCTTCTTCACGCCGTCGATGCTGCACCAGTTGGAGGCTGAATTCAGCCAGCTCAAATAGCCGAACCCCGTGTTCGCGTCCTCGAACGACGGATGCGTCATGCGATAGACCCACTCGTGGTCGATGTGACGTGCACCCCCGTACCACCCGTAGTGGTTGATAAGGAGCCCGAGCCGGGCCATGTCGTAGAGGTCCGTGGACCACGTGTAGGCCAGCACCTTGTTAGGCGAGCCGCTGGTCCAGACCGACTTCGTCATCCCCAGCGGCCCGTACAGGAACTTCTTCGTGAACTCCTCGACGTTCGCGCCGAGCCGCGTGGTGTCCTGGGCTATTGCGGCGTTCATCATGTCGCTGATGGTGTTGATCTCGGTGGCACCTACGGTGTCGTACGCAAACGACTTGCTCCCCTGCGCGAGGCTCGGGTCGTGCGCGACCATCGCGAGCACGTGGCCCACCTTGGCTTGCTGGTTGTAGGTAACGCTGGTGAGCCAGTCGAGCGCCATGTCGGTGTCGATGAACTGGCCCGTCTTCTTGCCGGTTCTCGGGATCATCCTGGTCTCGTACGAGACCAGCCCTGCGACCGTGGAGCCCAGAGTCTTCGTCGTCGAGTATGCCTCCTGCGCCGCGAAGGTGTCTGCGCCGCTCTGCCAGCACACCTTGCCGTAACGGATGATTGTCCACGGGTAAGTCGCGGCGGTGCTCGCCAGCTTGGCCGGGTCCAGCTTGCAGACGGCCATCACCTGGTCCTTCGGGACTACCTCGAAAGGACCCATCCCCGGATCGTGATACGACGCGTCGGGATCTCCGGCAGTGCCGCCCATGCCGCCGGTCGGGACGCCCGCGGCCCCACCGCCCGGGGTGCCCCCTGCTCCGCCGCCTGGCACCGTCCCTCCGCCACCGATGGGCGGCGCACCGCCCGAGCCCGTCGCGCCACTGCCGCCGGGAGCACCGGGTACGCCGCCGTTCGAGCCGCTGGTGCCACCCACCGCGGCGCCTGCCCCGCTTCCAGGGACGGCCCCGCCGCCCGGGCCCGCCGTCCCCGAAACGCCCATCAGCGGACCTCCGCCCGATGCGCTTCCACCCGCCCCTGTATGACCAGCCGCGTTGTCACTGCCGCAGGCGACGATGCACGGCAAGATCCCTATCGACAGGGCGAGGATAGAACGGCGATTCGTGGCGGTACTCATCTCGATGGCCCTCGTGAGCTGACGCACTCTAGAAGCGAGCGTCCCGCCTGAGTTATCCCTGCACGCTCAACGCCTCACCATTGTCGCTTCTGGCGTTCCCTCGTCACCCCATGTTTACGCGGTGCTTTCGCAGCCGTCGTGCTCCCCACCGTTGCCCGTGAAGATGACGCGAGGCTCGCGTGTATCCGACGCTGCCCGAAGATCGGCATTTGCTGGCGCGCGCAGGCAATGCTCTCCGGACGACGTCGATCGCGCGTGACCTCCGATTGTACGGCGCGCGTGCCTGCCGAGCCCGGCATCCGACCCTGCACCGCCCCCGACACACAACCATCGACACAGAAACGTCCATTCGAGTTGCCACATGCAGAGACGCAACGGAGGATCGCGACCGAACGTCGAACGAGCCACGCCCGCCGGAGCACTTGCCAGCGACGTCGTCACACGACGAACGTGGGGACGTCGTGCTCAGGCGACCCACACCCTTTGAGCGCCGCTTCCTGGATGGGCTGCCTCTGACGGAAGACGGGGCGCTCCGAGCGGGTGCGCACCCCAGGAAGCAGAGGCTCAGCAACTCGGTACACCCTCTTTCGCCATCCCGGACGTCGAGCGAAGTGGCTTTCGGGTGTATCCTGGACGCGCTCGTGGCCGCGCCATCGTTCTCAGCTGCGGATCTCGACGAAGGTTCGCCTCTACACGTCGACGTGTACGGTTCGGGACCGGACGTCGTGCTGCTGCACGGGACGCCGAGCTCGCCGTCGGATTTCCATGCTCTCGCCGCCGTGCTCGCACGACGCCGACGGGTCCTCGTTCCGCATCTTCCCGGCTATGGTCTCACGCCCGCTTCGCGGATCGCGGGCTCGATGGAGGCGACCGTGCGCGCGCTCGAGCGGCGATTGCTCGACCTCGGCGTCACCGAGGCCGATATGGTCGCCTTCTCGGGGGGAGCTTACAAGGCGGTTGCTCTCGCCCTGAGCGGCAAGGTCACGATCGGCAAGATGGTCCTCTTCGCACCGCAGGTGGGGCTGGACGAGCCCGCGCGCCGCGCATACCGCGACCTCTCGGCCGCGGCGTTTGCAGGCAAGTTCGACCCACGGCCCACGTGGCTCGACCGGATGGGCAGCCCTGGGCTCGCGACGAGCGACCCGGTTACCGCCGCACGCGTTCTCGCGTGGCTCGACGCTGCGCCGATGTCCGTCCTGTGCGCCGAGCTCGTGGCGTTCGCGGACGCCGCCGACCTCAGACCGCGCTTGAAGGAGCTGTCGTGTCCGGTGCTGGTGTGTGCCGGAACGGCCGACAACGCCGTTCCGTTTGCGTCCGCCGAAGAACTCGCGCGGCTCGCGCGGCACGGCGTGCTGGAACGCATCGAGGGACGGGGGCACGCGCTCTTGCTCGAGCTCCCCGCGCGAGCCGAGCGGCTCGTCTGCGACGCCCTGGCGGTGGAGCTTCGGGAGGCATGAAGTGACGAGCCTCGCGGAACTGAAGCGCGCCTTGTCGCAGTTCACTCCTTCCGGTTCCCCCTTCGCGACCTGGTTCTTGCCGGAGCTCCGGGGTCTCCTGAACGCCCAGTTCGCCGGCGCATACAGCCCGGCTGCGAGGGAAGACGGGTGGGCGCTCGAGTTCATGCATGGAACGGGCGAAGGCTCCGAGAACTACGTGCGACGCTTCAGAGAATACGTCGCCGGACTTCCCGCATCCGAGACGTTCCTCGCGCTCAGCAATCCTCACCTGGTGCAGGTCGAGCAACGAAACAGGGTCTTCTCCCTGAGCGACATCGTGACGGCCAAGGTGCTCGGCGATCGAGACGAGGTCTTTCATTCGCTGTTTCGCAACCTCGGCATCCTCGGCCACGATCAGCTGCGCGTGCTGATCTGCGACGGGCCGGGCCAGCTTGCCTGGGTCGGCGCGACACGCGAGGAGCCGTTCACCGAACGTGAGAAGACGATCCTGCGGACCTTGCGAAGACCTCTGCGCGAGCGGCTTCGCCTCGAGCGTCGCCTTGCTTCTCCGACGCTTCTTTCGGCAACCCTCGACGCTGCCCTCGAGCACCTGCCGTCACCGGCCTTCCTCATCGGGCCGGGGTTCAGAGTCGAGCTCGCGAACCGCGCCGGGCACTCCGCGCTCGAGCGAGACCGGAAGTCGGTACTCGCCGCCATTCGCGAAAGCGTGTACGCGCCGGACGCGAGCACGTACTCGATCACGGAGGTCGTCGCGACAGGCTCGTCGTCGTATCTCCTGGCTGTGCAGCGGGAACGAAACCACGTCGCGGAGCTCGTGCTCGTCGCGAAGGTTCGCTGGGGGCTCACCGCGCGGCAAGCACGGGTGCTCGAGCTGGTCGCGACCGGCGCGAGCAACAAGGAAATCGCAGCCGTGCTCGGCTCCAGCGAAGCCACCATCGAAAACCATCTCACCGAGCTGTTCCGGCGTTCGGGCGCGCGCTCGCGAGCAGGCCTGGTCGGTCTGCTCATTACCTGACCGCTCACCGCGTGGTGAAGTGCACGGCCGACGTGAAGACGATCATGTCGATTCCGTCGAGCACGTTGGAGTCCAGGATCTCCACTTGCCAGGTCTGTGGCCCGACAGGCAGCGGATCGGTCGCGCTGCCCTTCTGCGACATGCCGGTGTTGAGGCCCGCCTTCGAGTCGAGCAGCGCGGCGACGAAGATGTTGTCGCCGCGTGCGGTGTCTCCGGAAATGGCCTCCGCCGTGCCGGACGAGATCCACACGTTGTAATAGGCGTCCGGGCCTCCGAGGTCGTGGAACGTCGACCAGCTCAGCGTCGTGTCGTTCGCCGGGGACACCCCGCTGTTCGGGCTGTAGTGCATGTCGGATTTGTGAGCGAGGTAGTAGTCGCGGAGGGCGAAGTTCGACGCGAGCTCCCGAGAATGGCGGCCTCGAAAGCCGTCCTTGAAGGTCACCTCGAGCGTGTAGCGACCGTCCGCCAGCGTTCCCGCCCGGATCGCCTGGTACCAGAGGACCGGTTCGCGGTCGTTGTAGAGGTAGCCGTTGCTCGCTTCCAGGAACGGCGCGTTCATGAATTCGAAGGTGAAGCCCGCGGGACCGAAGACACGCAGGCTTTCGATCTGCCCGGGCGTGATCGCGGGGTCGAGGAAGATCTCGAACTTGCTGTCCTGCTTCACGTCGAGCGAAGGGAAGTCGTGATACACGTTGCAGGCGACGAAGCTGTAAATCGAGGAATCGTAGTGGTGGGCGCCGCTGGCATCGGCCAGCTCGGGCGCGCTGACGTCGGCGGTCGCCGCGAGCGTCGCGTCTCGCCCTGCATCGACGAGCGGCTTCGCGCGAGCCCCGCCGCGATCGCTCGTGCAACCCGTGAGCGCCACGAGCAAGGCCCAGATCCACGCCGCCGACGGTCGCGGCCCACTGCCACCGGACATCCAACG
>CAYUAW010000186.1:0-3460 GCA_964442485.1 uncultured Polyangiaceae bacterium
ACCGAGCAACGCGGACACGCGAAGGCCACGTACTTCGAGCAGCGGGCTTCGATCGGCGTCGAGACCCCGCACGGTCTTCACCACGTATCCGGCCTCGAGCGCGAGGCGAGCGAAGACGGGTCCCGCGAGTCGGAGGTGCTGAGCGCTCTGCAGGATGGGCGCGATGAAGATGCCGGACAGGCTCTTGCCGACCAGATTCGCTTCGCGCGGCGTCGCCTCGAGCCACACCTCGCCGGCGCGGACCCCGAGCCCGAGCTGCCACCCGAAACGACCGGTGGCGAGCGACAGCGCGGGCGCGAGGCTCAGCGACAGCGAGCGCACGTCGACGGTCGCCGCGGCGGTCGTTCGCTGTCCCCAGTCGAACTCGACGTCGCCCGTGAGCGCGAGCCGGCCGAAACCGTGCGCGGCGCCGGCGACGAGCGCCGGCGACCAGACCGCGGGGTCGTGCGAGCGGAGCACGCCGGCGGAGAGCCAGAACGACGAGGTCGGCTCGTGGGCGTGAACGGGGGGGACGAGGCGTGCGCGCACGGGCGCCGGTGCTCGCGGCGGCGGCGGCGCCGGCGGCGGCGCCCGCTCCAGTCGACTGGTTGCGATCAGCTCGGCGACGGCCAGCGCCAGGAAGCGTGGGCGCGCCTCGGTGCGCGTCTCGTCGAGGTCCAGACGCAGCACGAGGGGGGTCGGGCGCCGCGAGTCTTCCACCGTGATGATCGCGTGGGAGTCGTCACAGTGGAGCGACGCACGCAGGGTCGCGGGCTGCGTGTCGTCCTGCACGATGGTGGAGTGCGCCGCGAGCTCGAGCCCCACGAGCTCGGTGATCTGCGCCCCGGAGGCACCGTCGCAGTCCGGGATCGACAGCCGCACGACGTCCGCGGCAGGAGGGGGATCGACGGCCGCGCAGGTGCACGACAGCGCGAAGGCAAACGACCCGAAGCGGCGGCCCTTCGCGCGACGTCGTTCGGTGATGCCGCGCATCGGACGGCATGGGGCGCGCGGTGTCAGATCGTCTCCCGCGAACGCATGACGGCGGAGTGTACCGCGTGCGGCGAATCCTCTCCCACCTCAAAGACGGCCGAGGAGGCCGTTCCCCGCCGTGCCCATTCAGGGCACGAGCCCACCGAAGCGCTGCACCGCGTGCACACGCCGTCCGGCGGGATACCGGGAGAGATACTCCGTCGCCAGCGTCCGGGCGCGCGCCGAGTCGCCCCCGCGATGCGCGGCCTCCACCTGGCGGGCGAGCGCGTCCTCGGCCAGGGAAGAGTTGAGCGAGAGCTCGCGAGCACGGGCATAGGCCGCCTCCGCTTCACGCGGCTGGCCGAGCTGCTGCATCAAGACGCCGCCCAGGGTGAACGCAGCGAGTGGCGCTCGCGAATCTTGCGAGTGAGCAGCGATCACGCGTCGCAGGAACGGGAGGGCCGCAGCGGGGTGGCCCGAAAGGCGCGCCGTGTCGGCCGCGAGCAGGAGCTCCTCCACGTTGTCCCCGACCGGCTGCGGCATCCGCGCGAGGAGCTCGTAGGCGTGCTCGAAGTCGCCCTGCTCCGCCGGCTCTCGCCAGGTGGGCGACGAAGGGGGCGAGCCCGCCTTGCGCGTCGCGTGCTTCTCGCTCGGCTGCGGAGGTTCGAGCGTCGCCGTGGCCTCCTCGGGGGCCCGAGGAAACCATCCTGCTTCTCCCGCTGAGAGCTCGGCCTGCCCACCGTTCCACGACACGAGAACGCGTCCGCGCAGGACGGCCACGTGCGTGCGCTGGACGTCGCGCTCGAGCTCGAACGAAGTTCCGAGCACCTCCACGGTGACCTCGCCGCACACCACCCGGAAAACGCGCTCCTCGCGGTGCACGACGTCGAAGCGCGCCTTCCCGGTCACGAGCTCGAGCGACGTGCGCTGCGGCGTCGACTCGCCCTGCACTACACGCGTCTGCTGGTCCTCCGGCAAGACCTGCGAGCCGTCGGCGAGCTGCATGCGAAGGCTTGGGTTTTCCGTGGACGCGACGGGCACCGGAGTCTGCGCGTGCCGCGCGAACCGCGAGCTGCCCACGAACACGGCAGCGGCCGCGAGTGCGCACAGGGTGGTTGCGAGGACGAGCGCTCGTAGCTGCCGCGACCGCCGCTGCTTGTGATGAAGGCCGCCGAGGGTGCGTTCTGTACGCCGCGCGTCCCACCGGTCCTCTATCTGGTCCAGTGCCGCTTCGAGGTTGCTGGTCGGCTCATTCATCGTGAAGCTCCTTCGCCAGCAACCCCTCGGCGTCGCGCAGCCGGCGCTGTACCGTGGACTGCGAGCACGCGGACAGCTCGACGATGCTGTGCAGCGGCTCGCCGAGCACGTGACGCAGCAGCCAGATGACGCGCGTCGTCGCGGGCAGCTCGTCGAGCAAGCGGTAGATCTTCGCGAGCAGCACCTTCTGGTCGGTGGTCGCACCCGGCGCTGCGAGCTCTTCGTACCCCGCCGCCTCGCCTTCCAGGTGCAGCGCGCGGAGCACCCTGCGCTTCCGCAGCCTCCTGACGGCGAGCCGGACGGTCACCCTCGCCAGCCATGCCTTGACGGCCTGGGGATCACGCAGCCCCGAGATACCTCGCAGCGCGTCGACGAAGACGTCCTGAACCAGATCGTCGACCTCGCTGTCGCGACCGAGGATCCGGGTTGCGATGACGGCGACGTACGGAGCGTAACGACGGTAGAGGTCGTCGAGATTGGCGTGGCCCACGGCTGCGGCGCGCCCCTGCATCCGTGCTTCCGGCTCATCCGGTGCGGTGCGCACGACACGGAGCGGACCGGCGGTGAGGGGTTTCGTCATGCGTTCGAGCCTTCGCGGATCACGGGCACACGGCCCTGAATGCATCGTACTGCGCGCGCTTGAAGGTGACGGGAAGCCCGGAGGCCGCTGCTTGCTTGCAGACCGCAGCGTGGTCGGAGCTGTCGGATTCCAGATCGAAGACGGCGAGGCCGTGCCCCCGGAGGGGCGCAAGCTCGTCGCAGAAGCTCTGCGCGATGCAGCCTATCGCGAGCGCCCAGTCGAAGCTACCCGCGAGGTCGCTGGCCATCTCGAAGTCCCCGGAGAGACCGATACGGAGGCCCCGCGTGTGCGCGGCCGAGGAGAGAAAACCGTCGTAGTCGAGCTCGTCCGCGCGGGTGAGCGGAAAACCACTGCTCACCTTGTACGCACCCAGCGTCGACGCGAACAGGCCGTCGAAGCCCTTCTGGCGGACCAGCGAGAATCGGGCGTCCATCAGCGCTCGCACCTCGGTGTCACGAACGTCCAGCCACGATTCGTCGGGGTAGCCGTCGAGGGGCATCCCGACGGCTGCGACCGGAAATCGCGAAGCGTCATCGCGCCAGTTCTCGAGTGAGCCCACGCTGACGTACGCCATCACGACTCGCTTCTTCGCGTGTAGAGCGCTCACCTGCTCCGCGGTGCTGTCGAACAGATCGACGACGAAGAGGTCGGCGTCGACGGTTTCGTCGAGGG
>CAYUAW010000186.1:3560-13706 GCA_964442485.1 uncultured Polyangiaceae bacterium
CGCGCCCCCGTCACCGGCCACGCGCTCGAGGAGCGGCCCGGTCGTGCTGCACGCCGACAGCGATGCCGCGAGCGCCACGACGGCGGTGGCGCGGGCAGGCGAGAATCGCAGTCGAATTTCCTGACGCCTGCGCTGGGATTGCAATGGGCGATGCACCGGTCCTTTCGAAGGCTCAGGTACTCGTCAATTCGGAGAGCGGCTTCGTTCCGTAGGGGGTCGTCCCGTCGACGCTGCCGAAAGTCGTCATGTTCATTCCGAATGCCTGCATGACGGAGATATACAGATTTGCGAGCGGCATGTCGCCGCGGCGCGCGGTCTCGATCGCGCCCGACCCGCGATCCGGAGTGCTCGGGTAGGCGATGTGGCGCCCCGTCTTGAAGAGACCGCCCGCGCCGCCGGCCACCAGCACGGGCAAATCGTAGTGATAGTGATTGTCGCCGTCCCCGAATTCGCTCGTGAACATGATGATGGAATTATCCAGCACTGACGACCCGTCGGCGTCCTTCATGGTCGAGAGCTTCCCGAGGAGATAGGCGAACTGCTCCGCGTAGAACGTGTTCACCGTCTGGATCCCGGCGAGCTTCTGCGGGTCGCCCCCGTGGTGCGAGATCTCGTCGTGATAGTTGGAAGAATTGACGCCGATGAACGAGAAATTCGTCTGCGTGTTGAGGGCGATTTCGCTCATGAACGTGATGACGCGTGTCAGATCGCACTGAAGCGCGAACGCCATCAGATCGTTCATGATCTTCAGCAGATCCGTGTACTGATAGACGTTCTTGCTCCGGTCGGTGCCGAGGTAGGTGCCGTCGGTGGGCGCGGGGATGCTCTGGCAGGCGTTGCCCGCCGGCATGGCAGCAGGGGCGCCCGTCGAGGAAGTGGACGGCGTCATGGCCTGGATGCGCCGCTCGAGCTCGTTGACGGAATCGAGGTACTCGCTCAGCTTGTCGCGGTCGGACTTGCCGAGGTTCTTCATCAGGTCATTGGTGTCGGCGACGACCAGGTCGAGGATGCTCTTCTGGTAGGCGCTCGCCTTGTCGACGGGGGGCGGCATCGCCCCGCCGGTAGAAGGCGTCACCGGCATGCTCGGCCCCGTAGGCAGTCCGCCCTTGGTGAGGCGATCGAACACGGCCCGGGGGTTGGTCTCCTTCGGAAGAAACGTGGTCGGCCCCGACCAGGCGAGGTTCGTCAGGTACGCGCAGCTGAAGCCGTCCTCGCAGTTGCCCGTGGCTCCGGCATACACCGCACCGAGCTCGAGAGAAGGGAGGCGCAGCCCGGGTACCTGTACCTTCAGCTGATTCGCGATGACCTGATCGACGGAGATGCCGTTCTTGATGTTGTTGCCCGAGGTGAACGTGAGCGGCATCTGCGACAGCATGGCTCCCGTCGCACGCGCGTGCGAGCCGGCGAAGACATCCCCGGTCACCACGCTGGCAGGCGTATTGGCGAGGCCGCTGATCACGTTGAAGTTCGCGCGATACGGTTCGAGCGGCTTGAGGATGGGTGTCGTCGTGTAGGCGGCGCCGGTTTCCGTCGGCGTCCACGCATCCATGCGCACACCGTCCGGCAAGGTCCAGACGATGAAGCGCAGCGGCTTCGTGGAGGGCATCTGCTGGCCCCGCGCGGTTCTCGGGAGCATGGCCTCGAGGCAAGGGAGCGCGAGCGAAGCCCCTGCCCCACGCAGCAGTGAGCGCCGGGAAAGCCGAAAATTTCGCATGCTCAGAGCTCTCCTACGCGCATGTTCATGAGCGGACTTTGTGAGATCAGCTCGACGAGCGACGACATGCGGTTGCTGTCCGCCAGTAGTCGCGCCTTCAGGTCGGCGAAGGCAGCGACGTCGTCGATGGGATCCATCGGCGCCGGGCTCAGGTTCAAACCTCGCCCGAGTGCGTAGGTGAGAAACTTCCGAATGACGCAATCGCCGAGTCGATCATCGGCCTTGAGGGCGTTCGCCAGACTGATGGCGCCGTCGAACGGCACGCCGGTGATCGGAAACTCTCCGGTCGCGTCGATCGCTACGCCGAGGTCGGTGTCGCGATACCGGCCGACGGTGTCGTAGTGCTCGAACCCGAGCCCGAGCGGGTCCATGTATTGATGGCAGCCGTTGCAGGCCGTGCCCTTTTGCCGGTGTGCCGCGAGGCGATCGCGGACGGTGGTGGGCATGGTCACGTCATTCGGCACGAGCTCGGGGATCTTCGGTGGTGGTGGCGGGATGACCACGCACAGGAGATTCTCCGAGATCCATTTTCCACGACGTGTGGGCGAGGTGCGATCGCGTTGCGACGTGACGGTCAGGAAATTCGCCTGCGTGAGGACTCCGGCCCGTCGCTTGTCGTCCGTCAGCGGGACCAGCTGAAAGGCGTCGCCGAGCGAGCTCGCGGTCGGAAGGCCGTAGTGGTCGGCGAGCCGTCGGTTGACGATCGCGAAGTCGGTGCCGACCAGATCGGTGACGGGATGATTGCCCGTCAGAAGCTCCCGGAGAAACAGCGTCGCTTCCTGGCCCATCGCGTCGCGCAGCGGGTCGTCGAAGACGAAATCGGTCAACGTGATCTGCTTGACGGTGAGCTCGCGGCTCCCGAGCCACTCACCCGCGAGATTCTCCATCAGGGTCGTTCCCTTCGGATCCTGAAGCATGCGCGCGACCTGCTTCTTCATCTCGTCGGGTTGAGTCAGGCTCTGGTCGGCAGCCTTCTGGAAGAGCTCGGCGTCCGGCATGCTGCTCCAGATGAAGTACGAAAGACGCGACGCGACCTCGTACGGCCCGAGCTGCCCGACCTGGCCGGGGGGAGGGTTCTGCTCCACGCGAAAGAGAAACTTCGGTGACAGCAGCATCGCCCTGAGCCCAGCCGCAATACCCTGTTCGAAGCCGTCTCCCAGGCTGGTGGCCGTCGCGAGAAGAGCCGTGTATGGAGCGACCTCTGCGGCAGGGACGGGCCGCCGGAACGCTCGGGTGGCAAAGCCGTCGAGTATCTGCGTCGCGCAGGACATTGCGCCCGCTGATTGCGGATCGCAGACCATGAAGCGTGACCGAATCGCGGCGTTCGCGGGCGATGTGTCGAGGGCGGCAGCGACGATCGCGTCGACGGCCAGTTCGTATTTTTCGAGCAGGAGCGGCGACGCCGTCAGCGCTTGCGCGTTGTTGTCGAAGCCTTCGACGTAGTTGTCGTCGGGAAATCCGAACTTCACCGACGGCTTGAGGTCGACGCCGATCAGGTCGCGGATGGTATTGTCGTACTCCACCTTGTTCAGTCGATGAGCCACCACGCGGCCGGGGTTGATTGGCCCGGCTGCACCCGTCGGCGCGCCGGAAAGCGGCGGCAGCTGTGTGGGCGACGTCGGTGCGACTCCGGCGCCGCCGCCGAAGGGACTCCCGCCCCCGGCGCCCGCGGGATAGCCACTCGCAGAGGAGCCCTCGAGGGCCTGACAACCCCACAAGATCACTGGGAATAGCCAGCAACACCAAGGCGCGAGGGTACGCATGTCGTGCTCTCGGTGGCCCGCGTGGTGGAAAATGTGGTCAGCGCGCCGCGCGAATCCGTGAGGACGGAGGAGGCGCTGGGGCCTACGCTGATAGAAATGCGATATCCCGTAACAAGCGCCCTGTTCGCGGCGCTGGTGACGGCGAGCTCCGGAGCTCACGCTCACATCGCGCTCGACCAGCCCCCGAAGCGCGACGTGGCCATGAAGACGCGTCCCTGCGGCGGTACCGGGGCGCGCACGACGCCCGCGGTCTTCGCGCCGGGACAGAAGGTCACCGTGATGTGGCACGAGACTGTGGTGCACCCGGGCTTCTTCCGCGTCGCACTCTCGACGGACGGCACGACGTTCCCGGCAGATCCGAGCGATCCGCCGCCCGCAGTCGCCCCACCCGTCCTGGCCATCATCCCCAAGGTCGACGGCATCACGAGCTACAGCAGCGACATCACGCTGCCCGAGACGCCGTGTGAGACGTGCACCATCCAGGTGATCCAGTACATGAGGCAGCACACGCCGCCGCCGTACTACTACCAGTGCGCGGACATCGCGATTCGTCCGGGAGGTGCCGGCGGCGCGAGCGGTGGCGCGGCGGGAACGATGAACACCGGCGGAGCGATGAACACCGGTGGCGTCGCGGGAGCGGGCGGCATGCCGGTCACGGGAGCCGGCGGCATGCCCGGCAATGGTTCCGGCGGCGTGTTCGGCGGCAGCGCCGGCGGCGCTCCGTACGTCGGGGGCGCCACGGGCTCGGCGGGGAGCGCCGGCGCAGGGCCGGACGCAGGGAGCGTCGGCGCTGCGACAGACTCCTCGAGTTGCTCCTTCGCGCCGCGCAGCACGCGCTCGTCGCCGGTGTTCTTGCTGTCCGCGCTCGCTGCCGCGAAGGCGCTCCGTTCTCTCCGCCGGCGGCGGTGAGGAGCGACGCGCTTGGAGACTGATTCTCGCCGCGGCCGGAGAGGCGTGCGACCGGAAGACACGTCACGGTGGGTATTCAACCGCGTGGCGGAGGTGTATCCGGCGCGCCCCGACTATCCCACGGCGCTCGTCGACGCGCTCGCGGACCTCGCGCCGCCGAACGGGAGAGTCGGAGACATCGGCGCTGGGACCGGGCATCTGTCCATCCCACTGGCCGAAAGGGGGCATGAGGTCATCGCCGTCGAGCCGGCCGAGGCGATGCTCGCTCGCCTTAGCGCCGCGGCCCTGGCTCGCGGCGCTCGCGTCCGGTCACTGCACGCGGTGGCCGAGGCCCTTCCACTCGAGACGTCGAGCCTCGACCTGGCCGTCGTGTCGGATGCGCTCCACTTCCTGAACGTCGAGCTCGCCGCGAGCGAGCTCTTTCGAGTGCTCGTGCGTCGCGGGGCGCTCGCGGTGGTCACCGTCGACTACGGTGACACACCCTATATGCGAGACGTCGCGCGCATCGTGGAGGAGGAATCACAGCGCAGGCCGAGGCAGGCGGCGGCCGCCGTCGCACAGCTCTTCACGCTGGCACGCGTCCCGTCCCGCAACGCCCGCGAGTTCCACGACGAGACGGAGATGGATGCGGCGACCCTGGAACGCGTCCTTCGTTCCATTTCCTTCGTCGGCCCCGCGATGAACACGGAGCGATTCGCGCGCTTTCGAGCACGGGTTCTCGCGCTCGACGCTCGGCCGGTCTGGTCGCGAACGATCACGCTCCACGCCGGACGGAAGGCGCTCCGTGCCCGGGCCCCGTCGGCGACGTGACCCCTTCGGGTTCGCTCCGAGGGGCGCGCAAGCGCCCGGGCGTCGTGGAGTTTGCATTTTGCCTGCGTCCGGCGCTTACAATGCATCGGCAATGCGAGGAGCTGGCCGGGGTCAGTGGGCGATTGTATTTGCTGCGGCGCTCTGCTTCGTGGGGGCGTGCGGCGGCAGGACGGACATCCTGAGCTCCGCGCCCATCCCGGAGAGCGAGTTTCCTGATGCCGTCGCCCACGCCTTCTGCGACGCGGTGGGCCCGTGCTGTGACCAGCTCAGCGTTGGATTCGACCAGACGAGTTGTCTCACGCTGGGGGCCGAGTTCTGGCGCAAGACGCTCGCCAGCGCCACGAACCGTCGCTACGATCCCGTCGCGGGTGGGGACTGTGTGGCCCTCGTGCGGCGCGTCGCTGTCAGCTGCGGCACTCAGCTCGCCGACAGCCACGCCTGCACCAGCGATCTCCTGCTCGGCACGCTCGCACCGGGCAGTAGCTGCACGAGCGGGGAAGATTGCGCACCGCCCGCGACCTGTGCGCTGCGGGGCGACGCGGCAGGTAGCATCTGCATCGCAACGCCCAGGGCGAAGGAAGGGGACCCGTGCGTTGGCGATTGCGAAGGGGAGCTCGGCAACGTCGTCGGCGAGTGTCAGGGCGGTGCCGCCAGCGGCGCGGACGCAAGCTCGCCCCTCAGCATTCCCATGTGCTTCCGCGACGAGGCGCTCCTTTGCGGGTCCGGCGGGACGTGCGTCTCTCTGCCGAGGCTCGGCGAGTCGTGTGCCTCCGGCTTGCCCTGCGCCACTGGAGACTGCGAAATGCCGACGGCCAGGTGCGTCGGAGGGTCGCCGGGCTCGGCGCCCCCGATCAATCTCGCGCCGAACTGCGCGGTGCCGTTCGGCGCGACCAGCGGCCCGAGCTGATCATCGCGCTCCCGAGCCCGGGCCAGCGCACGCGCCTCATTTCACGACGCCCGCCTCCCGGTAGCGTCGGATCTCATCCTTGCCGAGCCCGGCCTCGGCAAGGAGCGCGTCCGTATCCTGTCCGAGCGTCGGCGCGCCCTTCCCCGGGGTGACGCGGGTCTTCGAGAAGCGGATGGGATGGCCCACGGTGTCGTACGCGCCGAGTTCCTGGTTCTCGAGCCGCCACATCATGTCGAGCGCCTTCACCTGAGGATCCTCGTAGAGGTTCGCGCCGTAGCTGACGGGGCCGCAGGGCACTCCCGCCGCTTCCAGCCGCTCCATCCAGTGGTCGTTCGAGTGTTGCGAGAGGCGCTCCTCGATGGTCTTCATCATCGCCTTCTGAGCGAAGTACGCCTCGTCGGAGGCGTTGCCGAGGTCGATGTCGACGTGCGGGTCCGTCACCCCGAGGACGTGGCAGAGCTTCTCGCGCAGGCTGCGATTGAGCGCGGCGACGCAGAGGTAACCGTCGGCGGTCGGGTAGACGCGGTAGTAGGGGTACACCTGACGGTCGGTGGGGCGGTGGAGGCAATCCGGCACCTCGACGGGTCGGGTCGTGGTGGGCATGTCTTCGCGAAGGCGCGCCTCCATGATCTCGTCGATGACCTGGGTGTGCGTCTTGTCGTCGTGACGGGCCGTCCGGAGCAGCTCGAGCTCGCGCTCCTGTCGCGCCCCGTCCAGGCGTGCGATGTTGACCAGGAGCTGCTGCTGCAGCGCGAGCCCTGTGCCGAAGAGTGACGTCTCGAGCTTCTGCCCTTCTCCCGTCTGCAATCGGTGATAGAGCGCGCTGACGATTCCGAGTGCGTTGAACACGGCAGTGGAGATGTCGACGTAGTTCAGCGCGCCCGGTCCCCTCGGCGCGCCGAGTTCGTCAGCGTAGTTCGCCATGATCCCCGCCGCCGCGTGCGCGATGATGTCGAACCCCTTCCGCTTCTGCAGCGGGCCAACCTCGCCGAACGCCGTGCTCGAGAGAAAGACGAGGCGCGGGTTCTTCGCTGACAGGGAGGCGTAGTCGATGCCGAGCTTCGTGGCGACGCCGGGGACGAAGTTCTGGATCACCACGTCAACCCCCGGGATCAGCCTGTAGATGAGCTCGCGTCCCTCCGGGCGTCGAAGGTCGACGGCCAGGCTCTCCTTCCCACGGTTGAATGCGAGCGACGGCCGCGTGTTGCCGCGATAGCGCTCGCGGTTGCCGAGGCGCCGCTCCTCGGCCCCGTCGGGCGGCTCCACCTTGATGACCCGGGCCCCGAGATCCGACAGCAGAAAGCCACAGTACGGGCCCGCGATGTACTCGGCGAACTCCAGGACGGTGATGCCCTCTAGAATGGATTTCACCGCGGCACTTTACCGCCATTCCCATCGGCGTCGCGGTGTCACGGTTGCGCGTACATTTCCGCTCGTTCCCTCAACGTTTGCCCTCGGCGGAGCGTCAGCGCCGGAGCGGCAAGTGAATGGCCAGGCGCTTGCTGACGCCGCGCCGGTACGCCGCGGGCGTCATCCCCGTCCAACGCCGGAAGGCGCGGACGAGGTTCGACACGGTCGAGTAGCCGAGTCGCTCCGCGACGTCGTCGAGTGAGACGTCGGGCGAGCGGAGGAGGAGCAGTGCACGTTCGCAGCGCGCCTTCTCGACGAGCCCGGAGAAGGTGACGCCCGACTCCGCGAGGCGTCGCTTGAGCGTCCGCTGTGACACGCGGAGCGTGGTCGCGACCCTGTCGAGCGACGCCGGGCCGTCCTGCTGAAGGATCGATTGAAACACCTGCTGCTCGATGTCCGCGCTCAAGCCCAGCGCTTGCATGCTGCGCTCGCATTGCTCGACGGCGAGCCGAAGCGCCGCTCGATCCGGCGTGAGCAGCGGGAGCTCGAGGTCGCTCTCCAGGAGGACGATCTGGTGAATGGGCTGATCGAACCGCAGCTCGGGGACCAGGTGCGCGAACCGCTTGTAGTAGGGAGGCTCGGGGAACGCGACGTCGATGGGGCGCCACGGTTCTCGTCCCGTCAGCAGACAGCCGATCGTGCGTATGCCGATCAAGAGTCCCAGCATGACCACGTCGCACGCGTCACCGAGATCGCACAGCTCGTCGGCAACCAGGGCCGAGATGCCATCGGTCCTGTTGAGACGAAGCCGATACACCGACGTGATCATGGGCGAGAAGCGGGTCGCGAGATCGATGGTCTCCCCGAGGGTGGCGGCGCACATCGCCGCGAACGTCAGATATCCGTAGGTGTTCGCGCGCGTGTGGAGACCGAAGAGGATCCCGAGTCCATCCTCACCCGTCAGCGATCGAGCACGGCGGATCACCTCGATCATCACCGATATCGGCACTTTCGAGTCGGGTGCTTCGAGCTCGAGCGGTTGCAGCCCGAGGCCATCGAAGAGCTCTTTCGACGTCACGCCCCAGCGCTCGGTCAGCTCCAGCATGTGAAGCGCGTAGGACCCTGCCAGGAAGTGGTCGCGCTGATCGGCTTCTGCGCGAGGTCTGGTCACCACCATGGACGTTCTCGACCAGCTAGATGGGGCTTCGCTGGTGCTCACCCCACAGAAGCTAACCACGAGTCACGCTCTGGTCGATCGTCTACCGCTGCGCGCGGATAGTTGCCGAGCACCTGCATGAGCTCGATGCGACCACGATCCATTGGCCCGAACTGAGATCTTTTTGGCTTTGTCGAGAGTGAGCTCGATGCAGGGCGACGTTGGATGATTCTCCGACGTCACATGAAAGCGTACGAATTGCTCGCGTCCGGTGTTCGAGTCACGCGTGGCATCTGTTGGACATGCGTTGGCAGTCAGGGGAATCGTCTGCGCGTCGCTGCCGCGGCGGCAGTGCTCTTCGGGTGCTCGTCCAATGCGGCGAGCGCGCCGCCCGAGCAGTCGCCGCTTTCCCAGGGGGGAGCAGTCGGGCAGCCCGGCGCGAGCGGTGCGACGGCGATGAACGGCGTGCCGGTGAGCGGTAGCGGCGGTGTGCTCGGCGCCGGCAATGTTGCGACGGCCGGGTACGGAAACACCGGCGCGGTCGCACCCTTCGGCGCTGGCGGCAGCGTCGGCGTCGGCGTCGGCACGGGCGCTAGCGGCTACCCGAGCGCCGGCGGTTTCGTGAGCGCGGCGGGAGCGGGCAACACGGGCGGGACGACCTTCGGTGCGGGCGGCGCTTCGACTTCACCCGGGGGGACACCGGTCGGCGGAGGTGGCGGGCCGCCACCTCCGCCGAGCAAGGGCTGTGAAGGAGAATCGATGCCGCCCGTCACCGGAGACTATTCCGCGAACGGTCCGATGCCCACGATGACGGTGAACAACACCGGACCCGACGGGAACTACACCATCGTCAGGCCCACGACGCTCGGCGCAGGCGGGTTCAAGCATCCCGTCGCCACCTGGGGAAACGGCATCACGACGAATCCGTCCTACTATCCGGGGTTGCTCGGTGCGGTCGCGTCTCACGGCTTCGTCATCATCGCCAGCAACAGCTCGAGCGTGACGACGCAGATGATGACGGACGGCCTGGACTGGATGCTCGCCCAGGGCGGCGATTACCAGGGCAAGCTGAACACCACCTGTCTCGCGGCCTTCGGCTACTCGCTCGGGGGCGGCGCAGCCGTCGGCGCCGGCGCGCACGCCAACGTCGTGGTGACCGCGTCGATGCACGGCGTGACGGGCGCGGCGAACACGCTTCACGGCCCGCTGCTGCTTCTCACCTCGGAGACGGACACCTTCGTCGTGCCTGCGACCTTCGTGACGCCCACCTTCACCCTCTCGACGGTGCAGACCTTCTACGGCACGCTGAGCAAGGCGGGTGACCCCTCCAACGAGGGTCACCTCATTCCCGTCGACGGCGCGCTGTCGCTCATCACCACCGCCAGCGCGAACCTCGCCGAACGGGCGGCGGTGATCGCCTGGCTCCGTCTGTGGGTTTACAGCGATGCCGGCGCGAAGAAATACTTCTACGGAGACGATTGCATCCTGTGCAAGGCCCCCTGGGTGACCCCGCCGCAGCGCAAGAACTGGCAGTGAG
>CAYUAW010000187.1:0-6335 GCA_964442485.1 uncultured Polyangiaceae bacterium
CAGTAGCTCGGTGTCGACCGATTTGAATGAAGGGGACCTCCCGGGTGCTTTGTGCCGATCGAGCTGGATGCAGGAAAGCTCCCGGGAGTGTGCCCTCCTTCCTGGGGAGGGCAGGGGGCTCGACACCGGCAACCGAGCACCGCCGCGGCTGAACGGCTGACGAGGGGCGTGCTCTCGAAGATCGCGGTGTTGGCCGCAAAACGTCTCGCCGTGACAACTTGCGACACCGGCCACGCGGCAAAGTGTGGCGTGGCCCTTGGGTCGGCTGGTCACGTTGTGTGGCATGGGAGCTGCTAACCGCTCGGCCAATGGATTCTACGGACTTGCACGCGCCCGAGCGGGGCATGGGGCAGCGTGAACCTGTGGAGAAGCGAACGCTCCACATCGTCGGGATCGGCGCATCCGCCGGGGGGCTCGACGCGCTGGAACGCTTCTTCGAGAACGTGCCGAGCGACTCGGGCATGGCGTTCGTTCTCGTCCAGCACCTGTCCCCCGACTTCAAGAGCCTGATGGACGAGATCCTGGCGCGCCGCACCAAGCTGCCGATCCGCAATGTCGAGAACGGCATGCCTGTAGAGGCGAACCACATCTACCTTATTCCTCCGAAGAAGGAGATGATCATCTCCGAGGGGCGCCTGCTCCTCAGCGATCGAGAGCACGAGCACGATCTCTCGCTGCCCATCGACGTCTTCTTTCGCTCGCTCGCGCGAGATTGCGGCCCGCGCGCCATCGCCGTGGTGCTCAGCGGCAGCGGCAGCGACGGCTCGCGCGGCGTCTGCGCCGTGCACGACGCGGGGGGGCTCGTCTTCGTGCAGGACACGCAGACGGCGCAGTTCGACGGAATGCCTCGCACCGCCCTCGAGACGGGGCTGGCCGACGCGGTGCTTTCTCCGCAGGAGATGCCGAAGGCGCTCGTCGACCACGTCATGGGTTCGGCGGTCATCGGCCGCGAGCGCGGCGACGAGCCGGAGTACGGCATGAACGCCGTCTACCGCATGCTCGAGAGCCAGTTCGGCATAGACTTCAAGCACTACAAGCCGAGCACCGTCACGCGCCGGATCGAACGACGGCTCCAGCTCGCGCGCATCGACGACCTCGGCGCGTACGTGGAGCGACTGCATCGCGAGCGTGACGAGCTCGACGCGCTCTACCGCGATCTCCTGATCGGCGTCACGCGGTTCTTCCGCAACGAGGAGGCGTTCCTGTCCCTGAACGAGCGCGTGCTGCCCGAGCTCCTTCGCTCGGGGCGGGACGCCCCGCTGCGGGTCTGGGTCGCCGGCTGCGCCACGGGAGAAGAGGTGTACACGCTCGCGATCCTGCTGCACGAGCTCGCGCCGAGCTTCGGCGGCCGCCATGTGAAGATCTTCGCGACGGACGTGCATCAGGGGTCGCTCGAGATCGCGACGCGAGCGCTCTACACGGAAGAGGTGGTGGGGAAGGTGTCTCCCGAGCGCCTCGAACGCTACTTCATCCGTCGGGGCTCGAGCTACCAGGTCGTGCCCGATCTCCGGCAGATGGTCGTCTTCGCTCCGCACAACGTGATCAAGGACGCGCCGTTCACGCGGGTGGATCTGGTGAGCTGCAGGAATCTCCTCATCTACCTTCAGCCGCCCGCGCAGCAAAAGGCGCTCGGGCACTTCCATTTCGCCCTCAATCGAGGCGGCGTCGTGTTTCTCGGCCCGAGCGAGAGCCCGGGGCTCCTGGCACAGGACTTCGACGCCATCGACAAGCGCTGGCGCATCTATCGAAAGTACAGCGACACGCGCACGCACGTCGACACCAGCCAGCCGGGGTCGGTGCGGGGCGCCTCGCTCCGGCGCGAGACCATGCGCCGCTCGTCGCCGACCCCCTCCGCGCCGCGGCAGTCCGTCTCGCAGCTGCTCGCCGCGTACGACACGCTGCTCGAGGAGTACATGCCGCCGGGTTTCCTCGTCAACGAGCAGCGCGAGCTCGTGCACGCCTTCGGCGGCGCGAGCCGGTTCCTCAAGCTGCGCGACGGGAGGCTCGGGCTCGACGTCCTCGAGATGGTCGACAGCGAGCTCCGGGTGGTACTGCTCGGCGGCCTGAAGCGAGCGCTGAAGGAGCAGAACGCCATCGTCTTCAGGGGAGTGCGGGTCCCCGCGGACGGCGGCACCACGGTCTACAAGGTCGGCATCCGCAAGGTCGAGACCAGGAACGGCCGCGCTCCCCTGGTCATGGTCTCCTTCGAGGCGCTCGACGGAGCGCCGTCGCGGGAGATCCGGGAGAAGGAGATCGATCTAGGGGACGTCTCCCGCGAGCAGCTCGGCATCCTGGAGGCAGAGCTCGGCTACACGAAGGAGATCCTGCAGACGACGACGGAGGAGCTCGAGACGAGCAACGAGGAGCTCCAGGCGACGAACGAGGAGCTCGTCGCCTCGAACGAGGAGCTCCAGAGCACCAACGAGGAACTCCAGAGCGTCAACGAGGAGCTCTACACCGTCAACGCGGAGTATCAGCGAAAGATCGCCGACCTGACCGAGCTCACCAACGACATGGAGAACCTGCTCTCGAGCACGGACATCGGGACGATCTTCCTCGATCGCGAGCTCAAGATCAGGAAATTCACCGCGCGCATCGCGGAGAGCTACAGCCTCCTGCCGCAGGACGTCGGCCGCTCCATCGAGACGTTCGCGCACACCCTGGACGACGCGAACCTCGTCGACGACCTGCGGAGCGTGCTCGAGAGCGGCAAGCCCGTCGAGCGCGAGCTCCGGAGCACGAAGGGGCAGGTGTACTTCCTGCGTGTCCTTCCGTACCGGGCGGGAGGCGCCATCGACGGGGTCGTGCTCACACTCATCGACGTGAGCAGCCTGAAGGAGGCGGAGGACGCCCTCTTCCACGAGCGACACCTGCTGAACAGCTTGCTCGCGAGCGTCCCCGACGCCATCTACTTCAAGGACGCGAGAGGGAAGTTCATCCGGGCGAACCACGCCATGGCCGCTCGGCTGGGTCTCTCGGAGCCGCGCGATGCCGTCGGGAAGACGGCGTTCGATCTGCCGCACCAGGGTGCCATCTCGGAGCACCAGAAGGACGAGGAGATCGTGCGGACCGGCCAGGCACAGCACTACCACCTGGAGAAGCGCGTCCTCGTCGGCGGCGAGGAGTGGGACATCGTCACGCGGCTGCCTTTGACGAACGGCGAGGGCACCGTGGTCGGCGTCATCGGAATCTTCCGCGACGTCACCAAGCAGAAGCTCGCCGAGGACAGGATTCAGGAAGCCGTGCAGCGCCGGGACGAGTTCCTTGCGATGCTGTCGCACGAGCTCCGCAACCCGCTCGGCGCCGTCGTCGCAGCCACCTCGCTCCTTCGAAAGAACCGTCCGGAGAAGCGGGACGCGCTCCTCCAGGTCATCGAGCGCCAGTCGAAGCACATGGCCCGGCTGCTCGACGATCTCCTGGAGGCGAGCCGGGTGACCCAGGACAAGATCGAGCTACGAAAGAAGCTCCTCGATCTGCGGCCGGTCATCAAGGACGCCGCCGACAGCGTTCGCAATCTGATGGAGACCCGCGGTCACGAGCTCGCCATGGATATCGACTCGCTGCCGGTGCTCGTGAAGGGCGACGACGCGCGCCTCCTGCAGATCAACGTGAATCTCCTCAGCAACGCCGCCAAGTACACGCCGCGCGGCGGGCGGATCGTCGTCGAGGGCAAGCGCGACGGCGAGCACGCGGTGATCCGCGTTCGTGACAACGGCGTCGGCATTCCGCGGCACATGCTCGATACGGTGTTCGACCTGTTCGTGCAGTCGCGTCGTACGCTGGACCGCTCGGAAGGCGGCCTCGGCGTCGGTCTGACTCTCGTGCGCTCGCTGGTCTCCATGCACGACGGAACGGTGACGGCTCACAGCGACGGAGACGGAAAGGGAAGCGAGTTCGTCGTACGTCTCCCGCTCGCCGCCTCACTGGAAGCGGAGCCCGAGCAGGAGTCCTCGCAGCGCCCGACCGCCCGGCTGAAGGACGGAGCGAAGATCCTGGTCGTGGAGGACAACCCGGATGCCCGCCACATCCTCTGCGATCTCCTGGAGCTCGCCGGCTTCGAGTGCCATCCGGCAGCCGACGGCGAGTCCGCGCTCGTGACGCTTGCAGAGGTGTGCCCGGACGCTGCCATCGTGGACATCGGCCTGCCGGTGATAGACGGCTTCGAGTTCGCTCGTCGCGTGCGGAGCGAGCCTGCCTCGTCGCACATCTACCTGATCGCATTGACCGGCTACGGGCGCCCCGTCGATCGAGCACAGGCGCTCGGAGCAGGCTTCGACGAGCATCTCGTCAAACCGGTCGACAATCGGACGCTGCTCTGGCTGCTCGGGAACGACAAAAACGACGACGGCCACGCCGGCGAGGCGTGACCGTCGAAGCGGACTCGCGAGCTCAGGCTCGCAGGGAGACCGTCACTTGATCATGCACTGGGTCGAGAAGCCCGGGGGCAAGGCCATCGCCCACGGCTCGGGAGAAACGCCGAACGGATGTGCCTGGAAGAACTTCCAGACGTCGCCGGCGAGACCGGCGCCGCCGCAGTGGCCACCGCCCGTATCGCAGTCGATCGTGAAGCCGCCCTTGCCCTTGAAGAGCGTGTCCGCGGAGGCGCTGGCCGACGCGAAGTCGATGATCACGACGTCGGAGCCCATCTTCCCGTGCACCGTCATGATCGGCGGGACGTGAGCGTTCTCGAACGCCGGCGGCACAGTGACGCCTCCGGAGTTCGACGCCGCCGCGGCGATGTAGTTCGAGCGGAGAGCCGCCGTGGCGATGGACATGAGACCGCCCGCGCTGCAGCCCGTCACGTAGATCTTGCGTGGATCGATGTTGTGGTCCTTCACCGCGCAAGCGACGAGCTGATCGATGAGCTTCAGGTCGCTCGCCCCGAAGATGTTCGTGCCCGAGTAGAGGTCGCCGCCGGTCGTGCCCTGGAAGGAGACGATGACGCCGCCTGCGGCGGTGACGCCGTTCGCGACGGCCGCCGCCATGAAGGCGTACTCGCCGGACGTCGAACCCGTGCCGTGCCAGTAGATGAGCATCGGGGCGCTCGCGTCTGCGGGCTTCGCCCCTGCCGCGATCTGGATGCCGGCGAGGCCCATGAACGTGATGGTGCCATTTGCCCACGTCGGGCAGTCCCCGGAGACCATCGGGATGATTGGATCCATGGCGCCCATGGGCGCCGGCATCCCCGCACCGGCCGCGCCGGTCGCGCCGCCGCCGGCGGTCGTACCGCCGCCGCCGATCGGTGGAATGGTGCCGTCCCCGCCGCTCGGCCCGCCGCCGGTGCCGGACGCAGTGACTCCGCCGTTGCCCGACGGGGGCGGTTGATTGACGGGCACGCCCGCGCCGCCGGTGGGCGGCGGAGCAGTCGAGGTCATCGACGGTGGCGGGCCACCCGGCGTCGCGGAGCAGCCCATCGTGTCGAACTGGCAGTTCGAGGGGCTGCACGCGAGCGTGCCGTAGGGAGCCGCGCCCATCGTCGCGATGGCGCAGGTGACGGCGCCGACGTTTCCGTCGCACTGCTCCATGGCGTCGATCACGCCATTGCCGCACGTGACGAGCGGGGCGCTTGTGGCGCCAGGCGGCGTGCTCGGTGAAGACGAACAGCCTGCGGAGAGCGCCAGCAGCACAGCGGCGCCGGCAGCGATCTTCCCCAGCAACCCGAGCCTCGACGTTGCGACCTCACCGACTGAACCGCTTCTCGTGTGCGAAAGCATTTTCTGCGACCCTTTCCGTTCCCACATTCTTCTCTTTGAATGACGCATCAGCAAGAGGAAGAGGAGCTCAATGTGTCGAGTGATCGATCTTCGATGCACAGCAAAAAAAGCTGGATTGGCTGTAGCGTCTGGCAACTCCGCATGCCGGTTCCACAGCGTCAGTCAGGAACCAACCCTCCGCCAATCACGGTGTGCGATCACGCGCCACCACACCGATCCAAACCATCATAGCGAGCGCGCGGACTCGCCACTTCCTACGACGAGCGCTCGGAGCGCGGATGATAGCCGGCGAGCGGAAATGACGATTGCGCGTATGCCTGTAGATCAATCGCGACTATACGGCCGGGGCCGTCGCACGTCGCCCCTGGAAAAGCCCGCTCTGGCGCGAAATTCCGGCGTGGAAGCTCAGTCCGTAAACGCCGGTTACGCAGCAGCCATTTCTCCGGGGCGCGAAACCGCACCTGTGTGCAAGATTCGAACACTCTGTCAGCTGCGGGTAGCTGACTGACCCGGGGCTATTCACACCTGCCCGTGAACTCGAAATGCTTCAGTGAACCTCTGCGCGGCGCAGGACGATTCCGTTGCGAGGCGATCCTCGAGATGACCTGGCGTCGCGGGGAG
>CAYUAW010000187.1:6435-13700 GCA_964442485.1 uncultured Polyangiaceae bacterium
CCGTCCATCCATCCGGCCATGTCGAGGCCGCGCTGGCGAACGACGTCTGCGTAGTGGTGGAGCGCGCGCTGGACGACAACCGTGAAGTCGTTTCTTCCGGTCAACGCCGCGAGCCGCTCGAGCAAGAGGAGCATCGCGGCGTTTCCCGATGGCTCGACGCCGTCTTCCACGGAGATGCGTCGGCCGAGCGGCTCCTGGTCGCTGCCGCTCGTGAGAAACCACGCCCCCGCGGGATCCGCAAATCGCGCCGTAGCCTGGGCGACGAGCGACAGCGCAGTCTCGAGGTGTCCTGGATCGTTCGTGGCTTCGAACAGGTCGAGGAGCCCGGTGGCGAGAAACGCGTAGTCGTCGAGAATGGCGGCTTCGCCTGCGTGACCGCCGCTGGACGCTCGAGCGAGCTCTCCGCCCGCGCGACGATTGAGCCTCAGCACGGCGGCAGCGGCTTGCTCGGCAGCGTCGAGGAAGCGCCTCTCGCCGGAGACACGATAACCCTGCGCGAGCGCGCCGACGGCGAGCCCGTTCCACGCCGTCACCATCTTCGAATCGAACGAAGGCTGTGCGCGCCGCACGCGAGCGGCGAGGAGCTTCGCGCGCCACGCCGGCCAGCGCTTGACATTCGCGGAGCTCTCGACGCTCGCGCCGCGGAGCGTCGGCACGCTGGAACCCTCGAAGTTCCCGGCCTCCGTCACGCCGAGAAAAGCCGCAGCGTCGCCGTCCTCGTCGCCCACCGCGGCGCGCACCTCGGCAGGCGTGAAGAGATAGGTGGCTCCCTCTTTCCCGTCCGTGTCGGCGTCGAAGCTCGACCCGAAGCCGCCCTCGGGTGCGCGCATGTCCCGCAGGAGGAAATCGAGCGTGTCGAGCCCGACGGCTCGATACCTGGCGTCGTCGAACGCTGCGGCCGCGGCGAGGTAGAGGGCCGCGAGCTGTGCGTTGTCGTAGAGCATCTTCTCGAAATGCGGGATCGTCCATGTCGCCTCGGTGGCGTAGCGGAAGAAGCCGCCGCCGACGTGATCGTGGATGCCGCCGGCCGCGATCGCGTCGATTGTCTTGCCGACTGCGGAGCCGAGCTCCGGATCGCCCCATTTCCTGAACGCGTCCAGCAGAAACCGCCACCGGATGGGCGTCGGGAACTTTGCCCCCCCTCGAAAGCCACCGTGTACGTCGTCGAACGACGACAGGGCGCGTCGAGCGAGCTCGTGGAGCTCGTCGACGCCGAATGCGCTGCCCTCGCCGGCCGGCTCCGTCGCGGCGATGCGCCGCGCGACCTCCGCGCCGCGGTTCTCCGCGTCGCCAGGAGCAGTCCGGAATCGTTCCTCGACTGCGTGGATCACCTGCAGGAACCGCTCGTGCGGAAAGTACGTCCCGGCGAAGAAGGGATGAAGCGACGGGGTGAGGAACGCCGTCATGGGCCAGCCGCCGCTGCCCGATATCGCCTCCACGGCCTCCATGTACACCGCGTCGAGGTCGGGGCGTTCCTCGCGATCGACCTTGATCGAGACGAAGTGCTCGTTGAGGAACGCGGCCACGTCGTCCTGCTCGAACACGTCCTTCGCCATGACGTGGCACCAGTGGCACGACACGTAGCCGATGGAGAGGAAGATGGGCCGACCGAGCCTCGCGGCGAGCGCGAGCGCTTCCGGCCCCCACGGGCGCCAGTCGACCGGGTTGTGGGCGTGCTGGAGCAGATAGGCCGAGGTCGAACCGACGAGGTGGTTTCCTTCGCGGCGTATCTGCTCGATGGAGCGCGCGGCCGGTTGCCCGAACGCAGATGCGCTCGGCGTCGGTGGCCCTCCGGCTGTCGACGCGCGGCACCCCAGCGACAGCACGAAGGCGAGGAGCGACGGGACTGCGACGCGAAGCAGGCGGTCACCATACCGTGCGAGAGAGGAACAGGGAGCCCGTTTCTCCCTTCGAGAGCATCAAGGGCGACGGGAAGGCCGAGGCGGACTTCTGCTGTTATCCTGCGATCACCGTGACGTGTCCGGCGCACTGACCCGCTCCCCATGCCCGCGAACAGGCCGCCCATTTTGCTCCTGATGGTCCTCTCGATCCTCGCGTTCGGAGTGATCGCGGTCTGGGACGAGCGACGCGAGGCTCGGGCGGCACTCGACGATTTCGCGCTGGAGCAGTCGGCCTTCGCGCGCGAGGCCGCCTCTGCGATCAAGGCCGAGCTCGCGTCCGTCGACGCTGGTGCTGCCTCCGGCATCCAAAGTGGTCGGATCGCGAAGGTCCTCGGCAGCGTCGAACGCGCGGGCAGCGTCCTCGCGCTCGTCGCGCCCCCTGGCGCGCAGTCGTTCATCAGACCCACGGGCGAGTCGGTACGCTCCGGCGCCGTCGAGGCAGCGCTCGCGACGGGCGTCGCGTGGACGCGGCTCTCGCGCGAGCAAGCGGCGGAGCTCGGGCTGCCCGCGCGCATGGCCATCGCGGGCCTGGCCGCGGCAGACGCGGGAGCGAAGGGCGTCTGGCGGGTCGCGATCGTCGCGACGGCGCTGCGCGTTCGCGATCGCGAGGAGCGGGCGATGCTGCGCACCGTCCTCGGCTTCGGTCTGATCTCGGCAGTCATCGCCGGGTTCGGGCTCCTCGCGCAGTCCAAGCAGAAGAAGGAGCTCGAGCTTGCGCGGAGCCTCGCCGTGGCCGAGGCCACGCAGCTGCGCGACGAGCGGCTCGTGCGCGCTGACAAGCTCGCGACGCTGGGCGCGCTCGCCACTGGCATCGCGCACGAGGTATCGACGCCGCTCGGGGTCATCGTGGGGAGGGCCGAGCAGCTCCTGCCCAGAGTGGCGGGCGACGAGCGATCGACGCGGTCGGTGAACGCGATCGTGGAGCAGGCCGAGCGCATCACGCATATCGTGCGGGCGTTTCTGAGGCTCGCGCGCGGAGGCACGCCGTCCCTCGAGAAGGTGTCGCCCGCGGAGCTCTCGCGGGCCGCCCTCGAGCTCGTGGAGCACCGGTTCGCCAAGGGCAGCGTGGCGCTGACCAGCGAGATCCCGGACGGGTTGCCGAGGGTCGCCTGCGATCCCAAGCTGTTCGAGCAAGTGCTCGTGAATCTGCTCCTCAACGCCTGCGACGCCTGTACGGACGGCGGACACGTGAACCTCCGCGTGCGAGGTGAGGGGGAGCGCGTCGCCTTCGTGGTGACCGACGATGGCCACGGGATCACGGAGGCCGTGGCGAAGCAGGCCATGCAGCCGTTCTTCACGACCAAGCCGGAGGACGCGGGCACCGGCCTCGGCCTCGCCATCGCGAGCGAGATCGTCAAGCATCACCACGGTAAGCTCTCCCTTTCGCCCCGAGAACGCGACCGCGGAACGTGCGCCACCGTCGAGCTTGCCGCGGTGCGGGAGACCGAACATGTCTGAACCACGAAAGCCCCGGGTGCTCATCGTCGACGACGATCGCGCGCTGGCCGAGACGTTGAGCGAGGGGCTCGCCGATCGCGGCTACGACGCCGTCATCATCGCGTCGAGCAAGGATGCGGCGCGCCGGCTCGCCGCGGACGACGTCGACGCGCTGGTGACCGATCTGCGGATGCCGGGTATCGACGGCATGGGGCTCCTTCAGCTCTCGCGGCGCGCCGCGCCGGAACGCCCGGTCATCGTGATGACCGCGTACAGCGCGGTCGACAGCGCCGTCGAATCGATACGTCAGGGCGCGTTTCACTACCTGACGAAGCCGTTCAAGGTGGACGAGCTCGCGCTGTTCCTCGACCGGGCCCTCGAGCAGGCGAAGCTCCGTCGCGAGGCGGTGGCGCTGCGCCGCGCGCTCAGAGCCGAGTTCGCGCTCACGAGCGTCATCGGCAGGAGCGACGCGATGCGCGAGCTCTCCGAGCTCGCGACCCGGGTCGCCGACGCGACGACGCCGGTCCTCATCGTCGGGGAGACTGGTACCGGGAAGGGGGTTTTCGCGCGCGCGGTGCACGGCGAAGGCCCGCGGGCGAGCGCGCCGTTCGTCACCATCAACTGCGCGGCCATGCCGGAGAATCTCCTCGAGAGCGAGCTCTTCGGTCACACGAAGGGAGCCTTCACGGGCGCGACCGCGGCGCGCAAGGGGCTCTTCGAGCAGGCGACGGGCGGCACCGTATTCCTGGACGAGGTGGGCGAGATGCCCCTCGCGCTCCAGGCCAAGCTCCTCGACGTGCTCGAACGCGGCGTGGTGCGCGCGCTCGGAGCCGACCGCGAGCGCCCCATCGACGCGCGTGTGATCGCCGCGACGCACCGGAACCTGAAAGCACGCGTCCGAGAAGGGAAGTTTCGCGAGGACCTGCTCTTCCGCCTCGACGTCGTTCGCCTGGAGATCCCGCCGCTCCGACAGCGCAGAGAGGACCTGCCGGTGCTCATCGCTCACTTCCTCGCGCAGGCGAGGGCCCGCCATCCAGGGTCTCCGGTGCAAGCAATCGGCGGCGAGGCGTTCACTCGCCTGATGGCGCATCCGTGGCCGGGGAACGTGCGGGAGCTCGAGAACGTCGTCGAGCGGCTGGTCCTGCTCGGGACGGGCGCGGAGGTGACCGCTGCCAGTCTTCCGTCCGACATGGGCGCCTCGAACGGGGGAGAGCTCCGCTTCGAGGGCCCCATCCTGTCGCTCGAGGAGCTCGACCGGCGTTACGCTCGGTGGGCGATCTCGGAGCTCGGCGGGCGCAGGATGCTCACGGCCGAGAAGCTCGGGATCGATCCGAAGACCCTGGCGCGTCTTCTCGACCGAACCTCGACGGAGCCGAACGGTGGCACCTAACTTGCTCATCGATGATGATCACGATGACCGCCCGTGTGCGACTTCCGATGCACCCTGCACACCCCGAACGGGTCTGCTGGGGATGTGAGAAGCTCTGTCCGGCCGATGATCTGACGTGCGGGAACGGGACCGAGCGCACGGCGCATCCCCTCGAGCTGTTCGGTGACGACTGGTATGCATGGGTAGAATCACAGCTCGGTTCCAGCGCGGACGAACGCTGATGCGCAGGCGCTGCGTCCAGGCGCGGTCGCTGCACGTTGCGCTTTGACGCGGCTACGGCCGCGTGACTATCGTCCGGTGTGTGCGCAGTGCTCTCCGTAGGTCTCTGTCCGTATTGCGGCGACTCCGGGCGCCGGACCCCGAAGGATTCGAGCAGCTCTGGCCGCTCGCGCCGGGCGCGCTGAAGCGGCTCGCGGGAGACGTGCTCGCCGGAAGGTGCTCTCCTGCGGAGGCCGACCGCGTTCGTCTGTTCGCCGCGAACGGATACACGGTCTTCCCGGCAGCGGTGGAGCCCGCCCTGGTCGACGCCCTCGTCGCGGACGTCCGCTCCATCGCCGATCATCCGGGTTGCTTCGTCACCACGGATCACAAGCGTGGTCGCGCGCAGCGCATGTCGGGGCCCGATTTCGACAGCTACGAGAGCATCTTCGACACCTACGTCAACTTCGAGAGCGCCCGACGCGTCAGCTTTCATCCAGTCATCACGGGCTTTCTCTCGCGCATCTTCGACACTCGCCCGGTCGCCATCCAGCAGCTGCTCTTCCAGCGCAGCAATCAGCACCCGCTGCACCAGGACACGTCGGTGGTGTGCACGGAGGCGCCGCTGCTGATGGCCGCGACCTGGATTGCGCTGGAAGACGTGGTGCCGGGGCGCGGCGAGCTCACCTATTACGAGGGCAGTCACCGGATCCCTCACCATCTCTTCGCAGACGGCACGAAGCGGCTCGATCCGCGCGTCGACGACGCAGCCGCGGCGCGCGCCTACCTGGTCGAGCAGTGCAGCCGGCAGGGCTGCGCAAAGCGCGACTTCATCGCGAAGAAGGGCGACGTCTTCGTGTGGGCGGCCGATCTCGTTCATGGGAGCAATCCGCGCACGCGCCCCGACCACGAGACTCGCATGAGCGTTGTGACGCACTATTGCCCTCGAACGACGAAGCCGTACTGGCAGAGGTTTCATCCTCGTCATACCGCGCAGGTCGAGTACGAACAGGACCTGACGTACATGAGCTCGTACTACGTGCTTCCGACGGGTGGCGGCGTGGTTCGACCGAGCGTCGTGGTGGGCGATTGAACCATGCCGCTGCCCGTCGTCGAGATCACGCTCGCCGAGCATCTGACCTTGGAGAAGGTCCGGCTGGCGCTGGATGAGGCCGAGCGAACCATTCTCGTTGCGAACCAGGCGGACGTGCTCGTGGAGTGTCGCGCGATGGTAGGATACGACCTGGATGCGAGAGGCGCATTCGTCGAGTGGAACGCGCGGATGCGTGCGCGCATCGCTCACCTTGCGGTCCTGACGGATCGACCCATGTGGCGGCTCGTCGTGAGCGGCATGGCGCTCGCGTCGCGACAGAACATGAGGGCATTCGCTAATCGTCCCGACGCGCTCGCCTGGTTCGATACCTGAACGCGCGCCTCAGATGCGTGAATCCATTCCAAAAACAGATTTGACGTCCCGGATCCGGCCGGGCTTGTAGCCTTTCGTTGCGACCTCGTTGCTCCGGGGTCCTGGGAGGCCGATGCGGCGGGAGACGAGCCCGCTCGCGCGATTTTCACCGTGGCTCGTGAGGCTTCGACTACCGCACACGGGACCCGGCGCCGGCAGTCCGTGCAGGCGGCTGCACGTGTCTTGCTCGTCGAGGACAACGCCGACGACGTGGCGTTGTTCTTTCGTGCCCTGGGTGCGGAACCCTGCGGTGCCGATGTCGTGGTCGCAAGGGATGGTCGCGCGGCGCTCGAGTGCCTGCTCGCGGTGGACGCCTCGGGCGCGGCGAGCGTCCAGCTGCCCGCGGTCGTCTTCCTGGACGTCAGTCTGCCGAAGTTCGATGGCTTCGAGGTCCTGAAGCAGCTACGGGCCGACGAGCGTACGCGGCTCGTTCCCGTCGTGCTGCTGAGCTCCGCCGCCCCGGAGGAGGACGTGCAGCGGGCCTACGCGCTCGGCGCCAACGGCTACGTGCAGAAGTCGGTGCACTTCGAGCAGTACGCCGCCGATCTCCGGCTGCTCACCGAGTACTGGCTGCGGCTGAACGAGCCGCCGCGCTCGGCGAGCACGGCAGAATCACAGGGGCCCTTTCGCGAAGAGCGGTTCCTCTTCGAGCTCGACGAGCTCCTCAGGACGGCGACGGAGCCCGTGGACATGCTCCGCGCGGTATCGAAACGTCTCGGAGAATTCCGAGGGGGCTCTCGCTGTCTCTTCTGTGACACCGATGCCGGCGTCGTGACGATCTACCCCGACTACCACGTCGAGCTCCCCTCGCTGGCCGGCGTCCTGGCCCTGTCGCCGCACATGGCCAGCCAGGCCGAGCTCGCGGCGGGGCGAA
>CAYUAW010000188.1:0-9123 GCA_964442485.1 uncultured Polyangiaceae bacterium
ACGGGGGGCTGCGTGGCCGATCACAGCGTGCTCGGCGAGCAACCGTCGAGAGACGCCGGCAACGCGGGCTCGGGCGGCCGCTCGACCGTGCGCGACGCCGCGAGTGAGCGCGAGCCCGAGGCGGCGCCGTCCGTCGTCCGGGACACGGGTACCCCTCCGCCGGGCACGCGCTCGCTCACCTTCGTGCACGGCGTGACCGATTCGCCCTGGCTCGCGTTCTGTCTTTCCTTCGTGCAGGACGGCAAGACGACGGCGATCGGCGCCCCGTTTCCGCCCGGCGGGCTCGACTACGGCCACTCCGCACGGCTCGACGAGACATCGGTCGCCGAGCTCGCGACCGCGGGGCTCTCGGCGACGCTCGTCCTTGCCGACTCGGCCGCGGCGGTGAAGGGGCTCGACTGCGCGGGCATCCTCGCTCTTGCCGCGGCGCTGTCGGGTTCGCCCCCGGTACCCGACGCGGGAGCGCCCCCTGGTGCGATGCCGGACGCCGGGATGGGCGCGCCGCACGACGCGTCGCTCCTCGACGCGTCGCTCCTGGATGCGTCCATCATGCTGGACGCATCTTCCAGTGACGCCGCAGGTCCGCCGCACGATGCCTCCGTGCCCATCGCCGCCGTACGCGCGGTCGCTCTGCCGATCGTGCCGGCCGGCGCTTTCGCAGATTCTCGCGGGTATCTGCTGGTAGTGGGCGGGTGCGCGGGCGGGCCGGGTGTCACGGACCCGTCCGAGAAGTCGGTGTGCGGGGAACTCTACTCGCCGTCGACGCCGACCCTTTCCGAGTTCGTCGTCGCGTCACCGGCGAAGATCCGTGACGGCTACGTCGCGCTCACGGTGCTCGGCGGTACTCCTGCGCTCACCCAGGTCGATCTGGGCCTCGTGCCGGCGCTGCACGGCGATCTCGTCACGGTCGCGACGAAGGTCGTCCCGGGTGCGTTGCGCCCGCTGTCGTCGTACACGGCTGCGACGTCGGGAGAGCTCGGGGCGAAGGACCCGAGCGCGAGCGTCGAGCTCTTCGCCTTCGGCAGCGACGTCCCCATCTACAACGAGGGCTGGGCCGTCACGCTCACGGCGGGCGGCGTCACCGAGCTCGACGACGGCGCCGCGTACACGCTGATCGTGATCGGTCCGTTTCCGGGCTTCGCGAAGCGCCGCTGGTGGAACGATCCGCTGGTGACGATCGTCGAGAACCGCTGACACCTTTCGCGCCAGCCGCGACGGCGGCTTGCCCGGCCTCGTCCGCCGGGGTACCCGTCATAGAAGGATGGCCGACCCGTCTCCACCGACCGAACCTGCGGCGCGCGCCGACTTCGCGGCCAGGGCCGTCGATGACGAGCCGTTCGAGTCGTCGGATCCCGCGGGTGCTCCGAATCCCCACGCCATCCTGGAGCCGGGGCAGGTTCTCGACTCGCGGTACCGTATCGAGCGGCTCGCAAGGCGGGGCGGTATGGCGTCGATCTACCGCGCGGAAGATCTTTCACGTGAAGCGCCCGTCGCCATCAAGGTGATGGACCGCATGGGCCGGAGCTACAAGGACCGGTTCGTCCGCGAGGCGGGTATTCTCTCGGGGCTCTCGCATCCGGCCATCGTGGGCTACCTCGACAGCGGGTCGACGCCCGACGGCACCCTCTACATCGCGATGGAGTGGCTGGAGGGCGAGGATCTGTCCGACCGCCTCGCGCGCGGTGCGCTCAAGCCGGAAGAAGCGCGGCGATTGATCAAGCGTGTGTGCGATGCGCTGAGCGTCGCCCATGCTCGCGGGATCGTGCACCGCGACATCAAGCCGAGCAACCTGTTCCTCCCGAGCGCCGATCCGGACAACGTAAAGGTGCTCGACTTCGGCATCGCGCGGCTGGGCAGCGCGGCGCACACGCTGACGGGAGGGGGCTCTCTGCTCGGCACGGTCGGCTATATGGCGCCCGAGCAGGCCATGGGGGAGGCGCGCGTCGATCCGCGCGCGGATGTGTTCGCGATCGGGTGCGTGCTCTATCAGTGCCTGACCGGGCGCGCGCCCTTCGAGAGCGCGCACCCCGTCGCGGTGCTCGCGAAGGTGCTCCGGCAGGAGCCGCTGCCGCCGAGCGAGGTGCGCTCGCGCATCGACAGCCGCTTCGATCCTCTCATCGCGCGCCTGCTCTCGAAGAGGAAGGAGGGCCGCCCTCGGGACGCGCTGGCGGTCATCGAGGAGCTCGACGCGCTCGGCACGCTGGAGTCGGGAACGGCGCCCGTGTCGCGGCGGCCGACGGCGAGCCTCAGCCGCGCCGAGCAGAAGATCGTCAGCGTGATCATCGGCAAGCCCGTGCTCGCGCCCGTGGATGGCGCCGCCGCCGAGGTCTCCGTCGGCCTCTCGCCGCTGGTCGAGCGCTTCGGGGCGGAGCTCTCGCCACTGCGCGGCGGCGCAGTCCTCGTCGTCCTCTCGGGTCGCGGCGAGGCCAACGACCGGGCGTCGCGCGCCGCTCAATGCGCACTCGCCATGAAGGACCTGCGGCCCGGGTTCGTCCTGTCAGTGGCAACCGGGCTGGTCGAAACGCCGGCCGCCGGCGGGCCCGTCGGCGCCGCCATCGACCGTGCCGCCGCGCTGCTCGATGGCGACGGCGGCGCCACCCCGGGCATCTTCCTCGACGATCTGACGATCGGCCTCGTCGGTCTTCGCTTCGAGCTGCGGAGCACCAGCGGGCGCATGGCGCTCGTGGGCGAGCGTCGCGGCTTTCAGCCGCCGCGCCCGCTGATGGGCAAGAGGACGCCCTGCGTCGGGCGGGACAAGGAGCTGAAGCTACTCCTCGGCGTGCTCGACGAGTGCGTCAACGACTCCGTCTCGCGCGCAGTGCTCGTCACGGGGCCCCCCGGGATCGGCAAGTCGCGCCTCGCGAGCGAGTGGCTCGTCCAGAGCCACCCGGCGGGCGCGGTCCGCGCCCTGCTCGGCAGCGCGGAGCCGATGACCACGGGCTCCGCGCTGTCGCTCGTGCAGCAGCTCGTCCGCTACGCCGCTGGCATCGGGGAGGGAGCGTCGCGCGACGGACAGCGGGCGCTCGTCGTGAAATACGTCAGCGGCCTCGTGCCGGACGGCGACGCCGCCGCGCTCGCGGATTTCCTGGGCGAGGTGATCGGTATCCCCGCAGACGGCGACGTCGGGCCCGTCCTGCGCGCGGCGCGCGGCAACCCGGAGATCATGCGCGAGCAGATCCGCCGGGCGCTCGAGACGTGGATCGACGCGGAGACGCGCAGCCAGCCCATGATCGTCGTCCTCGAGGACCTGCAGTGGGCCGATCAGCCGAGCGTCACCTTCCTGACCGAGTCGCTGCGGCGCCTGTGCGATCGGCCCCTCATGCTGCTCGCGCTCGCGCGTCCGGACGCCGAGGAGCTCTTCCCGGCTCTCTGCAGGGAGGCGGCGTTGCAGGTGCGCTTGCCGCGCCTCTCATCCCGGGCGGCCGAGCGGCTCGTCCGTTCGACGCTGGGCGACGGCCCGTCGCCGGATGTCGTCGCGAGCGTCGTGCGAGTCGCCGACGGCAACCCATTCTACCTCGAGGAGCTGATCCGCCGAGTGGCCGCGGGAAGCACGGAGCTGCCCGAGACGGTGCTCGCCATGGCACAATCGCGCCTCGAGCACCTCGACCCCGAGGCGCGACAGGTCCTGCGTGCCGCGAGCGTGCTCGGGGAGGCCTGCTGGGCGGAGTGCGTCGACGAGATGGTCGATACCGGAGGCGGCGTCGGCCCCATCCTCGACGCGCTCGTCGAGAAGGAGATCCTGTTTCGCCCGACGGAGTCGCGCTACGCGGGCGCTCGCGAGTACCGGTTCCGTCACGCGCTCCTGCGCGACGCGGCGTACGCCATGCTCACCGGCGAGGATCGGGAGGCAGCTCATCGCGCGGCGGGGGAGTGGCTCGAGCGTGCCGGCGAGACGGACGCGCGCTTGCTCGCCGATCACTTCTCGGCTGGGCAAGCGACCGAGCAGGCCATCGCTTGGGCAGTGCGCGCGGCGCGCGTGGCGATCGACAGCGGCGACATACGTGGCGCGATCGAGCTCTCGAGTCGTGGTGTCGCGCTCGGGGCGAAGGGGCTCGAGCGCGGGCTCCTGCTGCTGGCCCGCGGCTACGCAGAAGCGTGGAGCGGTCAGGTCGAGCTCGGTGTCCTGCGCGACGCGCTGCAGCTCTTGCCCGAGGGCAGCGCGCCGTGGTGGCTCGGGCTCTCGCTGCTCATCCTGGGCGCGTCCGCGTCGGGGCGCATCGAGCAGGCGTCCGAGTATGTACGCATCGCGACCGACGCACCGCAGGCCGCTGAGCATGCAGGGCCCTTCGGGCAGGGGTTGCTCACCCTGGTCGGCGGTCTCGTGCTGCTCGGCAGGGGCGCGCTCGCGTCCACAATCGTCGAGCGGGCGGCGAACGCGTCGAAAGAGCTCGAACAGCTGGATCCGGTCTTCGACGCGTTCCTGACGGCGGCGCGGTGCGCCATGGCGTCCGTGGCGCCGTTCGCCGGCCAGTGGCGCCTCGAGTACGCCTTCACGGAAGGGCAGCGCGCCGTCGAGTCCCTCCGCGCGCTGGGTGCCCTTTGTGCGGAATCGACCGCGCTGAACTACTTCTCGGTAGCCGCCACCCACCTGGGCCGCTACGCCGAGGCCCGCGACGCGTGCCTCGCTTCGGTCGCCCTCGCGCAGCGGACGAGCAGCGGCCTGAATCAGGAATGGGCGCGCGTGTTCCTCGCCAAAGCGTACGTCCGCCTGGGGCAGCCGGACGAGGCTCTGTCGACCATCGAGTTCCTGCGTTCGTCGCCCGACCACAACGTCCTGCAGATGCTTCCCGTCATCGCCGCGGAGGCGCGTTTCTGGAAGGGCGAGCTCGACTCCGCGATGGACGAGGCTCGGCTCGCCTTCGGGGGCCTTTCCCCGCGGATCCGCCGCCTCGCGGGGTCCGTCCTCGCGCGCGCCGAGCTCGCCGCGGGGCGCACGCGACAGGCGCTCTCCACCGTGGAATCCGCGCTCTCCCAGCCGACGTCGAGCGGCCTGGAGAGCGACATCGAGCTGCTCACGGTGCGGGCGGAAGCTCGGCTCGCGGCGGGCGACGAAGGCGGCGCGCGTGCGGCAGCGGAAGAGGCGCGCACCCTCGTACTCTCCATCGCGGACAGCATCGAGGACCCGGGCCTCCGGGCGTCCTTCGAGCGTGACGTCGAGCCGTGTGCCCGCGCCCTCGCGCTCTCCGAGCGCCTCGCGCGCACGTGAGGACGCCGCGGCTCGGTCGTCATGCCGCACTGCGGCTCGTGGAGGAACGGCTCGAGAGGGAAAGCGCGTACACGGATGACGAGGAGCTGCATGGTCAAAGCTCCGAGGCGAGGGAGCTCGTCGAAAAGCCCACGTGCGTTGTTGGGCCGCTGCGTGTATCCGTGAGCTAGAGTAGCGAGAATGGGGACTGTCGTCCCCCGTTGTCGAGAGGAGGCGATCTTGGCGAACACGGACCAGAACATAAAGGGGAAGGCGTCGGCGTTCGCGACGCTCTCGCCATTCAAGGGGTTCGTCGCGAGGCAGCTCGAAGGGGCCGTCCTCTTCATTGCCGACACTCTTCGCCGGCCCGAGCCCCGCATGCGCTCGCGTCAGTTCCTGCATCAGGCCTACTGGGTGCGGCTGCCGCCGAGCACCTTCCGGAGGCCGCGCTTGCCGAAGGGGCGAAGCGCGCGGCGCGGTGCGCTCCTCTTCATGAGCTCGTTCACCGGGGACCTCTCGGACTATCTCGGCGGTTTCACCCTGGTGCTGCCGGCCGAGATGGACGCGATCTGGGAGCAGTGTCACGACTGGCCGAAGGCTCGGCACTACGGCGCCTGTCTCAAGTTCGTCGGGCGCTACATGCGCCGGGTGGATGCGTTCTTCAACGCTTACGGCGACGCGGGCGTCTCCGATATCCGCTTCGCGCTCGACCTTCGCGGCGAGCTCGACAGTCTGGCGATGGAGTCGGACCACCTGGGCGACGAGGAGTTCGCCCGGGCCTTCGGCGTCGCGACGCAGGCGCTGTGGGGGAACGGCAAGGTTCTTCCTCGCACGGGGGCCGCATGACCGTCGATCGCTCGGACGTCCAGGGCAATCTCGTGAGCGGCTACGGGTACCCCGTGGCGGCGCACCTGTTCGCCAGGGCGGGCAACGCATCTGCGCTCAGGAGATGGCTCCGCGGCATCGAGGTGACGAGCGACGCGGCGTTCAACTCGTCGAAGCCCGACGTCGCGCAGAACGTCGGCCTGAATCACACCGCGCTCAGGGTGCTGTGCGGAGCCGACGCCCTCGGCGGCGTGTCCGTCGCGTTCACGCAGGGCATGCTCGAGCGTGCCGACGACCTCGGCGACGACCGCGGCAGCTTCACGCCGCTCTGGAACGACGCCGACGTCTGGGTGTCGCTCTACGCGAGCTCGCCGGAGTCGCTGGAGTCCCGCGTCGCGGGCGTGCGGCGTGCGGCGGAGTCTTTCGGCGTCGCGCTGTGCCCGGAGGTGCTCGACGGACGCGCGATCCTCGACGGGGCGTCACGGATGGAGCACTTCGGCTTTCGCGACGGCATGTCGAACCCGGTGGTCGAAGGCATCGACGGCGAAGCGGGGCCCGGCACCGGCAAGCTCTCGCCGGATGGGCGCTGGGTCCCGATCCGGACGGGAGAGTTCTTGCTCGGTCATCCGAACGAGTCGGAAGAGCCGCCGATGGACCGGAAGTTCCGCCCGCTCGCGCAGGACGGCTCCTTCGTCGTCTTCCGGCAGCTCCACCAGGACGTCGCGGGCTTCCGCCGTTACACGAAGGAGGCTGGCGAGCGCTTCGGTCTGACGGCCGACGAGGTCGCAGCGAAGATTGTCGGACGCACGCGGCAGGCCGAGCCGCTCGCTCACGGCGCAAAGATGCGCCCGGGGGCGTCGAACGACTTCGTCTACGCCGGGGATCCCGACGGCGCGGGCTGTCCGCTCGGCGCCCACGTGCGGCGCGCGAATCCCCGGGATTCGGGCGGAGTGACGGAGATCGTCGCGCGGCATCGCATCCTGCGGCGCGGGATGCCGTACGGAGCCCCGCTCCCCGACGGTGCGCTCGACGACGACGGCACGTCTCGCGGGTTGCTCTTCATCGCCGTGAACGCGAACATCGAGCGCCAGTTCGAGTTCGTGCAGAAGCGGTGGCTCTGTGGCGCGTCGTCGAGCGGTCTCGGAGACGACCAGGATCCGCTGCTCTCCGCGTGCGGCGCGGGGCGCATGGTGATCCAGGGCGATGCTCGTGCCGGAACGAAGCCGATCCTCCTGACGGGGCTGCCTCGCTTCGTCAGCTGTCGCGGCGGCGAGTATTACTTCATGCCCGCTTCGAGCGCGCTCGCTGCGCTGCTCCGCGAGCCGAGCGGAGCCGGCGGGTAGCCGGCATGGTCGGAGGGAAGATGCTGAAGCTCATCGACAAGATCACCAAACTCGTGCAGGGCGGCGTCGAGCGCTTCGAGGGGGAAGGCCTCGGCCCGCGCGAGTTCACGGCGGTGCTTCCGCTGCGGAACTCCGGCGGGCGGCCGCCGCTCACCGAGCTCCACTCGGTGCTGCGGGCGCTCGATGCGCGCGAGCCGTCACCCTTCGCCACCGTCGCGGGGCTCCACAGCATTCGATTTCTGCTCGTGGATCAGCCCGACGAGGGGGCCGCCGGCACGGACGTGGTCATTCCGAGCGGGCCGCTCGTGATCGGATGCGTCCTGGACGGCGAGCCGCTCGACGTCCTGCGGGCGCTGGTCGCCGTCATGGGCAAGACGCTGCTCGACGTCCTCTCCTATTGCGACGGGTTCGATCCGACGGCTGCCCCCCACGAGATTGCCGCGTTCCTGCTCGCTGCGCGAGCGCGGAGCGGGTACTTCTTCAGTGACGTCCCGGACACGTCGACCGAGATCCGCGACGCGCTGTCGCTCCGGGATCGCTTCGTCGCGTGGTACTGCGAGCACCAGCAGGACGCGCCAGCCGACCTTCGTCGGGCCTTCGACGAGTTCCGGCGGGACCCCGGCCCTCGCTCGACGCGCATGACGACGACGCCGGTGAGCGACGCGCCGGCGTTCGGGTATCCCTTCGCGCTGTCACGGCCCTTCGAGCGAGCCATCCCGATGGAGGCGAAGTGGGTGCGGCGTGTCGTCGAGCTGACCCGTCGCTTGCAGGAGCGCGACGTGTATGAAGCGCGTCTCACCGACGTCCTCGCGCGCCCCGCCCGTGTTGCTCACACGAAGCACCACGGCTGCGTGGAGGCCTCCTTCGTGGTCCACGACGGCATCCCGGAGGAGCTCCGGCACGGCATCTTCGCCAAGCCCGCGACGTTCAACGCGCTGATTCGCAGCTCCAACACGTCGAACGTCCCGCGCCCCGACGGCGTCTTCGACGGCCGCGGAATCTCCATCAAGGTCCTCGACGTGGGTGCTTCTGGCCACTCCGTTCTCGAGGAGCCGCCCCCCGACGGGCTGCCGGGTTCCGCGACGACGACGTCGCAGGATTTCTTGATGATCAATCACCCCGCGTTCTTCGCGAAGGACATCCGGGATTTCGCGATCCTGCGGAGCATCCTGGACGTCGGCACCCGGCGCGAGCGCATCCTGCGGGCGCTGCTGTTCGCCGCCCAGCGCCCGCGCGAGCTCCGCATCTTCATCAAGACCTTCTTCACGCACATCGACCACCCCTTCGACATCACCTATCACAGCACGGTGCCGTCGTTGCTCGGGCCGAAGCTCGCGGTGAAGTACTCCGTGAGCCCCGTGCCGGGCGCCCGTCCGCACGCGCCGCCCGCGGATCGAGCGGCGTTCGACTACCTGCGCGACGCCCTGCAAGCGAGCCTCGATCCCGCGACCGGTCGCAAGATCGAGCTCGAGTTCTTCGTCCACGTCGGGAAATCCTGGTTTCCCGTCGAGGACGCCGCCTCGGACTGGGAGAAGCTCGGAGCACGGAAGGTGAAGGTCGCGACCATCAGCATCGAGCCGCAGTCGTTCACGTCGAGCGAGAAGATGGAGCAATGCGAGAACCTCGTCTTCTCGCCGTGGCACGCGCTCGAGGCGCACAAGCCCCTCGGTAGCCTGAGCCGTGCGCGCTACGCCATCTATCGCGCGAGCATGGAGGGGCGCCGCGGAGCGCTGTCACAGAAAGGGAGGGTCGCGGGCGCGGCGTAGTACG
>CAYUAW010000188.1:9223-10432 GCA_964442485.1 uncultured Polyangiaceae bacterium
TGCCCGTGCCCGTGCCCGTGCCCGAAGCCGGCAGCCTCCGTCGCCGAAGCTGTCCACGGCGTCCCTTCGTGAGCACGGCGCTGCAGTCCCGCACCAACAAAACTCTTCGGCGGTCGCCGAACGCACCGATCCACCGCTTTCGGATCGAGCACGGGCACGCGCACGGGGTGCGTTGAATTCAGGGAACGCCCGTAGATGTCAGCGCGTTCGCGGTTCCGCGACACGGCAATATCCAGGAAACCGGAGCTCTGATACTGGTTCGCTCGATGAGCGGACTCCACGAGCTGGTCGAGAAGATCGAAGAGGTCGCCCATGGCGAGGGGCACGGGGGCCACGGCGGCCACGAGGGCAAGGCCTCCGGGCGGCACATCGGCATCACCATGGCGGTGCTCGGTGTCATGCTCGCGCTGTGCTCCGCACTGGTCGGCGCCCAGCGCACGTTGCTCATCGAGACGATGGTCACCCAGTCGACGAAGTGGGGGCTCGCTCAGGCGGAGGCCACGAAGTTCCGCGTCATCGAGGCCGACCTCGAGCTTCTCAAGTCCATCTCACCGAAGAAGGACGAGATCGAGAAGGTGGAGAACACCCTTCGCATGAAGCGAGGCAGCGCCGGGAAGGCAGACGACGAGGACACGGCAGAGCTGAAGGACCTCATCGCCTCCTCTACCGAGGACATGGCGGACCTCCTCACGCCGGACCCCGAGGAGACGACTCGCTTCAAGAAGCTCGCGCGCACCTACGATCGCGACGTCCGCGAGGCCAAGGAGGACGCGGAGGCCTACGACGCAACCATAGAGGCCCACCAGGAAGCCGCCGAGCACTACGAGTGGGCGCAGCTCGCCGCGGAGGTCGGTATCGTGGTCGCGTCGATCGCGCTCTTGCTGTCGAGCCGCGCGCTCTGGATGGCCGCGCTCGCCCTCGGTGCGGGGTGCGCCGGGATCCTCGGTATCACCTTCGTTCAGACCCGGGCCGCCGTGGCAGCGGGCGAGCAGCACATCAAGGCTGCCGCCGAGAACGTGCAGCAGCTCGAGTCGGACGATGAGGACGAAGGCCCGAAGCCGCAGGCGCCGGGAAGCGCGAGTCCGGGTGCGCCGGCACCACCGAAGAGTGAGTGAGAACCGGCGGCGGTCCGACGCGCACCCTCACGGGGTCCCCACGAGCCACGGCGCAATGCCCGCCTGGGCACCCGGGGCTTCCGAGTACCTCGGA
>CAYUAW010000188.1:10532-13690 GCA_964442485.1 uncultured Polyangiaceae bacterium
GCCATGGAGCCCCTGATCTACGCGATCGATTTCGGCACCAGCAATTCGCTCCTTGCGGCAGCGGACACGAGCCGTGTGTACGAACCGATCCCGCTCGACCCCCTGGCACCGAACCCGACCGTGTTCCGTTCCGTCCTGCACTTCTCGGAGCAATCGGAGTGGTCCTTCGGTGCAGAGGCGCTCCGGACGTACGTCTCTCACGGGATGCGCGGTCGGCTGATGCGCTCCATCAAGCGCTTCCTGCCGATGCGTAGCTTCGTCGACACCCGCCTCGGCACGCGAAAGGTGAAGCTCGAGGAACTCGTCGGCGTCTTCCTGCGCGAGATGCGAGCCCGCGCGAACCGTCACTTCGGGGCCGACGTGCGCCGCGTGCTACTCGGGCGCCCGGCTCGCTTCTCGGAGAACGCAGACGACGACCGATTGGCAGAGGCGCGGCTCGCGGAGGCGGCGAAGTTCGCGGGTTTCGAGCAGGTAAGGTTCTGTCCGGAGCCGGAGGCTGCTGCCCACGACTTCCGCAGCGACATGCCCGAGGATTGCACGGTGCTGGTCGCGGACCTCGGCGGCGGCACGTCGGACTACACGGTGGTGAGGTGGCGTGGGAGCTCCGCCGGCGAAGTACTCGCCACGTTCGGCGTCCCCATCGCCGGTGACGCCGTCGACGGCAGCATCATGCGCAACGACGTCGCGAAGCACTTCGGCGCCGGCGTCGTGTACAAGGTGCCCTTCGGCGCGAACACGTTGACCATGCCCAGGTCGCTGATGGACCGCCTGTGCATTCCGGCGGAGATCTGCTTGCTCGCGCGCCGCGACGCGATGGAGTTTCTCAGGGACATCCGGTCATGGTCGCTCGGTGACGATGACCAGCGCGTGATGGATCAGCTGCTCCGTCTCGTCGAGGATTCGCTGGGCTTCCAGGTGTTCGAGGCCATCGAAGCGACGAAATGTGCGCTCTCGTCGGCGCCGGAGTCGACGTTCGCCTTCGAGTACCCGGGTATCGACGTCAGCGAGGTGGTGACACGGGACCGCTTCGAGGCGGGCTCGCGCGCCCACGTGGACCGGATGATGGACGCCCTCGAGCGCACGCTGGAACACGGCGGCCTAGCCCCGGCCGACGTCGATCGCGTGTGTCTCACCGGCGGCACCGCGAAGCTCCCGCAGATATCGGAGCGACTCGCGGCCCGCTTCGGCAGCGAGAAGCTCCACGCGCTCTCGTCGTTCCACTCCGTGATCAAGGGGCTGGGCGTGCGGGCGCTCGCGTGGCAGCGAGAAGCGTCGTAGACGGCAACCCTCGTCCGCGCATAGCGTGCGCCGATGAAGCGCCCGCTCGCCGTCGCGTCACTGTCCTCGAGCCTGGCAATCGCCGCTTGCGCGACAACGCCCGACGAGACTCGCAGCATGGCCGTGGACGCTGGTGGCCGCGCCGGAGACGCGCGGGCTGCGTCAGGCGGTGCGACGGGGACGGCGGGTAAAGAAGCAGGGACCGGTGGCCGCTCCGGGCGCGATGCGTCCGTGGACGCCAGCGGAGCTGCCGGCGCGCGGCTGGATGCCGCGACGGGCGAGACGGACGCGACGGACGCGAGCGCTGCAGACGCTGCCGACGTACGCGCCGGCGCGCGCTTCGAGTGGCAGCTCTTCTACGATCATGCCTATGCTGCGCACGTCGAGGCCGACATCAACGGCGATGCCGTGGTGAGCGGCACGTTCTTCGATGCGAAGGACATCGCGCTCGGCAGCACCACGCTGAAGAGCCACGGCGGGGCCGATATCCTGCTGAATCGCGTGTCGTCGAACGGCATGCCCCGCTGGGCCCGGAGCTATGGCGGCACGTCGGATGACTATCCCGTCAGCTTCATCCTCGATGTTCAGGGTCGCATCTCGCTCGTCGGTCTGTACAACGGCATCGGCAACGTCGGCGGGCCCGACTTCCCGGCGTTCACCGGAACGCCGGGGCGGTTCAACGTCTACGTCGCGGAGCTCACCGCGGACGGCGATCACGTCTGGTCGACGACAGCGGGTACGACGGCCGATTCCTTCGGCGGGCCGGTGCTCGCGGCGACCGAGGCCGGCGGAGTCTTCGTTCCGGGCTATTTCGCCGGCACGGCGACGATCGGTGGCGTCAGCCACGCGTCGGCGGGCGGACAGGATGCGTTCTTCGGGCGAATCGACACGACGTCCACCGCGAGCAACGTCTCCGGCGAGTTCGCCACTGCCGTGACGTTCGGTGGACCTGGCGACGATCGCGCGGTGGCGGTGCTCCATGCGGGCACGGGTCTCGACGTCGACATCGTCGGACAGTTCCAGGACACGGTCATATTCCCGACGCGGAATGCCCCGACGACCCTCACCAGCCACGGCGCCACCGACGTGTTCGTTGCGCGCGCGACCCCGGATGGCGCCCTGCTCGACGTGGTTACATTCGGTGGCAGTGGCGACGACGTGGTCACGAGCGCGCGCCTCGACGCGTCCGACGGAGCCAGCATCATCATCGCTGGCAGCTTCGACAGCCCGAGCCTCTCGATTCTGGGTGGTGCCGCGCTCGTGACGGAGGGCGGCAAGGACGGGTTCGTCGCGAAGCTCGATCCCGGGCTGAAGCATGTGTGGTCCGAACGCTTCGGGGGGGCCGGTGACGACCTCGTCCGGGACGTCTCGGTCGGGGTCGACGGCGTGGTCGCCGTCACCGGCGAGTTCACGAGGCGGATCGCATTCGGCAAGGACGTCTGGAACGCAGCGCTGGCATCCGACGCGGGACCCGGGACGAGCCCCGGCCCGGATTTCTTCGTGGCCAAGCTCTCACGCGATGGTGTGCCGCGCTGGTCTCTTGCGACCGGCGGGCCGCTCACGGAGCGCGGTCTGTCGGTTGCGCTCGACGGCGCAGGAGGCGTCTACGTGGTCTCGTCGTTCCAGAGCCCGGTCGATTTCGGTGGCGGAGTGCTCACTCCGGACCCGAGTCGTATCGCGAGCGCACTCGTGCGCTATGCGCCGTAGCGTCGTCGTTCTCGGCCGGGCTCGGCCTGTAGTCAAGAGCGCACAAGGTGGTCGAAGCGCGCCGTTGCTGCGCGATCGCCCCGAGCGATAGCCTCCCATGATGCGCTCACGAGCCTCTGCGGTCTGGGTAGCGCTGGCGGCGGTCGCCACGACTGCCGGGTGCGGCTCGAACA
>CAYUAW010000189.1:0-4723 GCA_964442485.1 uncultured Polyangiaceae bacterium
CTAGTGCTCCAGGTAGTCGAGGTCCCTGCCGAAGGTCTCCTCGAGCTGCGCGAGGGCGACGATGGAGATGGCGACCGCTCCCGCCCCGACGGCAGCCGCACTCGCGACGTCGCCGAAGTGGGGGCGAAGCGCCTGGAAGAGCATGGTCATCGGCACGACCGAGCCGCGGACGAAATTGGGGGCCGTGGTCGTGCTCGTGGCGCGGAGGTTGGTCCCGAAGTGCTCCGCGGCGACGGTCACGAAGACCGCCCAGTAGCCCGTCGCCAAGCCCAGAAAGGCGATGCAGGCGTAAAGCGCGAAGAGCGACGCCGCGGCGGCAACGAAGTACGTGCCCATCGCGACGGCAGTGAGGGCGATGAAGATACCGAGCACCTTCTTCCGGCTCCGGAGAACCTGGCTCAGCCCGCCGCTCGCGAGATCCCCGGCGCACGCACCCGAGTAGAAGATGAGGACCGCCCTGGCGGGGTCCGGCGCCTGCGCGAGCCCCATCGCTCTCGACAGCTCGGGCGACAGCATGACCAGGACGCTAAGGCAGTACCAGATCGGCGCCCCGACGAAGACGACGGCCAGGTATCGTCGAAGGCGCTCCTTCGTGGCGAAGAGCATGAAGAAATTGCCGCTCGAGACCTTCGCCTCCCGCAAGCCTAGAAACATCTTCGACTCGGACACGGCGGCCCGGAGGGCGAGGAGCGCGAACCCGAGGCCGCCGCCGATGAAGTACGAAGTTTGCCAGCGGGTCAGGCCGCCGACCAGCGCCGCGGCGATGGCACCGAACAGACCCACGCCGGCGATCGCGGTGGTGCCCCATCCCCTTCCTTCGCGGCTCATGATCTCGCTGACGAGGGTGACGCCGGCGCCGAGCTCGCCGGCGAGGCCGATGCCCGCAATCAGGCGCAGCGCCGCGTACTGCTCGACGGTCTGGACGAAGCCGTTCGCGATGTTGGCCGTCGAGTACAGGAAGATGGAGCCGAGCAAGACCGAGAGACGGCCGCGCCGGTCGCCGAGGACGCCCCACAGCACGCCGCCCACCAGCATGCCGATCATCTGCATGTCGAGCAGCAGCACGCCGCGGTCGAGCAGCTGGTTCGCGGGAACGCCGATGCCGCGAAGGCTCTTCACGCGAACGACCATGAAAAGGATCAGATCGTAGATGTCGACGAAGTAGCCGAGCGCAGCGACGAGCACGGTGAGCAGCACGCCGCCCGTCGGCTTGTCGACGGCGCCCCGGATCCCGCTCGTCGGGCCGTCCTCGCGGAGCCGTTCGGGATGCATCGACCGTCAGCGCTTCTCGCGCGCGGAGGTCTGCAAGGCAAGCGCGTGCACCGCCCCCTTCATGGCGTCACCGAGCGCGGCGTAGACCATGCGATGCTGCTCGATGCGGCTCTTGCCCTGGAAAGCGTCGGAGGCAATGCGCGCCTGGTAGTGATCCGACGTCCCGGTGAGGTCGGTCACCTCCACGTCGCTGTCTGGGAACGCGCGCTTCAGCGCCTCGGTGAGCTCGGTCTTGGTCATCGCATCAGTCCTTAGGAGGCGGGGGCGCCACCAGATTGATCTCCCGGATGGCGTCGCGGAAGCGTACTTCCTGTTCGCGTGTCGCGAGGTCGATTTCTATCAGCCGCTTCGTGATGGCGTCGAGCCGGTCGGTGTCCCGCTTCAGGCGTTCCGTGAGCTTCGCGGCGAGGTCAGCCGCCTTCTTGTTCTTCTCGATTGCCTTCAGGCTGAGCCGCGTCTCCTGGGTGTTGCGCTGGAGGTCGTTCTGCTCGGTGGTCAGGCTGTTTCGCTCGTCGCCGAGGGCTCGCAGCTTGTCGCGGATTGCCCAGGCCGGGCCGAGCTGCGCGACGATCTTCTGATCGCTGCGGGTGTCGGTGAGATAGGCCTTCACGGCGATGCCCGCCAGGTCGTCGAGCCAGTCGACCGGCTCCTGAAACGGGCTGCGCTCGTCGACGACGAGCTGGCCGCTGCCATAGGCCTTCACGTCGAGCGGCACGAGGGCGCTCCCGGTTCCCACGTTGTCTTCCGTCCCGGGCGGCGGTTGGAAGAGGCGCGACCCTTGCTGCCGTGGGTGCTTGACGAGCAGGTGCGCCGCATCCGCGCCGCCGTTCTGCACCTTGTACGTCGTCTTGTGAACCTGATCGCGCTCGATCCAGAGCTGGCTCGCCTCGATCTTCAGGATACGCGCCCCCAGCTGATCGAAGCGCGACTCGCTCTGCACGGCGAGCCCCCGCTCGAGCGCGAACGGCACCGTCGCCGTCGCCTTCGGCGGCAGCGGCTCGAGCACGCCCTCCCCGAGGAACGAGCCCTTCTCGAAGACGGCGATGGGGCCACGCTCGAGGAGGCCCGTCGACGCATTCGTGAAGCGAACGACGCGAAAGGGATGCGACGACGAATCCGGCACGCCGGGATCCGGTGAGAACAGGAAGACGGCTGCCCCGGGTACCCGCGCGTGCAGGAGGAGCACCATCGTCGCGCTCTCGTCGGGGACGTTCACCCGCTCGGGCAAGCTGTAGCGTGTGGTGCCGGCCTCGAGCGCCACCGCAGCGAGGGCGCTCACCTTGCGGGGAGCGCTGAGCGACTGACGCATCGCAGCCGTCGCGCCGGCGCCGTAGCCGCCGGGCGCCGGAGCGGCAGCGGCCATGGGCTTGGGCGCGCTGCGACCCACCGCACCGCCACTCGATGCCGTCTTCTTCAGCGCGCGCATCCGCGAGGAATCCGCCTTTGAATCCTCCGGAGCTTCCTCGTCCTTGTCAGCGGCCTCCAGCATCGGCGCGGCCGCCTCGGCTGGCGGCGGGGCCGGTTCCGGCTCCGGAGCGGGCTGGTTCGCGAGCGTCGTCTCCCCGGTGGGCACCGCGGCGATGACCTCGCCGCTGTCGTTCACCACTGGACGATCGGGTACGACCGGCGTTCCGAGCGTCGATTGAAACGCGATCGGTGCGCCCGCCACCAGCACGAGATCGACGTTCGACCAGTCCTCGCCGGAGAGATTCTGCACGATGCCCCAGGTCTGCAGATCCGCCTGGCCGCCCTCGCTGACCACGACGCGATACGAGGGCCGCCATACTGGCGTCTCGGCGACGTAGCCAATGGAGAGCTCATGCTCGGAGCCGTCCAGGGACAGCACGACGTCGCGCAGCTTGTTCGGGTCCTTCTTGTTCGGCTCGGGCTCCGGCCACGGCTTGAGCATGCTGCGGTCCTCGAGCGGAACGGGGGGCGGCGGAGCGTCGTTCTTGTCCTTCACGTCGATGGGGAAAGACGCGCTTCGCACGGTGCCGCCGCCCTGTTCGACGATCGCAAGCGTGGCGAGGAAATCGCCCACCATGCGCCCGCGCATTCGAAACCGCACCTCTTCGGCGGCGACCTTCCCTGCGCGCTCGAAATAGCCCACGCCGTTGCGGTAAATGACCACGCGGCGAAGCGGCAGATCGGACTGAACGTTGGGCCCCCGGGCGCAGCCCGCGGCCAGGGGAACGATGGACAGGGCAAGCAATGAAGCGACGAAGCGCATGGCGATCTCCCGAGGGTTCCTTCTACAACGGGCCGGGCCTCCTCGGCTTACAGAAGAGCCGTGAATTGCGCGCAAACGCGGGGTCTCCGCGCTCGAGGTCGGAGCGGCTCGAGGGCACGAAGCCCCCCGCCCGCTCGCGAGCTCGTGATACGCTCAGGGTTCCCCCGTGAGCGATCCCTCGGCGCCGAAGACCCCACCGAGACGGCCTCCTCCCCCACCCTCCCGGGCTCGCCCGGCGACCGGCGGCCGCACGGAGGGCGCCGAAGGTCTGAGTCAGGTCGACAAGGACTCGCTCGCGCTCCGCGCCCTCGGGCTCCTGAACGAGCAAGTTCAGGCTCGCATCGTCCACTACAAGGGCGACCTCGAGACGAGCCCGGAGCTCGACGCCATCACCGCGCAGGTCGTCGCGCAGCTCAGGGAGATGCAGGCGGCGCTGTCGGTGAACGGCCCGACCAGCGAGCCGCCGGATTCGATGGAGACGCGCCACGTCGCGACGCTCACGGAGCTGCTCGGCCGCGTCTGCTCCGACGGCGAGCGCGGCAATCTCATCACGCAGAACCTGAAGCCCATCGGCCGCCGCGTCGCGAAGCTCTTCTTCGAGAGCGAGCTCCACGAGAAGACGAAGGGCGACAAGGACAAGACGATCCGGTACGCCGAGCAGGGCGTCTACTACGTCCTGTCGCGCTACAAGAACCGCATCCGCACGGAGCTCGAGGGGTTCGACTATGCGACGGAGGACGTGAAGGAAGCGACGCTCGAGCTCCTCGCGAAGACGGAGCGCGAGCTGCAGGTGGCATTCCTGTCGCGGCGCTCTCCTGAGCTGAATCGCGTGATGACGATCTTCACGACGGTGCTCGTCGACTTTTTCCAGAAGCACCTGCCCGCGCGCCTGGGGCAGATGGCGAAGATCACCATCAGGAACGCCCAGACCGCGCGGCAGCCGAACAGCGTCGCGTACAAGGTGCTGCCCGATCGCTTCCAGGCGTTTCGCGTGGAGTGGGAGCGGCTCCTGATGCAGCAGATGGTGAACTTCTGCGGCGACGAGCTCATGGCCGCGCTCGTCCCGGAGGGGAACGACGTGCACGAGGAGACGGTGCGCTTCTTCACCGATCCCCACGTCTACAGCGAGACGTGCGAGGTGGTGTGCAACGCCCTCTACGACTACCTGTGCCTCGAAGGGTTCCTGGATCTACCGGTCGACTGGCGCGTGAAGATCAGCCG
>CAYUAW010000189.1:4823-8250 GCA_964442485.1 uncultured Polyangiaceae bacterium
AGCTCGCCTCTCCGAGCTCGACCGAGTACGAGACGAGCGCCGCGCCGCCTCCGAGGACGTTCATCGGGCTCCACGGCGGCGCGACCGAGCCGATGAGATTCGAATTGTCGATGATCAGATAGTACTGGCCCGCCGGCAGCCGCACGCGCTGGGTCTGGTCCTGGTTCGGCTGCACGACGAACGTCTCGATGGGCGGCGATGTGGGCGGACCGAGCGGCGTGCCGCGCTGGATCGCCTCGCGCCACGGGTCGGCCTGATTCCTGGACATGACGAGGACGTCGACCGCCGGTCCCGTCAGCTTGAAGCGTAGAAAGAGCGCCTGATCGTCGGAGACGACCTCGTACGGACCGAGGAAGTCGATCTGGTTCGGCCGCACGCCGGTGGTCTCGCCGTCGAGGAGCACGTGGTCGGAGCTCGTGAGCGCGAAGGGATGCGTGGGGCGATCGGGGGGATTCAGGATCCCGAGCGAGAAGTCGTCGCCCTGATCGGTGCGGATCACGGTGAAGCCGCTCGCGAGCTGGCTCTGAACGATCTGGCTGCCGAACGTCGTGGCGAGATAGCCGGCCGGGGTTCGCGCCGCCCAGTCCGCCAGCTTGTTCTCGATGTAGCCGATGGAGAACACCGGGCCGTACGTCACGCGGTTGTAGCGCGCCCAGACGTACATCGCGTCGCTCTCCAGCCGGAAATCCGGGCGGTACTCGATCGCCGCTTCCACCGCGAACCCCATTCGCCCGGCGATGGGCGTCCAGGCATAGCCCGTCCCCGCGAAGTGAAGCGTGATCGTCTGCGTGTCCCCGTTCGTGTCGACGCGGCACGCGTTCGGGAAGAACCGACCGAGCGTCTCGCCCCCCGGAACGAGCTGGAGCGGAGCCCCGCGCTTGAGCATCTCCGGACACACCCGCCCTGCGCCGAAGGTCGAGAAGAGGAACCAGCGGATGCTCGGGCTGTCGTTGATGGCGCCGCGGAAGATGCCGCAGCCCGTGGAGAGCAAGGCGGCGACTAGCGCGACCATCCTGATGCGTTTTTTCGTCTTCATGGCGTCCGGCGAAAGGAAACGAGCGCGCGCGTCACCGCAGTGGCGAGCACGTCGGAGAGCGCCGCGTCGTCACCCAGGGTCGGCGCCCGCTCGAAGGCGAGGCCGAGCTCGCGGGCGCGCGCGGCTGCCTCGATGTCGAGGTCGTAGAGCGTCTCGACGTGATCCGCGAGGAAGCCGACGGGCGCGTTCACCACCGTGCGCTTGCCGGCGGCGCGCGCGGCGACGAGCGCCTCGTCCAGCGTCGGCCCGAGCCAGTCGCCGCCGTCGGCGCCCTGGCTCTGGTAGACGATCCGGGCGCTCCATCCGAGGGACTCCGCGATGGCGCGTGCGCTCGCTTCGAAGAGCTTCTGATACGGATCCCCCGACGCGATCACGCCGCGCGGCAAGCTGTGCGCGCTGAGGACGAGCTCCGTCGCCCCTGGATCCTTCCCCGCGAGCAGTGGCCGCACCTTCGCGGCCTGCGCGGCGATGAACGCTGGCTCGCTGCCGTAGGGTGCGACGGCCGAGAGCGTGACGTCCCCGGACTTCCCGAGACGCTCGACGGCGCGAGCGACCACATCGGCGTAGACGTGCACGCTGAAGGGCGCCACCGGCAGCACGCACAGCTCCGTCACGCCGGAAGCGACGAGCTCCGCGACGACGTCCTCGACGAGCGGCGCCCAGAAGCGCATCGCCACGCGCGTCTTCATGTCGAGACGCGCAGCGAGCCCCCTCGCGAGCGATTCAGTGGTGTCGAGCAGCGGCGAGCGTCCGATGGCACGATACCGACGCCGGATCTCCTCGACGAGCTCGGGTGACGCAGGACGCCCGCGGCGGATACGCAGAAGGAACTCCGGGACGTCCGCCGGGTCGCGGATCGTGCCGTGGCCCACGACGAGGAGTGCGCGCTGCGTCATCATGGTCAGTCTGCTCAATACCGTAAAACGGAGCTTCGCGCGCGACTCGAAATTCCCGTCGCCTCGATGGACTCGAGGCACTAGGGTACAAGCGTCGATGCGAGCGCGAAAGAGCCCGCGGAAGCCCTGCCCGCGGGCGGCCCGCTATCTTGCCGCTGCGGCGTTCGCCCTCGGATGCGAGCCGTCGCGTACGCACGACATCACAATCGTGGACGGCGCCGACACCACGCGGTTCGCGACGAAGAGCGCCTTCGCCGAGTACGTCGAGCTACCGGGTCTCAGGAACGAGCTCCGTATCACCCTGGCGAGCTACTCGGTCTCGTGCGAGCACTGGTCGCCTCCGAAGGACGGCGAGTTCGCGCTTTCTCTCATCATCGTCACGCCGGCGGAGCAGCGTCCGGTGCCCGGGAGCTACGCCTGGACCGGCCTCCCCGCCCGCGATCAACTGCTGCACGAGGCCTACGCACTCCCGAAAGCGTTGCTCGGCGCTCACTCGCGTCTCTTCGAGCCCGGGGGGGCTCTTCGCCTCGGTGCGGTATCGCTCGACCTGCACACGTCCGTGATCGGCGCGCTGGCATTCGAGTACCCCGGCGACGGAAACCGGCCCGCGACGCGCATCGACGGCGGGTTCGAGGCAAAGATTTGTCGGTCCTCCATTTCGTCTCACTGACGTGAGCCGCTGCACAGCTGAAAACGGCGCCGGGCGCGCGCCGGGGCGAAACACGGAGTCGACCCAGGCGAGCTCTGCTATTACCCTCCGCCGCGACTCGGGAGACCTTCTTGCTTCGTTCATTGCTCGGGAAAAAATCACTCGCTGTCGTGGCAATCGCGGCCGCTCTTGCGCCTGCGGCGTGCACGAGCTCGTCGTCGAACACGGGCTCGCTCGATCCGCCTCACCTGCGCATCGAATCGATCTCGACGACGGGCAGCAGCCCGTGGACCCGCGACGGGTCACAGCAGTGCGTGCAGGTCGGCGACGATCCCATGCACACGCTCGCGGTCAACGTCGGCCCCAACGACGGCACCGGGCATCTCGTGTCGCCGTCGAGCCCACCGGTCGCCTGGACGCTCTCACCCCCGCTCGCCTGCGCCGCCACACCGCCATGCGGTTTTCTCCAGCTCACGGTGGACGCTTGCACGTCTTCGGACCCGAACAGCTGCTCGAACGATCCCGCCACGCACGTCGCGTTGATCGACTCCGCGGGGCCCTCCATCTCCGTTCCGATGAAGGACGCCTCGGTGGGCTTTTACCGCTTCCACGTCGATCTCTACAATCCGGACGCGACGCCCGCCAAAGACAGCAACGGCAAGGCGTACCCCACGGAAGTGGTCGTCGAGGTCACGACGCCCTGTGGGACGCCCTCGCCGCCGCCCCCGCCCGACGCGGGACCGCCGAGAGACGCGGGCCACGACGCCGTGGCGCCGGATACGGGTATACCCGTACACGTGGATGCGTCCCTCGATGGGGCGAGGTCGCCGGACACCGGCGCGCCGC
>CAYUAW010000189.1:8350-13565 GCA_964442485.1 uncultured Polyangiaceae bacterium
CCGTGCCAGCCGTCGGGGACCGCAGGCTCGGTGTAGTAGAAGATCCGGCGCGCGTCCTCTGGAGCGAGGTTGATGCAGCCGTGGCTCTTCGGGATTCCGAACTTGTCGTGCCAGTAAGCGCCGTGGATGGCGTGGCCGTCGTCGTCGAAGTACTGCACGTAAGGCACGTCACGGAGCTCGAACTCCTCGCCCACCTCGTCGGATTCCATCGTCGTGGAGACGTGCTTCGCGTGGATCCGGAAGATGCCGCGCTTGGTCGCCGTGGTGTGCTTCGAGTCCTCGAGCCCCGCCTCGCCGCTCGAGATCAGCGTCGCGTACACGGGCTTCGTGCCGTCGTAGAGCACCAGCGTTTGCTTGGTGATGTTGACGTCGATCCAGCGCTCGCCCTTGACGGCCCAGCCGGGCATCTTCTTCGCGGGGTCGAGCCGTGACGCGTCGCGATCACTGAGCCATCGGCCGTCCTTCGTCTCGTAGTGGAGGACGTCGTGGAAGAATTGCTGACGACCGGTCAGCATCACCGCTTCGCGATAGGGCGCGGTGTCGCCGTCGACCAGGCGATCGCCCGAGCGCTGATACGACACGTAGTGTGCGCCCGGCTGTCGAACGAGCGCGAAGGGCAGCGCGACCCCGCCGCCGATCTGCACGCCGTGAAAGTCGGAGCCCTGGATCGGACGGAGGCGATCAGTGGGCACGATCTCGAGCTCCGGGGTGAGGCCATAACGGCGTCCCTCGGAAAGGAAGGTCGTCACGAACGAGTAGCCGACGCGCGGCCGCGGCCAGCCGATCACGAGCTGCCCTGGATCACGCGGTTTCTGATGCAGGTTCGGCAGCGCCGCGCCGCTCGCGAGAAACTCCGGGATCCCGTCGCTCCGTCGCTCGCTCCAGACGGCGCGCGGCTCGGGCAGCTCGCCCGGGCGGCCGAGCCACACGTTCTGCGCGTAGCTTGCGCCGATCTCGCCCCCCGCGTCGAGCCATGCCCGCATGCGCTGCTCGAGGTCCGGCTCCGTCTTCGCGAGCTCCGCTGCGGTGGGAAGCCGCGCGTAGATCGGGCCGGGCTTTCTCACCGTTCCGTAAATGTAAGGCAGCTTGCGAGATGCCTCCGGAGGATGCGCGCCGAGCGCTCGCACGACGGGATCGGCGGCGTCGAGCGTCGTGCTCGCGCCCACGCAGACGTAGCCGCGCGTGAGCAGCGCGTGCCAGCCCGCGGGGCAGCCGGCATTGCCCTCGACTGCGCGGCTCACCGCGACGTCCGCACCCCCACGGAGATAACCGATGTGGCGGGCGCTCTCGCTTGGTCGCTCGTAGATCCACGCACGCGCCGCGCGCGAGTAGAGCGGCACCGCACCGGGACCGATGGGCTCCGGCGAGCGCGTCTCACCTGTGAGCGTCACGCGGGGAGCGAGCTTCGCTTCGGGTGCCGCGACCGTCGACGCGCTCGGGGCCGGCGCCACGGCAGCGGAGGGAGCTCCGGCGGGTTCCGACGAGAACCACCCCGCGATGCTGAGCGACGGTGCCTTGACCTCGTCACTCGAGCTGCAGCCGAACGCCAGGGCCAGACCGGCAACCGTCCATCGAGGGCCAACGCGCATCGTCGGCCCGGGAGGCTGCCTCAGACCGGCCCCTCACCCCAAGAAACACGCAAAGGCCCTGCGCGCGTGACGACTCCGTCACGGACGCAGGACGAAAAGGAGGCAGCAGCCCGGGCGGAGGGGGGGGACACCACAGGCTGCTGCCGTTCTCGGGTTACTGCAGGCTGCGTGCCGACCCCCGATTCCCGTAATTTCGATACTTTGAGCTCTGTTGGACGCGTCCAGCGTGCGAAATTGAAATATCTCACTCTGCAGATTCGAAGCCTGAAGGCGGGTTTGCGGCAACCTGGCAAGCAGCGCGAGGGGCTGTTAGGAATCCGGCGCTCTCGACAGCGGGAATGTCATGAGGGTCGCCTCGATCACGCCGGACCGGATCGAAATACGCGGACGCGGGGGCGTCCACACGCCGCTCATCGTCGGGGGCGTGCTTTTCGCCTGGCCGTTTCTGGCGAGCGCGATGGCTGGCAGCCCTCCGACCGGAGACCGGCTCGTCGCGGGGCTCGTCGTTCTCGCGCTCGGCGCAGTCCTCGTCTGGTTCGGTTGGCCAGGCCGGCGTGTCATCCGGATAGAACGCCGGGAGCGTCTGCTCGAGGCTCGCGGTGGCGCGCCCTTCGTCATTCCGGACGGCGCGAACCTGCGTTTGATCGCAGCTCCCGCGCAGCCTGTTGCCGGTGCCCTTCGCTACGGGGTGGCACTCGAGGCGCCGGGGCGCGAGCCCCTGCTCATGCTCGTCGGCAAAGATCCCGCGGTGGTGCTGACCGACGTCGTGCTGCTCCGCGAGAAGCTGTCGCTCCCCGTCCTCGCGGGCTGGGGTCTTTCTCCCGACGCCCTGCCCTGGCTCACTGCGAGCGCCACCGCGCGTGACCCCTTGCGCACGGCGCTGGAAGACGACCCGGTCGAACCCACGCGACGGCGTGCGACCACAGCGCTCGGCGTCGGGACGGCCGGCGCGACGGCACTGCTCGCGCTCGAGATCAGCGGGCGCGCGTCGCGCGGAGACGTCGCGAGCCCCATCAGTCTGCTCCTGCCGGCGCTCGGCATCTGCTTGCTCGCCACGCTCACGTTCGTTCTCGGCAGCCTCAAGCCGCGAGTGTCGGCGGGCGCAGCGCTGTCGTTCGAATGGCGCCTCGGCACGCTGAGGCTGTTCACGCGGTCGGTGGCCGCGAGCTCCGTCGAGAGCGCCGAGGTGGTCTCGCCGACGGGCAACGCCGCGCGGCACCTTCTCGTGTCCACCACCTCCGGCACCTTCGTCGCGTTCCCGTGCGACGGCACCGAGGGCGCCACGGTCGCGGCGGCGATCTCGTCCGAGGTCCGCCGCGGCTCCTGACCCGGCGCGCCCCGCGTTCACGGCGGCGGGCCCGAGATCTCGATCATCGTTCCGCGGCATTCGCGCTCGTAGACGAGCGGCGGCCCGGACGGCGGGACGAGCTCGATGCGCAAAGGCAGCCCTGTCTTGCACGACGTGTCACCGACGAACGGCGTGTTGCCGAGCAGGCGCCCGTTCACGTAGATCTCCGAGCGACCGGGTCCGGCGCTGATGCCGAGCTGGATGCTGCGGGGTCGCCCCGGTTGCGGCGCCCCCGCGCCCTCGGAGGGGGCGGCGCGGGGTCGGACGAGCGACGGCACGGGCGCGGGCGTGCCGCGCGGAGGCTGCATCCCAGGCGACGAGTTCGTGCCCGCAGTGCCGAAAGCGTGCTCGTAGCTCGCGATCGCGAACCGCACGGACACGCCGGCGACGAGCACCGCCGCGAAGAACCGCGAGATCAGCGCAGCGCGGGCGAGGCTTCCGCTCAGCGACCCCGGGGGCGGTGACGACCGGGTCGTCATCCGGCGACCCGCAGCGCTTCGGAGAGCGACGTCTCTCCGGCCTGCGCCCGGGCGAGGCCGTCTTGCAGAAGCGGCGTCATGCCCGACTTCACGGCAAGATCGAAGAGCTCCTTCGTCGTTCTCCGCTCGCTAACCGCCTTGCGCATCGCCGCGTCCATCACGAGCAGCTCCGCGATGGGCCGCCGCCCGGTGAACCCGAGCCCCTCGCAGTAGTCGCAGCCGGCCGGTTCGAAATACGGCCCGGCGGGGAGCTCGATCCCGTGACGCGCGAACCGCTCCACGATCATCGGCTCCGGAACGGACTCCTTGCGACAGTTCATGCAGAGCGTCCGGACGAGCCGCTGCGACAGGCAGCCGATGGTCGCGCTCGCGATGATGAATGGCTCGACGTTCATGTCGATGATGCGCGCGAAGGGTCCCGCTGCGCTGTCCCCGTGAACCGTCGTGAGGATCAGGTGGCCCGTGAGCCCCGCCTGCATCGCGATGTCGGCCGTCTCGTGATCGCGGATCTCGCCAAGCATGAGCACGTTCGGGTCTTGCCGCAGCACGCTGCGCAGCGTCGACGCGAACGTCATTCCCGCCTTCGGATGCATCTGTGTCTGCGTCGCGAACGGCAGCTCGAGCTCGATGGGGTCCTCGAGGGTCACGAGCGACGTGGTGCTTCCACGGGTCCCGGCGATGTACCCCATCGCACCGTAGAGCGTCGTCGTCTTGCCGCTGCCGACCGGCGCCGTGACGAAGAGGAGCCCCTGCGGACGCACCAGCACCTCCTTCAATCCGGTGAGCACGGGCGCCGAGAACCCGAGGGTATCGAGCTCCGGGACCCTGGTTGCGCCGCGGACGAAGCGCAGCACGATGCGCTCTCCGGTCTCCGTGGGCAGCGTGGACGTGCGGGCTTCCACCAGAGCGCCGTCGATGGTCATGACCAGACGACCGTCCTGGGGCGTCCCCCGGATGTAAGTGTCGAGGCGCGCCAGCACCTTCACCCGCGTCGTGAGGCGCGGACCGAGCTCGAGCGGCACCGCCATGATCTCGTGCAGTGAACCGAGGACACGATACGTGAGACGGTAACCCTGGGGAGTCGGCGACATGTGGATGTCGCTGGCCTCCACGGCGATGGCGCCGCGCACGAGCTCGTCGAAGGCCGCGATGATGTCGGGCTTCGGCCGAGCGATGCACTCGGTCACGCGAGCCTTCACCTCGCGCACGCGCTCGCGCACGTTGACGCCCGAGAGGGCGGCGAACTTCACCCGACGAGGATCGATCCGGCGATTGACGATTGCGTCGGCGGCGCCCAGCACCGCGGCAAGGCCTACCGCGACGCCCGACGCGCGCAGCAGCCAGCCCCACACCCCGAACGAGAAGGTGGCGTGAGCGACCGACGACACGGCCGCAACGCGGCCGGCCCACGAAGCGTCCTCCGTCCAGAACGCGGCGAGCAGCGTGCCCGTCAGGGAGGCCGCGATCGCCAGGAGAACCAGCCGACTCGTCATGGCGCCCCGACTGGCCACGCCGCTTGCCCATGCGCGCACGGGCACGGGGCAGAGACGCGCATCGAAGGAAGAGAGTACACGAGCCATCTCGGGACTTGGAATAGGAGAACCAACCCGAGTACCCTCGGCGGTCAACTCGGAGAGGTGACCCATGCGTACTCGGATGCCACTTGGTTCCGCGATGCCGATTGCCGTCCTGGCGATCGCGTCGTTCATGGCCGGCGAGGCGGCGGCGACGCCCAAGCCGCACGAGCCGCCCGCGAAGCCGAAGCCCACGGCGGCACCCACGCCGCCACCTGCGACGGC
>CAYUAW010000190.1:0-6326 GCA_964442485.1 uncultured Polyangiaceae bacterium
GGAGGCGGGCGGCACGAATTGCCCTTGAGCCTGGCCCGCCGCTCCCGTCAGCTCTCGACGAACGCACGCTCGACGACGTAGTCGCCAGGAGCGCGGTTGCTGCCTTCGGTGAAGCCGAGGGAGCGGAGGAGCTGGACGGTGTCGCCGAGCATGGCGGGGCTCCCGCAGATCATGACGCGGTCGTCCTCGGGGGTGAGCGCGGGCAGGCCGAGGGACCGGGTTAGCTTGCTGCTCTCGATGAGCGTCATGATCCGCTCCCGGGTCGCGAAGGGTTCACGCGTGACGGTCGGCAAGTAGAGGAGCTTCCGTCGAACCTCGTCGCCGACGAGCTCGTCCGCGGGGAGCTCGTTCCGGATGTAGCTCGAGTACCCGAGCTCGCTCGCGGTGCGGACTCCGTGCACGACGACGACCTTCTCGAAGCGCTCGTACACCTCCGGATCGCGGATGATGCTCATGAACGGAGCGAGCCCGGTGCCCGTGCCGAGCAGGTAGAGGTGCTTGCCGATCGTCAGGTTACCGAGCACGAGCGTGCCCGTCGGCTTGCGACTGACGAGAACGCGATCGCCCGGGACGATGCGCGACAGACGCGAGGTGAGCTCGCCGTCGGGGACCTTGATGCTGTAGAATTCGAGGTGCTCCGCGTAATTCGCGCTCGCCAGACTGTAAGCCCGGAGCAGCGGCTTGCCCTCGATCTCGAGGCCCATCATCACGAAGTGGCCGCTCCGGAACCGGAGGCCGGGGTTCCGGGTGGTGGTGAAGCTGAAGAGCGCCTCGTTCCAGTGGTGGACGCTGAGCACACTCTCTTCGCACAGGTGGTTCATGAGCAGCTTTCTAGCGACTGATTATTTATCGGTAAAACGGGATATTCCGATATAATCATTCGGAAATACCGATATGAGATACACCCTCCGTCAGCTCGAGGTCTTCCTTTCGGTCGCGCGCGGCGAGAGCGTGAGCCGCGCAGCGAAAGAGCTCGCGATGTCGCAATCCGCCGTCAGCTCGTCCCTGTCGGAACTGGAGGCGCAGCTCGAGGTGCCGCTCTTCGACCGCGTCGGCAAGAAGCTCCGACTGAGCGAGACGGGGCGCTCTCTCCGTGCGCGGACCGAGGGCCTCCTCGAGCAAGCGAAGGACCTCGACGACGCCTTCGCCGCGAGCGACGTCTCGAGCCTGCGGCTGGGCGCGACACTCACCGTCGGCAATCACCTCGTCCCGCCGCTCATCGCGAAGTTCCTGCGCGAGGCCGCGACGTCACGGGTGACTCTGGACATCGCGAATACGGAGGAGATCGCGCGACGGGTGGAGAACTTCGAGCTCGACGTCGGGCTCATCGAGGGCGAGCTCTCGCGCGACGAGCTCGCGGTCACGCCGTGGCGCACCGACGAGCTCGTCGTCTTCTGCTCACCGCATCACCCCCTGGCGAGGAAGCGTACGCTCTCGGACGCGGAGCTCTGCTCGGCCCCCTGGGTGCTTCGAGAGCGCGGTTCGGGAACGCGCCAGGCCTTCGAGCGTGCGCTGTCGGGTCTCTTGCCGGAGCTGACAGTCGTGCTCGAGCTCACGCAGACCGAGGCGATCAAGAGCGCCGTCGCGGCGGGGCTCGGCCTCGGTTGCCTGTCGCGCATCGCGCTCGCGGAATCGTTCGCGCTCCGCACGCTCGTCCCCCTCGGCGTGCGAAGCCGGAGCCTCCAGCGGCAGCTCTTTCTCGTGTTGCACCGGAAGAAGTTCGTCGGCGCCGGCCTCCGCCGGTTTCTCACGCTGTGCAAGGAGGTGTCGTAGAGACTAGTGTGGCGCGGTGGAAAGCAGGAGCGAGGACCGGCCCGCAGAAGCCCCGCGGCATTGCGTCCTCGGCGCTGCGCTCGCACTCATGGCCCTGACGAGCGCCTGTGCCACCTACGGGAGCGCCGCCCTCACGTGGGACGGAGCGTCGCTGCTGTTCGGGTTCCTCGACACGCAGTCCGTCTCGCTGCCGCACCACCGCTTCTCCGTCGCGCTGTTCCAGGTGCCGGCGCTGTGGGCGTCGAAAGTGACGAGCAACGTCCGTGTCGTCGAGCTCGTGTACTGCGCCCTGTACACCAGCGTACCGTGCGTTTCCGCGTGGGCGTCATGGCTCGCCGTGAGGGCGACGCGCCCGCGGCTCGTGGTCTTTCCCTTGACGTGGCTCTGCTGCGGCGCGGTCGCGGGGCAGCTCTTCTTCGTCACCGAGGCCTTGCTCGCGGTGAACCTCGCCTGGCCGCTCCTGCTCGTCGTCGTGACGGGATTCTCGGTCGGGCGCTTGACGTGGAGCGCGCTCGGCGTGCTCCTTCTCTTCGGGCTCCACCCGGTCTCGGGTCCGCTCCTGGTTCTCGTGGCGGTCTCGGCCGTCGTGTGCGCGACCGCCGAGCAAGCGCGTCGAAGGGAGCTCCATGCGGCGGCGTCCGTCCTGGGCGCGCTCGGTGCGGCGCGCATCGTGATGGCGTTCCGGGACGTGTACGAGCGCTCGCAGGCCGACGTGCAGCTCGCGGACGTATGGCAGAGCCTCCACCTTCCACGGGCAGCCGTGATGGCGGTCACGGCGCTCCCCGCGCTCGTGCTCACGATGCAGCTCGCGCAGCGCAAGGCGCGCACTCTGACCTTCGGGCTCCTGCTCGTGGCGCTCGTCGTCGTCCTCACCGCGCTCCTCCCGTGGGCCGCGAACGTCCAGGCCTGGCGCGACGAGCTCAATTTTCGATTCATCGCGCCGCTCGCGGCGCTGCCGTTCTTCGTTGCAGCGTTGATCGCGCTGCGCGTGGGCCGTCCTTCCGCGGCGCTCGGCCTGGACGACCAGCTCGTCTGCCTCGGTGGCGCCCTCGTCTTCGTCGGCGTGCTCTCCGTCCAGACGCGGCTCTGGTTCGGCCTCCGTCAGCGTCTCGAATCGACGCTCGCCTCCAGCGAGAGCCGGTGCGTCTCGATGAACGACACTCCGGAGGCCGCCTTGACTGCGCTCCGGTGGTGGACGACGCCGTCCTATGCACTCCTCATCCAGGGCCGAGCGCCGCGCTCGCTGCTTCTCGCTGGCGACGATTGCTCGCGCGAGGAACACGCGGAGATGATCCCCGTCAACCCCTGGTACCAGCGGCAGCGCGACACGGGCTGGTTCGACCTTCGCCGCACGGGGCTGTGAATGGGAAGGAAGCGCGCATCCCTCCTGGTCGCGGGCGTGACGGCGTTGCTCGTCGCCGGCATCGTCGTGCACCGCGCAGCGCTACGGCACGACCAGGCGGAGCTCGGTGACGTCGCGGCGGAGCTCCTGAAAGCGACACATCCGGAGTGGACCGTGCGCCCCACGGGCCCGCTCGAGCTCGAGGTCCGGAACGGCGGCGCTGCCGCGGTGATTCACCTCGACAACGCCGTCCGCGAGGCCGCGGGAGACCGCGAGGCGTTCACTGCGTTCGTCGAGCAGACTGTGCAGAACCTTGCCGACGCCTTCGACGATGGTCAGGCGATGTCGCTCGAGAAGGTCAGGGAGCGCCTGCGACCCGTCCTCGTGCCCGTCTCCTTCGCGGACGCGCAAGGGGTCACGCGGCGCGCGTTCGCTGGAGACGTCGTCGAGACCTTCGTCGTCGATTCGCCGAAGCGCATGACGTACGTCACGAAGGGACAGCCGGCAGCGTGGAAGGTCGACCTCGACGCCCTGCACGACGAGGCGGCCCGTCAGCTCTGGCAGAGCGCGAAGGCAGACCGACTCGAGCCGGAGCAGTCAGCGCGCGGCGTCCCTGGCAAGCTTCTCGTCATCGCTCCCGGAGATCACTACGCGGCGGCACGCCTGCTCGTCCATGAAGTCCGCGACGCGATCGCGCGCGAGCTCGGCTATCCATTCTTCGCCGCGGTGCCGAACCGCGACGCGCTACTCGTCTGCTCCGCGGACTACCCGACCGCGCGTCTCGAGTCCCGGGCGGAGGACGAGCTCGCAGGGTCCTCGTATCCCATCTCGGCACAGATCTTCCGCGTCGACGCGAGCGGCGTCGCCCTCGCACGCTGACAGGGAGCCGCGAGACCGGCCGGCGCTATAGTGGTGCCATGGTTCGCGCCACCTTCAGCTACGCCAACGGGCCCTCGACGCACTTCGATCTCGACTACTACGTCGAGCGCCACCTCCCGCTCGCTCGCCGGCTCCTGAATCCCGTCCGGGTCGAGGTCGACCGTGGCGTATCGGGCGAGGAGCGCGACAGCGCCCCCCGCTACACCTGCGTCGCGCACCTCTTCTTCGCGACGCTCGAGGACTACTACGAGGCGCTCGAAGCCTACGGCGACGAGCTCGGCCGCGATATCCCGAACTACACGAACGCCGAGCTCGACATCCTGGTGAGCGAGATGGTCCTGTGACGCATCTCGCTCGAGCATTTCAGCGATCAGTCCCGTAGACTCGAGCGAGTGAGCAGGCATTCGAGTACCGAGCTCGGTCGCGTGACGCGGGTGGAACCGCCCACTCGTGCGGTTCGCGGGCTGCTCCTCGTCGCCATCGTCGCGGCGCTGGGAGGTACGGCCCCGGCACTCGCTGCGCCTGCCATTGCTCCGCCGGATCGCGCCGTGGAGGACGCCATCGAGGTCAGCCGCGGCGCAACGTGTCTCGACGGTCGGCAGCTGGCAGGGCACGTGCGAACATGGCTCGGCCGTTCACGCGTGGGCGCCAACGTCCGGGTCTTCGTGCGCGGCGATGCGACGAGCCCCACCTCCGTGGAATTTCGCATCGCGCGCGACGGCCTCCTCCGCTACCGCAGATTCGACGCGCTCCCCGGCTCATGTTACGAGGCCAACGCCGCCGTGGGTCTCGCCATCGCGCTGGCCATCGACGCGAACGCGATGCGAACGTTCGTCGAGCCGGCCAAGCCTCCGCCGGGTCTGCTGAACGTCGGGCTCGGCGCCGGCTACGAGGTGCTTCCGGGAGCGTCGCTCGGCGGTGCCGCTGGGCTCGAATACGGCCTGCTCGACTGGCTCGGCGCACGCGCGGAGCTCGCGGCGCAGTATTCGTGGAACGACTCGATCGACCATTCGACGGGTCGGTTCGACGTGCTCCTCGTGTTCGCGTCGCTCGGTGCGTGCACGGGCGGCGCGCCCCTGCCTCGCCTGCGCGTCGGCTTCTGCGGCGGCTTCGCCGGCGGCGTGATTCACTCGGAGGGGCACGGGTACACCGTCTCACGGAGCGCCAGCGGTATCTGGCTCGGCGCGCTCGCAGGCGTCCGGGTCGTGCTCCGGATCGGCGTTCCCTGGGTGCTCGACGTGGACATGCTGGTGCCCGTGGATGCTCCGTCCTTCCGTGTCGAGCGGCCGAACGGGGGCGACCTGTTCCGGTACCCGGCCACCGCGGGTGGCCTGCTCAACCTCGGTCCCGGGTTCGAATTTTGACCCGCGGCGCCACAAGCTTCGAAGGATCGGCGCCGCAGCCGCAGGAGTTGACGGTGCTCCGCGAATCCGTTCCCGACCCGGGCTCGGCCGACAGCGAAGCTTTGTTCAGGGCTTACGCGAGCTTCGTGGCGTCGTTTCTCTACCGGCTGGGCGCGCGCGACGGCGAGCTCGAGGATCTCGTTCAGGACGTCTTTCTCACCGCGCACCGCAAGGGGGGCTACAGGCCGGGCGCCGCGAGCCCGACGACCTACCTTGCGCGGCTCGCGCTCGAAGCGAGGCTCGCGCGCCGGCGTCGCGAGAGCCGGTGGCGGGCCGCCAAGCAGGACGACGCAGCGCTTGCCACGGTCGGCGCGGAGCCGTCCGACCCGAGCCGGGCGCTCGCAGAAAAGCAGGCCGTGCTGCGGCTCCAGGCGGCGCTCGATTCGATCGAGCCAGGTGCACGGGCCGTGTTCGTGCTGTTCGAGCTCGACGGCGAGACGTGCGAGTCGATCGCCGCCGGACTGAATCTCAAGCTCGGCACCGTCTATTCAAGGCTTCATGCAGCACGGCGTGCTTTCCGCATCGCAGTGTCGAAGAGCGAAGAGCGCGAACGGAGCTTCGGCCTCCGCCGAAAGCAGGAGACGCTATGAGCGGCGAACCCACGCGTCTGATCGACGAACTCGACTCTTCCGACGCCGAACGCGCGCTGCTCGCAGTGGGACGCGGGACGCCTCCGGTCGACTACGACGTCGAGCGAGGTGCGTCCCGCTTCAGGGCTGGGCTCGCGGCGCTCGCGGTCGGCGCAGCGGCGTCCACTGCGGCGGGCCCGGCACGGGGCGCCCTCGGTGCGGCGCGCCGCGCGCTACTGGGAAAGCTCGGCGTCAAGCTGCTCATCGGCATCGTCCTGCCGTTCGCGGGCCTCGCCACGGCGGTGCGCTTCGCTCCCCGGCCCGGGGCGCAGCGAGCCGCGCCGGTCGCCGTCGCCGCAC
>CAYUAW010000190.1:6426-13454 GCA_964442485.1 uncultured Polyangiaceae bacterium
GAAGCGCCCACCCCGGGTGGCACGAGGCCAGGTGGCGCGACGCCCGAGACGGCGGCGCCGCGCTCCGCCGCGGAGACGAGCACCGAAACGCGCGCGACACCCACGGCTCTCGGGCGGCAGGCCGAACCGCGTGTCGAGCCGTCGGCAACCCCGGAGCGCGACGAACCGGCGCCGCGACGCACCGCGCCCGCGGTCGAGCCCTCGGGCGCCGCGGTCGAGATGCGTGCCATCGCCGAGGCACGCGCGCTGCTCGCGAAGAATCCGGGTGCCGCGCTCGCGGCGCTCCAGAAGCTCGGGAAGGAACACCCCCGCGGGTACTTCGTCGAGGAGCGTCGCGCCCTGGTGATCTTCGCGCTCGCCCGCACCGGACAGAACGATGCTGCGCGAAAGCAAGCCTCCTCCTTCCTGCACGACTACCCGAACAGCCCCTTCGCCGATCGCATTCGCCCGCTCGCCACGCCGTAGCCTCGGGCCGAGCCTCGGTTCTTGCCGTGTGTCGCAAACCGGGCGCATATAGGAGTCTCCGTGCTTCGCCGCGCGGAGCCCATGGATTCCAGATCGAAGATCGGGTCACGCGACTCCTTACCCCCGGCTCGCAAGGGTGCGGACGGCTTGCGCGAAGATCTGATGACAGCCCGCCACGAGCTGCTCGCTTCGCGGCATCCCGTGTACCACCGGCTGCTCGGCTTCGTGATTTCCATGCTGTCGGGGTCCGACGCGGACGGCACGCTGCTCGCCGGGTTCGAGCGCTGCTTTCGAACGCGTTCCTTTCCGACCTTCTACGAGAGGCCGCTGCTCTTGCTGGCCGCGCTTCGCGCCGACGCTCTCGAGGAGGGTGCCGGGCATCCGTTGCACGCGGCGCTCGCGGTGGCGACGCCCGAGCTCGAGGCGGTCACCCTCGAGAGCGTGACCGCGGCGCTCGGGCGCGAGCGAGTCGGCCTCTGGTCCCGGCTCACGAACCGGCGCGTCCAGACCAACGACCCGAGCCGCGCCATCGCCTGGCTCTGGCCTGCATTTCTCGCCGGGTGTGACGGAGGGAAGCGGCCGCTCTCGCTGGTCGACGTGGGTGCCAGCGCGGGGCTGAACCTCGTCGCCGACGAGTTACCCGCGGCATGGACGGATCTCGCGACTGGCAAGGCCATCCTCTGCGCGACCCGCGTCGCGCACCTCGCACGCGTCGGCTACGACCTCCGCCCCCTCAACGTGAAAAACGACGACGACGTCCTCTGGATGCGCGCTTGCATCTGGCCCGGAGACGTCGAGCGGCTCGCGCGCTTCGAGGCCGCGGTGAAGGCGATGCGCGCCGCGTCGAGCGGGCCGTCGCCTCCGACGCTCGAGCGTCTGACCGCGTCGCTCGTTCCGGAGCGCCTTGCAGCGCTCGCCAACAGGTCGCCCGACGGCGCCCTCCTGCTCGCGTTCCAAGCGCTGGTCTCGGGCTATCTCGAAGTGAACGAACGCGAGAGTTACCGAAACGGCATGCTCGAGCTGCTCGAGCGCCTGCCTGCCGGCAGCGCTCTGTGGACCGAGCTCGAGCTCGACGACGGGCGGCGTCGGTTGCCCGCGGTCCTCATCGCGCACGTCCGCGCCGGCAGCGGCGTGAAGTCGCTCCGGCTGGCGCGGATGAGCCAGCACCCGACTGGCCTCGAGGTGGACACGGCCGGTGTCGCCGAGCTCCGCCGTTGCCTCGAGTAGCCACGCCCCTCGAGCACCCCGGAGCCCGTGGCCTGAAATGACCGAAGACTGTCGCTCCTGCCACTCTCCGTCGCGACCGCGTTCGGCTATCCAATCGGCATGTCGCCGCTCGCGTGGTGCGCTCGTCGCTTGACGATCGCCCTGCCGTTCCTCTCGACCCTGCTCGCGTGCCAGCCCGACGTTCTTCCCGCTCCCCGCCGCGCCCCGGTGACGCCGGTGACCCTGACGCACCCCGATGCGCCGTCCCCCACGGCGACACCCGCAGTGGATCCCTCCACGGTGCCCCTCTGCGAGCGAGAGAGCGCGGACGCAGTTCGAGACGCCTTCTGCAACGGCACTTCCGCGATCCACGGCCTCGCCGACCTTCAGGCGAGCGTGGGGCTCGATCCGGCGATTCCACCCGACGGCGGGGGGATTCCCACGCTCGGCGGCTACGAGACGGCCGACCAAGCGGTCGCGGTGCTCCTTGGGCATTCGACGGCGCTCTCGGGTGAGCTCGTCTCGCCGATCAACCCTCGCGCCATCTTGCTGAACGGCGTGACGCTGATGGCGTTCAACCGCGGCGTGCAGCAGGTCGAGCTCGCCAGCGTCGATCGTGTGAACGGGATCCTGAATTTCTACCTCGTCACCTTCGAGCAAGCGTGCAACGCGAGCGCCAGGGGCTGCGTACCCGGCGACCTCTACACGCCAAGGCTCGAAGCCGACTGGACGAGTGTGTCGCTCGCGGACGCCGAGGATCTGAAGAACACCCCCTCCGATTGCCGCCAGTGCCACCAGCGCGGGACGAAGAGCCCCCTCATCCTGATGCGCGAATTCGACGGACCGTGGACTCACTATTTTGGTCCGGATGTCGACACGAGCTCGGACTTCCCTGAGGCGACCGGCAGCGACCTCACACGCGACTATTTTCGCGCCAGGGGCGACGAGCCGTACGCCGCCATGCCGAAGAGCCTCCTCCGGTCGACCATCGGCCTGACCCTGGAGAATGTCGTGCTCTTCTCGCAGCCCCTCGTGTTCGACGGAGTCGCGATCATGAACGAGCGCTGGCCCTGGACCAAGCCGTCACCGATGCACCCGACCGGCTACGAGCCCGAGCCGCGGAAGAGTGCCACCTGGTACGCGGGCTACGAAGCGTTCAAGCGTGGTGAACAGCTCGCGCTTCCCTTCTACGCCCCGCGCGCGACCGATCCCGACAAGCAAGCCCGCCTCACTGCGGCTTATCAGAGCTACCTGAAGGGTGACACGACGGCCGACTCGCTGCCGGACCTCTCCGACATCTTCCCCGACGATCCAGAGACCCGCGCGGAGATAGGCCTGCAGACGGAGCCCGGCGCGACGCCCGCCCAGGCGCTCGTCCAGGCATGCGGCACCTGTCACAACGACGTGCTCGATCAGACCATCTCGCGGGCACGCTTCAACGTCGCGGTCGGCCGCCTGCCCCAGCTAGAGCTCGCAGCCGCGATCGAGCGCCTGAATACTCCCCGCGACGCACCCGGCACCATGCCGCCCCCGGGAAGGCGGCAGCTCGACGAAGACGGCCGCGCGCGGCTCATCGACTACCTGAAGCGCAACGTGCGCACGAGCGACGACGACGCGCTCCTCGAGCACGCCGCCAGGCTCGGGATGGTCCCACCACGCACGTACTGAGCGTCGCTCAGCGGGAGGTGACGAGAAGGGTTTCCACGGTCAGGGAAAGACGGTACAGGCGGAGCATGATGCGCAGCGCGATCATCGCAACAGTGCTCTCCCTCCTCCCGTCGATCGTCGCTTGCCAGCGACCGGCCGAAGCGCCCACGGAGGGCGCGCCGGCATCGAGGAAGGCGCGCGCCGAGCTCCCGCCCATGCTGCCCGGCATCGAGAAGGAAGACGTCGTCGTCGGCACCGGCCCTGTCGCAGCCAAGGGCGATCGCGTGAGTGTCCACTACACCGGGCGGTTGCTGGACGGCACGCAATTCGACAGCTCGCTCGATCGAGGGGTTCCCTTCGAGTTCGTCATCGGACAGGGGCAGGTCATCGAGGGCTGGGACGACGGCGTGGTGGGAATGCAGAAGGGCGGAAAGCGCAAGCTGAAGATCCCGCCGCATCTCGCGTACGGGCGTGCAGGTTCCCCGCCGAAGATCGGACCCGACGCGACGCTGCTATTCGACATCGAGATGCTCGAGATCATCCCGCCCGGGGGCTGATCCGCGCCGCTTCGCGGCAGCCATACTGCGACGTCGGCGGTCATTCGGCAGCCCGGTCGAGACCATTGTCAACGGGGCGTTCTTGCGCGTTCCCTCGGTTCTCACGTTCGAGACGAATGACTCCGGCCACGGCGACGAGGTCACTGGCGCGGCGTGGAGCGGGCGAGACTCCGAGCACCGAGTTCGAGTTCATTGAAAAAGAGTGCTCAAGATCGTCTCGCTATGTTTCGGCGTGGGGTGCAATGCCGCGCGTTCCGAACTGTGACAGGACGAGCGGCCTGATCGCGCGAAGGCGGCGCCGCGAAGTCCGTACGAAAGATTTTCGGCGCGCTTGCCGCTCGACCCGGAGTTCGACAAGCACCACGCGTCGTGCCCCGAAACCTGCGCTCGCTTCTTGCAGAACGCATTGCCCAGACCGGGTGCCGAATTCTGGCGCTCGATGAAACGGGGCCGCGCGCTTCAATCTTCGATTATCGGAGTTCGAGTCAAGCTGGCGGCACGAGCAACACAGGAGACGACGGATGAAATCGATTACGTACGTGCTGACCAGCGGCGCCATTGGCTGCTCTCTCTTGGCATTCGGAGGATGTAGCTCCGCAGGGAACACGAGCACACCGGACACCGATCAGGTGCAGACCGCGATCGACCAGCTGGGCAAGGCTCCCTTCCCATGCCAGATCAACCCGTTCGACTGTATTCGCGCCGTCCGTGAATGCGTCGACACGTCCTGCGCAGCTCAGGAGAAGGCCTTGCTCGCCACCCTCCCGTTCAGTCGCGAATCATTTCAGGCCATCCACGATCTGCAAGAGTGCGCCGTTAGCTCGTGCAGCAACGCTTGCACCGGTGGAGCGGGCGGTGCGTCCGGCACTGGCGGCGCCACTGGAACGGGTGGAGCTCCCGCGGCGGGCGGCTCCGTTGCGACAGGCGGAGCGGCACCGGATGGCGGCGTCGAGACCGGCGGCGTGCCGGCAGCGGGCGGCGCTCCAGCAGCGGGCGGCGCTCCAGCAGCGGGCGGCGCTCCAGCAGCGGGCGGCGCTCCAGCAGCGGGCGGCGCTTCGGCAGGCGGCACCACCGCGAGCGGCGGAGCGGGCGGCGTGTGCACCACCGGCGGGACTGCGGGAGCCGGAGGCTCCACGGCGACCGGCGGGACGACGGGCGCGGGCGGCTCCGTTGCCACGGGCGGCTCCACTGCCACGGGTGGCTCTACGGCGACCGGCGGAACGACGGGTGCCGGTGGCTCGACCGAGACGGGCGGCTCCACGGCAACCGGCGGAACGACGGGCGCCGGTGGCTCCACGTCCGGGGGCGTGGATCTCTCGGGAACCTGGATCTCGCACGTGACGACGGCGGGCACTCTGACCGCTCCGGTGGTCGGAACCACGGCCGCCAACATCGACATCGTGCTCAAGCTGTTCGTCTCCCAGACTGCCAGCACTTTCACCGGACAGTTCCAGATCTGCCGGCTGAACCCGGTGACGACCCCGAACGCGAGCTCCCTGGTGGTCACCTTCACGCCAGCCGTACTCGCGACGCTGGTGACGACCGCGACCGGGCCTGCGTTCACCGCGACGATCGGGCAACCGATCCCGCTGCCGGCCGTCACGATCCTGACCGGCATCAACTCTGCCGGAACGCAGGTGGATTCGGACATGGACGGTCACCCCGGCGACACCATTCCGTCGAACGTGGGCGGCATCCTGATGTTGAACGCCTACACGGGGTTGACCATCCAGACGAGCCTGAAGTCGACGCTCACCGATGCGTCGACCATCACCGGCACCGCGTCCTTCTCATCGACCGGCACCGTGTTCGGCTCGGACAACCCGATCCTCACGAGCGGCAACATCAACGTGACCCCGTCCTCGTCCGCCATCCCCTTCATGGCGACGAAGCTCACGGGCAACGTGTCGTGTGCCGACGTGCTGGCGAAGTTCTGAGTTCCAGCGCTCGCGAGAGAGAAGACACGAAGGAGTGGGAGCCCCGTCGGCAGGTCGCCGGCGGGGCTTCTGCGCCTCAGACGATGCTGCGGACGACCCCGCCGTCCACGCGGACGGACGCGCCGTTGGTGGCGCTCGCGGCGGCGCTCGCCACGTAGACGATCATGTTCGCGACCTCCTCCGGGGTCGCGAAGCGGCGGAGCAGGGAAGAAGGCCGCGCGCTCTCGAAGAAGTCGTGCTCCATCTCCGCCTCGCTCTTTCCCGTGTGCTTCGCCATTCCCTTCACGAAGTCGTCCACGCCCTCGGAGCGCGTGGGCCCGGGGAGGACGCTGTTCACCGTCACGGCAGTGCCGACCGTGAGCTCCGCGAGCCCGCGAGCGACGGCGAGCTGCGCCGTCTTCGTCACGCCGTAGTGGATCATCTCGGCCGGGATCTGCACCGCGGACTCGCTGGACACGAAGACGATTCGCCCCCAGTTTTTCCGGAGCATGTGGGGAAAGTAGTGCCGTGAGAGGCGGACACCGCTCATCACGTTCGTCTCGAAGAACCTGAGCCAGTCCTCGTCCGGAATGTCGAGGAACGGCTTCGGCTCGAAGATGCCCGCGTTGTTCACCAGGACGTCCACCTCGGGAAACACGTCCGTCACCTGACGCGCGCCGTCGGCCGTCCCGAGATCGCCGGCGACGCCGCGCACGTCGGCGTCCGGCAGCTCTGTCTCCAGCCGCTCGACGGCCTGCGCGACCCGTGCCTCGGTACGACCGTTGAGCACGACACGCGCGCCCTCCTCGGCGAAGCGACGAGCCGCGGCCCACCCGATGCCCTGGGTGGAACCAGTCACGAGAACGATCCGATTCTCTAGCCCGAGATCCATGCGACCATCCTTTGCGAGACGAGAGTGCCATTCATGCGGTCCTTCGAGCGAGATTGCCAGTCAGGCAGGGGCCAATCGACGTCCGGCCATCTTCACCACGCACGACTCTTGCACTCGGCGGACCGATGACCGCGGCGCCGCTGGCTCCGGGGACGCGCTTCGACACCGATGTGCCGAAGCGGCTCGATCGCCTGCCCTGGTCCGGGTGGCACTGGCGCGTGGTGATTGCCCTCGGCATCACGTGGATGCTCGACGGCCTGGAGGTCACGCTCGTCGGCGCGGTCGCTCCAGTTCTCCGCGAGCGCGACACCTTGAACCTGACCGAGGGACAGATCGGAGCGACGG
>CAYUAW010000191.1:0-3169 GCA_964442485.1 uncultured Polyangiaceae bacterium
TCGAGCAACCCATCATCCTGCACGATACACCATTCGGGGTCTCCACCCGACGCTGCTGGCAGGAGGCGGAAAATGGGCCATCTCGCGGCGGCCTCGTCCGCCCACTCGGTCCCTGTGGCCCCCGGCGCCCGCTCGATACCGTTCATTTATGATAATAATTTCGACTCGCGAACACCCCCCGAGTTCGGAGGTTCGCTGCGCCGATGCGCGTGAGCAGTGGCGGCCGCGTCGGCACGTGCGGCGAACCCTCCGGTGCACGTCTCGCGCTGGCGCACAGCCATCTGAGCGGGCTCCTACACGTCAGTGAAACGCCCGACCTTGGGGCATGTACTGCGCGGTTGTGACACATCGTCACGTTCATGGAGAGCGCGCGAACGACACCGTCGCGACGGCTCGCGTCGAGCGAACCCGCTATAGTTTCGCGACGGCTCGACGGAGCTCGGACGATGAGACCCTCGCTTATCTTGCTGCTCGTCGCGGCCTGGCTCGCCATCGGCTGCGAACACCCCACGGTATCGACTCGCTCCAGAGAAAGAGTGAGCACGAGCCGTGCTCCGCTGGTCGTCGTCGACGACACGACAGGGGCCCCCGTCGCGCTCGGTCAATTCGGACAGGATGCGATCGGCACGTACGGTCAGGTCGTGACGGTGCCGGCGAGCAATCCGCTCCTCACGCAGTTTGGCGTCCTGATGCTCGGCGTCCCTGCGAGCGTCGTCTTTCGGGGCGAGGTGTACGCCTGGGACGGAGCGAAGGCCACGGGACCGAGCCTCTACGAGAGTGCTGCGACGTCTACCTCAGGACCGACCGGTCAAGTGGTCACATTCGATACGGGCACTCTGGAGCTCACCACCGGCTCCGACTACGTCCTCTTCGTGTCGACGTCGAAGGACGCCGGCAGCGGCGCCGGCGACATCGGCGGTCAGCCCGGGGCATCCTACGCCGACGGGACGGCGCTGTTCCTCGACAGCGGTTCGGACCCGACGTCCTGGACTTCTCAGCCTTGGAGCTCCTTCTCGAGCGACAGTGATCTGGCGTTCACGGCGACCTTCGACGCGTTCGCGTCCACCACAGCGCTCGTCTCGTCGCGAAACCCCTCCACATACGGTCAGTCGGTGACGTTCACCGCGACGGTCGACGGCGCGCAGGCGACGCCGACGGGTACGGTGACCTTCACGGACGGCACCACGACGCTCGGCGCCGTTGCCCTCGACGGCTCGGGGCGGGCGTCGCTCTCGACGGCCTTGCTCGACGCCGGCGCGCATTCCGTCGTGGCGTCCTACGGCGGCTCGTCGGTCTACGACACGAGCGCCTCCCCCGCGCTGTCGCAGGTCGTGAGGCGGGCGAATTCGACCAGCGTCGTCGTGTCGTCTGCGTCGCCCGCAGTCATCGGCGAGGCAGTCACGCTCACCGCGACGGTGGCCCGGCTCGGCGCGGGTGCCGGGGTTCCCACGGGTACGGTCACCTTCGCCGACGGCTCCGCCGTCCTCGGCACCGGGACACTCGACGCGTCCGGCGTCGCGACCTTGAGGACCGCAGCGCTCGCGCTGGGCGCGCACTCCGTAACGGCAAGCTTCGGCGGCGACGGGAACTTCAACGTGAGCGCATCGCCCGCGCTCGGGCAGGCGGTGAACCAGGACGGCGTCACGGTCACGTTGACTGGGTCGCCGGATCCGTCGACCTATCCCGCGAGCGTCACGTTCACGGCCACGGTGACCGCCGGAGCGACGAGCAGCGGGATGCCGACGGGCTCGGTGACGTTCAAGGACGGTGCAACGACTCTCGGCGCCAGCGCCGTCGGCGCGAACGGCGTGGCCACCCTCGCGACGAGTGCGCTCCTCGGCGGCACCCACACCATCGTCGCCTCCTACGGCGGCGACACCAATCATCTTGCCGCGTCCACGTCGGGGAAGCAGGTCGTCACTCCCGCCGTCTCCACGGTCTCCGTCGCAACTGCGACGAACCCTTCGGTGTTCGGGCAGGCGGTGACCTTCACGGCCACCGCCGGCGGCCCGGGCGTCACCCCGACGGGGACGGTCACCTTCTTCGACGGAACCACGGCGCTCGGCGCGCGCCCGCTCGGCGCCGCGGGGCAGGCGAGCCTCTCCATCTCCTCGCTCGTCGTCGGGACACGAACCATCACCGCGGCCTATGCGGGCGACTCGAACTACCGGCAGAGCACGTCGGTGGCGCTGCAGCAGCAGGTGAACCGCGCCGCGACTGCCACGAAGCTCACGTCGTCGAGCACGCCGTCCATCACGGGCGCTGCGGTGACGTTCACGGCCGCCGTCGCTGCCGTCGCTCCGGGAGCAGGAGCGCCGGCCGGCACGGTGACGTTTCGTGACGGCAGCACGATGCTCGGCACCGGCGCGCTGAACGCCTCGGGCGTCGCGATCTTCGTCACCCGGGGGCTCGCCGTGCAGAGTCACAGCATCGCCGCCGACTACGCAGGCGACGCGCACTTTGCAGCGAGCACATCGGCCACGCTTTCGCAGATGGTCAACCAGGACGGCGCGAGCGTCTCCCTGACGTCGAGCGCCAATCCGTCGATCTTCGGCTCCAGCGTGACCTTCACGGCGAGGGTGACGTCGGTCGGCCCCGGCGGCGCTCCGACGGGCACCGTCACCTTCCGCGACGGCACCGCGACGCTCGGCACCGCCACGCTGAACGTGTCGAGCGTGGCGACCTACACGACCGCGGCGCTCCCAGCAGGCCCTCATGCCATCAGCGCCGTCTACGCGGGCGACACCGACCACGTCGGCGGCGCAATCGGGACCGTCACGCAAGGCGTGGACCCGGCACCGACGACGCTCGCGCTGTCGTCGTCGGTGAGTCCGTCCGCTTACGGGCAGAACGTCGTCTTCACCGCGACGGCGACGGCGGCACCCACCGCCCCCTTCGCCGGCACTCTGACGTTCCTGGACGGACAGACGGCGCTCGGTTCGTCGAACCTCGACGCGAGCGGCAAGGCGACATTTTCGACCGCGGCTCTCTCGGTCGGAACACACTCTCTGCGCGTCGCCTATGGCGGCGACTCGAGCCACGCCGCGTCGACGTCGGCGGCGCTGTCACAGGCCGTGAATCTCGCGCAAACGTCGACGGCGCTCACCTCGTCGACCAACCCTTCCGCCGCGGGCAAGACGCTGACGCTCACCGCAACGGTCTCCGCCGT
>CAYUAW010000191.1:3269-10243 GCA_964442485.1 uncultured Polyangiaceae bacterium
GCGACCGTCGTCGGTTCCCTGACCACCCCGACGGGTAGCGTCACCTTCCGGGACGGCACGACGGCCCTCGCCATGCAGGTCCTCGACGCTTCGGGCAAGGCGTCGTTCTCGACCAGCGACCTCGCCGTCGGCACGCACACCTTGAGCGCGGAATACGTAGGCGACGCCGACAACGCCCCCGGCAGCGGCACACTGTCCGAGCTCGTCGCACCGGCTCCGACGACGACCACGCTGACATCGGACGCGAATCCGTCGTCCGCGGACGAGCCGGTGACGTTCACGGCGACGGTGTCGTCAGACGTCGCGGGCTTCGGCGGCGACGTCGAGTTCTTCGACGGCACGACGTCTCTCGGCACGGTCCCGCTCACCGGCACGAGCGCCGTCTTCCAGGTGTCGACGCTGGCGGAGGGCGGTCACGCGCTCACAGCGACGTACGAGGGCGACGAGAGCTTCGAGCCGAGCACCTCGGACGCGTTGAACGAGACCATCGACGCGAGAGCCGTCCCGCCGGGGACCGACGGAGGAGCATCCCGCGACGGCGGCGCGCCGTTCGCAGATGCCGGAGTGCCGACCGACGGCGGCGTCACGCCGGGGAACGGCAGAGGCTTCCTGCGAGGCACCAGCGGAGGAGCCTGCGGCTGCCGGACGTCGTCACGTTCGGCCTCGGAAAGCGCCGTCGTCATCGCGCTCGCCGGCATCGCGGCGCTCACGGCGCGCCGTCGCTCAGGGAGCCGGCGCGATCGCGGGCGGGCGCACTGAGCTCGGGCCGCGGATCAGCGCCGTCCCACCGAGTACCAGTACCGTTCCTGCGATCATCGACCAGGTCACCGGTTCGCCGAGCAGCACCACCGCGAGCACCACGGTCGACAGCGGCCCCACCAGACCGATCTGCGCCGCTCTCGCCGACCCGATCATCTCGATGCCGCGCATGACCATCCACATCGGTATCGCCGTGCAGAGCGTGGCGTTGACCAGCGACAGGCCGAAGATGCGCGGCGTCATCCACGCGTCGGCGGTCGCAACGAGGTGCGTGCGCGTCGCGAAGAACTGCACGATGCAGAGGGCGCTCGCGCTACCGCTCGCCCAGCCGGTCAGGCGAAGCGCGCCGAAGCGCCCGACCGTCTCGCCCGAGAGGACGATGTACACCGCGTACGTGATCGCGCTCGCCAGCACCAGCCCGGCTCCGACTAGCACGTCCTGAGAGACGCCGACGACGGCGGTCGCTCGCCTGGCTTCACCGCCGAATGCGAGGATCACGCCCAGGTAGCTGAGCGCGAGTGCACCCCACTGTCGCGCGCGGATCGGCGGCTGTCCGCGGAGACGCCCCAAGACGAGCACGACGGTCGGGTAGACGTAGAGGATCAGCCGCTCGAGGCTGGCGCTGATGTGCTCGAGTCCGAGAAAGTCGAGGGTGCTCGAGAGGTAGTAGCCGGTGAATCCGAGGAACGCGACCCGTCGCACGTCGCTCGGGGAGGGCTGGGCTCGCGAGCGCCCTCCCCACCACGCCATCGCTGCGAACAGCGGTGCAGCAAGGAGCATTCGCAGCCCGAGGCACGTGATCGCGTCGACGCCCTCGCGCATGAGCAGCTTGACGACCACCCCCTTGCCCGAGAAGGTGATCGCACCGACGAGAGAAAGCCAGAAGCCATTGCGGGAGCGAGTTGCCGCCGACGAGCTCAAGGTGCGGCAGCATACACGAGCAAGGGCAGAGGGTTAGCGTCAGCCCAGGCCCTCACCAGCCGAGCGCGGGATCGCTGGCGCTGTCACGGCCCGTCTCGACATGACCGGCGACGCGGTGCAGAAACGTGGCATCCGAACCAACGCGGAGGGTCAGATCATACCAGCCGAACGAGCGCTCCAGCGACCAATGCCAGGTGAAGAGCCGCCCCGGCTCGAGGGTGTGGGTCACGACCTGCCGCGTGTAGAGGTCGGTGATGGAGAGCTCTGCTCGAGCGGCGCCGCGGTTGTGGATGTCGAGGGTGATCCCAGGGTCGTCATGGTACGAGGTCTTCACGGCGAGGTTCGCCCGACCAGTCCCGTTGACGCTGCCAGCGAGCGCGCGGAAGAAGCCGTTCGGCCCGTACACGGCGAGATCATAGTCGTCGAGCTCACGGGCACGGACCGCCCACGTCTCGGTGACGCGCGCCAGCGGGCCGACGGTGTAAGTGAAGGGGCCGCCCGGGATGCTCGCCGAACGGACCTGGAACACCGCCGCCGACCTGCCGGTGTTCCCGAAGTCGAGCTCGACGCTGCCGTCCGTGAGGTTCGTCTGAGCGCGGACGTGCAGCTCGTAGGGGACGGCGCGCGCCCGGCGCACCCCTGCCTCTTGCTTTGGCAATGCCTGTACCGTGGGCGGGACGGGGACGTAATCGTCGTGCCGCTCGTCGTCCGCCGGAGCGTAGCCGAGCGTGCTCGGGAGGGAGGCGACCGCGGCGTTCGGCGCGCGAAAATCGAAGGCCGACGTGAGGTCGCCCACCACCGCGCGACGCCACGGCGTGATGTTCGACTCGACGAGGCCGGGGTGCGACCGCCCAAACCGCTGCTCGATGAAGCGGATGAGAGAGGTGTGATCGAACAGCTCGGAGCTGACCCAGCCGCCCTTGCTCCACGGCGAGATGACGAGCATCGGGACCCGCACGCCGAGCCCGTACGGCCCGGCCGCGTAGGTCGAGTTGCCCGCGAAGAGCTCGTTGGTGAGGTCGACGGTCGAGAGCCCCTGCGCGCGCGACTCGGGCGGCGTCGGTGGCACCATGTGATCGAAGAAGCCGTCGTTCTCGTCGTACATCAGGAAGAACGCCGTCTTGCTCCAGATATCAGGGCGCGAAGTCAGCGCGTCGAGCATCTGCGAGACGTACCAGGCGCCGTAGTTCGCAGGCCAGTTCGGGTGCTCCGTGTACGCTTCCGGAGCAACGATCCACGAGACTTGCGGGAGCTTGCCGGCTGCGACGTCGCGCCGGAAGTCATCGAACAGCGTACCACCTGCCGCGACGTTGGTGCCTCGAAGCGCGGCTTCGAAGAGCGGGGTACCCGGCTGGGAGTTCTGGTACTGATGAAAGTAGAGGAGCGAATTGTCGCCGTAGTTGCCGATGTACGCGTCGTCGCCCCAGCCCCAGAAGTGTTCGGCGTCGAGCCCAGCGCCTTGATCCTGATAGATCTTCCAGGAGATCCCCGCTCGCACCAGGCGCTCGGGGTACGTCGACCAGTCGTAACCCGCCTCCGAGTTGTCGAGCACCGGGCCTCCGCCGTTTCCGTCATTGCCGACCCAGCCGGTCCACATGTGATAGCGGTTCGGGTCCGTCGCTCCGAGGAACGAGCAGTGGTACGCGTCGCAGATCGTGAATGCGTCGGCGAGCGCGAAGTGGAACGGGATGTCCCTTCGCGTGAGGTACGCCATGGTGGTGGTGCCCTTCGCGGGAACCCACTGGTCATAGCTGCCGTGGTTCCAGGCCCGGTGCGTGTCCGTCCATCCGTGGGGAAGGTCTTCCAGGAACGCCGCGCCCAGGGTCGCCGCGTCGGGACGAAACGGCAGGACGCGGCCCGCGCCGTCCGGCTGATTCCAGACCGGTTCACCGGAAGGCAACCTGACGGCTCTCGGATCGCCGAAGCCGCGCACCCCGCGCAGCGTGCCGAAGTAGTGATCGAAGGAACGGTTTTCCTGCATCAGGATGACGATGTGCTCGACGTCCTCGACGGTGCCGGTGCGGTGGTTCCCGGGGAGCGCCAGCGCGCGCCGGATGCTCTGCGGAAAGGCCGACGCGATCGCGCCGGCGCTCAGGAGCTTCAAGAATCTGCGACGATCCGTTGACATTCAGACCTCCGATCGATTTTGCGGACTCGATTCTCGCGGGGCGCGCGCGAACCTACCGGCCTCGCCTGACGGCACCGTCGCAGTCGTGAAACGTTTCTGGGCGCGCGCGTGACGGCTGCGGAGGTCCGGTGACACCACGCGCCGCCCGCGCAGGCTCGATGCGGAGCGCGTCTATCGGCGGTGCACGAGCTCGAGTCCGGCCTCGGATGCCGGAGCGATCTTCACACTGATGTCACCCGCGAGGGTGTCGAGCAACGGCGCGCCGATCAACGGCCTTCGCCAGCCGGAGAGCACTTCTACGACCGGCGAGGGTTCCGCACTCCCGGCCAGCTGCCACTCCGCGAGCGCACGCAGGTCGGCGCTCGATGCGAGCAGCTCCGCAGCGACGTCGTTCGAGGTCGCGACAACACGCCGGATCACGCCGAGGAGCGCCGCGATGGATTCCGCGCGCGGGTCCGGTTCCACCAGAACCTGCACCGGCTCCGGCTCCGCGAGCCCACGAGCAACGGCCGCCACCAGCCCCGACCACCATCGCTCCGACCCACCCATGCCGACGCCACGCATTCCCCTGAGCTGCCCGTATTTCGTCGGCGGCCGGAGCGCGAGCTGGCGGAGACCAGCGTCGCTCGCCACACCCTCCGGGCGGCAGTTCTCCGTCTCGGCGATGGAGTCGCGCCATATCGCGAGCTCGCGCAGCGTGCCGAGCTCGGTGGGGCCGAGCGAAGCGAACCCGCTGATCTTGCGGTAGAGCTTCGTCCTGTCGGGCGGGGCGAGAGCGGCGCGGCTCATCGAGAGCGCCGCGTCGAGTGCCCAGGCGAGCCGTTCGCGCCGCTCGAGCTCCGAGACGAGATGTGCCGTCACTCGCGGCAGGAAGCGCACGTCGTTCAGCGCGTAGTCGATCTGCTCGTTCGTCAGCTCGCGGCTCCAGTCGGTGAACTGGCTCGACTTGTCGAGCTCCACGCCGAGCAGCTCCTTCACCAGCCGCGCGTAGCCGATGCTGAGCCCGTGCCCGAGGAACGCAGCGGCGATCTGCGTGTCGAAGATGCCGCGGAACTCCGTCGCCCCCGTCGCCCGCGCGAGGAGCCGGATATCCTCGCGCCCGGCGTGGAAGACCTTGCGAATGCTCGCATCCTCGAGCACCGCGCGAAGCGGCCGGAGATCCACGCGCTCGGGGTCCACCGCGAGCGCCTCCTCGGCGTAACCGATCTGCACGAGGTAGAGTGTCGGGCGGTAGCGCTTCTCACCGTGGAACTCGCAATCGAGCGCGACCTCGCGTGCTCCGCGATGGCGGTCGAGGAGCGCGAGGAACGGCTCGTCCCGGGTGATGAGCAGCGGAGAAGGCATCGGCCGACCTACCACGACCCCGCCCGTATCGGCGAGCCCGGGAGGGGAACGACCGACAATATCGCGGCTACACGTCCTTCACGCAACGAAACCCGATGCTCCGGGAGAGCGCGCCCGGCTCGAAACTGCTCCTCGAGTAAGTGCGGATGGAGCGCGCGTCGTACATGAACGACCCACCGCGGACCACACGCCGGCCCGCGCGCTCGTGCTCGGTGCGCGCTCGGTTGCACGGGTCGTGACTAGGCCCGCGCAGGAAGAACTCCGCCGAATCGACGTCCTCGCACCACTCCCACACGTTGCCGGAAAGGTCCTCGACGCCGTACGGAGAGGCGCCGGCAGGGCAGCTGCCGACCCGCACGGTCGAGCTCTGCTGGCGTCCGAAGTTCGCGCGCGAGGGATCCGGGTCTGCCTTTCCCCACGGATACCTTCGACCATCGTCGCCGCGCGCACTCTTCTCCCACTCCGCCTCGGTGGGCAGGCGCTTCCCCGCCCACACCGCGTACGCGCGGGCGTCGAACCACGACACGTGAGTGACGGGATGCCTGGCGAGCCTCGGCGGCACGGCGCCCTCGGGGAACTGCGAGAGGAAGCCGGGACCGTCCTCGGACCTGTAGCCCGTCGCGCTGACGAACGTATCGAACTGCGCGTTCGTGACGGGGAACCGGTCCACGTAGAACCCGCGCAGGTACACCGAGCGCCGCTCCGGCCCCATTGCGAACGTCCCCGAGGGGACCAGCAAGAGCTCGCTGCCGTCCGCCTCCGTCGTCCGGCGCGGCAGGGACTCGTCGTCCACGCTGATCGGAGGCTCGTCGATCGCCGCGAGCAGGCGCTCCGCGAAGAAGGCGCAGCTCGCCGGCCGCTGCGCGGGATTCTTCGCGAGCGCTGAGAGGATCAACGTCTCGAGTGCCTGGGGCACGTCGGAGCGAAATGAGGAGGGAGAGGGCGGCGGCGTCCGGATGTGCGCCATCATCGTCGCGAAGTTCGATTCGGCATTGAACGGACATCGCCCCGTGACGAGCTCGAAGAGGGTGACGCCGAGCGAGTAGACGTCCGACTGGAAGCCGAGGGCGTGCGGTGCCTCGAGCTGCTCGGGAGACATGTACCGGCAGGTCCCGAGAAATGCGCCGGTCACCGTGTAGGTGGTTCCATCCACGAGCTTGGCGATACCGAAGTCGACGACCTTCGGAGAGACGCGCGCCCCGTTGAAGCGCAGGATGATGTTGTCCGGCTTCAGATCGCGATGGATGACGCCGTGACGGTGGGCCGCGTCCATGGCGTTCAACACCGCCGTCATGATCGCGCGAATGACCGCGTACGGCATGCGTCCCCCCCACCGCGCGAGCTCGGTGGAGAGCGTCGGCCCCTCCACGTACTCCATGACGATCCCGAGCAGGCGTTGCTCCTCGATGAGATCGAAGACGCTGGCTATGTTCGGGTGCGAGAGCGTCCGCATCAAGCGCGCCTCGCGGACGAAGCGGCGCCGCACCTCGGAGTCCCCGGTCAGGCTCGGGTGCAGGACCTTGATGGCCACGATGCGGTCGCGCACCCGATCGCGCGCACGATGGACGGTGCCTGCGCCCCCTTCACCGATCAGCTGTTCGATTTCGTAAGGACCGAGGCGCGTACCGCGTGGCAGCCACGACGTCGGATGGACGACGGTGCTGACGGGGGCGCCGCCAACGTCGCTCCCGCATTGCATGCAGAAGCGCGCCTGGACGGGCATCTCGATGTTGCACTTCGGACACGCGGCCGCCATCGAATCGAAGGCGAATCATCGGACCGGCGAGGGGCGCAATCAATAGTCAGGTCGACGAACGCTGGC
>CAYUAW010000191.1:10343-13434 GCA_964442485.1 uncultured Polyangiaceae bacterium
GGGGTTCGGCGTCGTGTACGGCGGCGGCATGCTCGCGACGGCCCGCGTGTACGGCTTCGCGGTCATGGCTCTTGCAGCCCTCGCGCTGCTCGGTGTCCTCGTCCATCAGCCGAAGTCCGTGCACTAAATCGCTCGAGCGGTGGCTCCGTCACGTCGTATTGCGGTGCCCCGTTTGACACTCGAGGTCGGCCGGCACTATGGCGATTCCCAGTCGAGTGGACTGGGTCTGCGCGAAGTCTGGTCACTGCCATGGACTTTCTGGTTGGCTCTACAGCGTTTCGCCATGCGAGAATTCGCCATCGGCCCGCGAAACGAGCGGGCGGTCCCTTGGAGCCATGAGCGTCGACGAGGAACGAAGCGCAGTCCCCTGGAGGATCGAGCGGGGCGATCCGCGGTACGAGGACCTCGCAGGGCGAGGCAGCAAGCGCTTTGCCGGCCGGCCAGACCGCGTATACGCCGTCCAGACGACAGAGCAGGTCGTGAGCGCGGTGCAGGCCTCGGTGTCGGAGCGGCTGAGGCTCGCGGTGCGAAGTGGCGGCCACTGCTTCGAGGCGTTCGTCTCCGATCCCGACGTGCGAGTGGTCATCGATACGTCCCTGATGAGCGACGTCTACTACGACCGGGATCGCGCGGCGTTCGCGGTGGAGGCGGGCGCGCGTCTCGGCGACGTGTACCGGAAGCTTTTCCTCGGATGGGACGTGACCATCCCGGCCGGGGTCGCCGCGAACGTGGGGGTAGGCGGCCACATCGTCGGTGGGGCGTTCGGTTTCCTCTGCCGGAAGCACGGACTCGCAGCGGATCATCTGTACGCCGTGGAGGTCGTCGTCGTCGACGACCAGGGCATGGCGAAGAGCATCGTCGCGACGCGCGAACCGTCGGATCCGAATCGCGAGCTCTGGTGGGCGCACACCGGCGGGGGGGGCGGCAACTTCGGCGTCGTCACGCGCTACTGGTTTCGCTCACCGGGCGCGAGCTTGCGCGGCGCGCCCTCTGGGCTCCTGCCCGCGGCGCCGGATTCAGTGCTGACGTTCAAGGCCGAGTGGAGCACCGAGCTCGACGAGCGCGCATTCGTCCGGCTCGCCCGCAACTACGGCGCGTGGTGCGAGCAGAACGGCGAGCCCGACTCGCCGGCGCGCGATCTGTACAGCTCGCTCTTCCTGGGCCGGCGGCAGCTCGGCAAGCACTCTCTTCGCGGCATCGCCATCGGCCCGGTCGACGAAGGGCTCTTCGCCGAGCACCTTGCCTTCATCAACGACGGCGTCGGCGCCCACTGCACGCACGAATCCCAGCGCAGGACCTGGCTCTCGCACGTCTTCGATCCGTTCCCGGGCATGCCGATGGGCGCCGAGGGCAGCACCTTCAAGCTGAAGGACGCGCTCCTGCGCAGGCGCTACGGGGATGCGCAGCTCGCCACGGCGTACCGTCAACTCACGCGCACGGACGTCGACGTCGCTGGCGGCGCCTTCGGGCTCACGACCTACGGCGGCCAGACGAACGCGGTCGCGCCCGACGCGACCGCCTCCGTCCACCGCGACGCGCTCATGACCACGTCGTGTTCCGTCGGCTGGGCGGACCCGGGAGACGAGGCGAAATGTCTCTCGTGGGTGCGCGAGTTCTACCGCGAGCTCTTCGCGGACACGGGCGGCGTCCCGACTCCCGGCAAGCTCGTTGCCGGGGCCCTCGTCAATCACGCAGACGTCGATCTCGCCGATCCCGCTCACAACACGTCGGGCGTTCCGTTCTCCGCCATTTACTACGGCGGAAACTACCCGCGCCTGCAGCGCGCCAAGTCGCACTGGGATCCGCTCGACGTCTTCCGTCACCCGCTCTCGATCCGGCCGGAGAAGGGCTGACGACGCGCTCACTTCGACGCGACCCGGATCGCTCCGCCGTTCACCACATCGTCGCCCGGGTGCAGGACCACGCGGTCGCCGAACGAGAGGCCGCGGCGCACGCGCACGAGCTGGCCGTCCGAGCCCCCGGCGTCGACCGGAACGAGCTGCGGAGGCTCCTGACGCGCCTTCTCGGAGAGGACGAGCAGAGTCCGCACACCCGCTCGCCTCGCTCCCCCTTGCGAAGCAAGGCGCGCACACCAAGATTGCGCAGCAGATGATCCCTGTCTCCTTGCTGGACCTTTCCCCGATCGTGGAGGGGGCCGACGCGAGCACGTCGTTTCGCAACAGCGTGGATCTCGCGCGCCACGCGGAAGACTGGGGTTACACGCGCTACTGGCTGGCGGAGCACCACAACATGCCCGGCATCGCCAGCGCGGCGACGGCCGTGGTCATCGGCCACGTCGCCGCAGCCACGCGGACGATCCGCGTCGGCGCGGGCGGCGTCATGCTCCCGAACCACGCCCCGCTCGTCGTCGCGGAGCAGTTCGGCACACTCGCAGCGATGCATCCGGGCCGCATCGATCTCGGCCTCGGGCGCGCCCCGGGGACGGATCCGCGCACTCTGCACGCGCTACGGCGGGATGCGATGCAGCGCGCGGACAGCTTTCCGGCGGACGTCGTCGAGCTCCTGTCGTATCTCGGCACCTCGGCGACCAACGCGCCTGTGCGCGCCATCCCCGGCGCCGGCTCGAACGTCCCTGTGTGGCTGCTCGGGTCGAGCCTCTTCAGCGCCGGGCTCGCGGCCGAGCTCGGCCTTCCGTTCTCCTTCGCGTCACACTTCGCGCCGGACCATCTCATGGGCGCGCTCGAGCTCTACCGGCACCACTTTCGCCCTGGGAGCGCGCTCGAGAAGCCGCACGCGATGCCCGCCATCGCGGTCTTCGCCGCCGACACCGACGCGGAGGCGCGCCGGCTGTTCACGTCGCTCGAGCAGGCCTTCGTGCAGCTGCGTCGCGGAACGCCGGGGCCGCTGCGCGCGCCGGTCGACGACATCGACGCGCTCGTCTCGCCGATGGAGCGCGCCATGCTGGAGCACACCTTCGCCTATGCACTGGTCGGCTCGAAGGAGACGGTGCGAAGCGGGCTCGAAGCCTTCATCGCCGAGACGCGCGCTGACGAGCTCATGGTCACGGCGCAGATCTACGACCACCGGGCACGGCTCCGGTCGTTCCAGATCGTCTCGGAGATCTTCCGCG
>CAYUAW010000192.1:0-3806 GCA_964442485.1 uncultured Polyangiaceae bacterium
TTCTGGATGAGGGGGCCGAGGTTCCGGGCTTCCTCGTTGGTGTCGAACAGATCGCGCGGGTAGCCCGACATGAAGAGGATCTTGAGGGAGGGCGTCGCTTTGCGCAGGCGCATCGCCGCCTCCGGACCGGAGAGCTCGGGCATGACGACGTCGAGCAGCGCGAGCCCGATCGCGTCGCCGTGATCGGCGAAGACCGCCAGCGCTTCCTGACCCGTGCGGGCTTCGAAGTAAGTGTAGCCGCCGCGGCGCAGCATGCGGCCGACCGATTGCCGCACGATCGGCTCGTCCTCGGCGAGCAGGATGGCTTGCCGTGGGCCCGGCGCCTTCGACGGCCTGAGCGACGAAGGTGGACTATTGCTCGTCGCGCCGGTGGGGGCGCGGGGGAAGCGGAGCTCGAAGGCCGTGCCGCGCCCGAGCTTGCTGTAGACCTCCACGGTCCCCTTCGCCTGGAGCAACAATCCGTACACCGTCGCGAGCCCGAGGCCCGTCCCCTTGCCGAGCGCCTTCGTGGTGAAGAAGGGGTGGAAGAGGTTCTGCTTCACCTCGTCGTTCATCCCTTCACCGTCGTCCGAGATGCGGCAGAGCACGCACTCGCCGAGCACCGGATTCGCTTCATTCATCGTCTCGATGCAGAGCGTCCCTCCCGCGACCATGGCGTCGCGCGCGTTGGCGGCGAGCTTCGTGAGCATCACCTCGAAATGGCCGGGGTCCAGCAGCACTGGCCATACTCGCTGTGAGAGCTGCCGTTCGAGCTTGATGCGATCCCCGAGGAGCCGCTCGACGAGCGGTCGGTAGCTCTCGATGAGGCCGTTCAGATCCGTCGGGCGCGGCGAGCCGGGTTCCTTTCGCGAGAAGGCGAGCAGGTTACGGGTGAGCTCCATCGCGCGCTTGCCGGATGCCAGCACCTGACCGAGGTCCGTGCGGCGTTCGTCGTCGGCGTCCAGCGTGTCGCGTACAAGATTCGTGAACGTCATGATGCCTGTCAGCAGATTGTTGAAATCGTGCGCAATGCCGCCGGCGAGGCGCCCGACTGCGTGGAGCTCCTCGGCGCGCCGCCGTCGCTCGCGCTGTGCGTGCTGGTCGGTCACGTCGCGCACGACGGCTAGCAGCGCTCTCTCTCCGGCCCAGGCGATGGGGATGACCCTGAGCTCGCCCTCCCGGGTACGCCCTCCGACGACCAGCTCGACGTTTTCCGGTCGATCTTCGCGCGTCGAGAAAGGTGCGACCTCTCCGACGAACTCCTCCTTCTTGCGGCCGAAGAATTCCTCGGCGGCGTGGTTGACGAAACGCGTGATGCCCCGGCCGTCGACGACGACAGCCGCGTCGGGCAGCGCGTCCACGAGTCCGAGCAGCTCGTCGCGGCCGCACTGAACGCCGATCTCCGTTGCCGTTGTGGCCCTGCCCATGACTCTCGCGGCTTCGCCGCGCCATCCCCCCCCGTGTACGCCGCTTCGGGTTTCCTCGACAACCTCCGCCGGCAGCGGACGGCGCTTTGGCCCTCCACCGGGTTCAAATTGGCCGTGAAGGACCGCTAGGCACCGTGAACATCGCCCGACCAGGGCGCTGGTCGAGCGCGCCGCTCGAAGTCGTGACCACACCCTGACATCGTCCGGAAAATTCGCGCCGAGCAATACGGTGGTCAGGCGCGCGGACGGCGACGAGCGCTCTTGCGACCGGGCCGGTATCCCTCGCGCGTCGCTCCGCCCCGGACGTGGTCGCCCGACGTTTGCTCCGTGAAGGCTCGTTCAGCTTGTTTCCGTCGCTTGTCGAGCGCCTCTCTCGGGGGGCGCTCGGGGATCAAGCAGTCGCATCCGCTGCCGATGAGCTCCGTTCGCCGCGCCTTCACGAGCGCCTCGCGAACGTCGAACCAGTTCTCCGGTTTGAAGAACTGGAGCAGCGCTCGCTGCATCCTTCGATCGCGCAGCGCGCGCGCGGTCTTGACCGGGCGCATGGTCATCGGATCGTAGCCGGTGTGGTACATGCACGCGGCCACGTCGAAGGGGCTCGGGATGAAGTCCTGCACCTGATCGGGGGCGTAGCCGTTTCTCTTGAGGAAGAGCGCGAGCTCGATCATCGCGGCGAGATCGCTGCCGGGATGGCCGGCAATGAAGTAGGGGACGAGGTGCTGTGTCTTCTTCGCGGCGCGCGACGCCTCACCGAACTCCTTCGCGAACGCGAGGAAGTCCTCCGGCCCCGGCTTCTTCATCAGCTCGAGGACGTTCGGGTCCGTATGCTCCGGTGCGACTTTCAGCAGGCCGCCCACGTGGTGCGTCGCGAGCTCCTTCAGGTATTCCGGGTCACGCCGCGCGAGGTCCATGCGGATCCCGGAGGCGACGAACACCTTGCGCACGCGCGGGACGGAGCGTGCTTTCCTCATCAGCTCGATGAGCGGCGCGTGATCGGTGCCGAGAAGCTTGCAGACCGTCGGGTGCACGCAGCTCTGGCGCCGGCAAGTCGCTTCCACCTCCGGCCGGGTGCAGCGCATCCGGTACATGTTCGCGGTGGGGCCGCCGATGTCGCTCACGACGCCGCTGAACGACGGATCGCTCGCCATCTTCGTGAGCTCGCCGACGACGGACTCCGCGCTCCGGCTCTGTATGATCCGTCCCTCGTGCGCGGTGATGGAGCAGAAGGTGCACCCGCCAAAGCAGCCGCGCATGATCTGCACGCTCGTCTTGACGACCTCGAAGGCGGGGATCTTCCGGTCGCCGTAGGACGGATGTGGCTTTCGCGTGTAGGGCAGGCCGTAGACCCAGTCCATCTCCGCCTCCGAGAGCGGCAGCGCGGGCGGGTTGACGACGACGTGCTCGGTGCCGTGGGCCTGCACCAGACGCCGCGCGTTCAGCGGATTCGTCTCCCGGTGCGCGAGGCGAGTCATGTTCGCGAACGCCAGCGGGTTCGACGCCACCTCCTCGTAGCTCGGGAGCACGACAACGTCGTCGCCCGTCGGGGCAGCTTCGCTCTTGCCGAGGCGATACGCGACGCCGCGCAGGTCCCGCAGGTCCCGGATGGATTCGCCGGCGTCGAGCCGTCGCGCGAGCTCGAGGATGCCGCGCTCCCCCATGCCGAAGCCGATGAGGTCCGCCTTCGCGTCGAGCAGGATGCTGCGCCGGACCGTGTCGCTCCAGTAGTCGTAGTGCGCGATCCGCCGGAGGCTCGCCTCCACGCCGCCCGCGACGATGGGCACGCCGGGGAACGCCTCGCGCGCGCGCTGCGAATAGGCGAGCGTCGCGCGGTCGGGGCGTCGCCCGATCTCCCCGCCCGGGCTGTAGGCGTCGTCGTTCCGCACCTTCTTGTTCGCGGTGTAGTGGTTGATCATCGAGTCCATGTTCCCGGCGCTCACCGCGAAGAAGAGCCGGGGCCTGCCGAAGCGGCGGAAGGCGTCGGCGCTCTTCCAGTCGGGCTGGGACAGGATCGCGACGCTGTAGCCCGCGCTCTCCAGGAGCCGACCGAGGAGCGCCATCGCGAAGCTTGGATGATCGACGTAGGCGTCGCCGGTGACGAAGACGACGTCGACCTGCTCCGCGCCGCGCGCGCGCACTTCCTCCGGTGTGAGCGGCAAGGGCCGTCCGTCCCCGCGGCGCGACAGCCCGACGCCGCCGAACGGCGGCGCATCGTTCGAGCGGACGACGGGGAGGGCGCGCATGCGCGGCCGGTGTAGCACTGGGGGAGATCCCTGTCTCATCCTGCGCCTCTCGCGGCACGATCCGCGGCGCCAGGGCCCTCGGAAGGCTCGAATCAGGCTGCGGCGACGGTGACGGCGTCGCCCGACCGGATGAGCGCCCGCGCGACCGCCTCCGCGAGAG
>CAYUAW010000192.1:3906-5381 GCA_964442485.1 uncultured Polyangiaceae bacterium
GAGACGATCTCGCTGACCGACGCGCAGGGCGTGTTGGAAGCCACGAGCGAAAGGCCGTCTGCCTTGCAGACCAGCAGGTGCCCGCGCGTCGGCGGATCCCCGTCGCAGAGCAGCCCGAGAGCCCGCTCGGCGCGCTCCCCGGGGTTGTCGCATCCGTCGATGAGGTTCGAGAGGTCCTCCGTCGAGCGGTGCGTCGGCTGAATCGATCTCGGCCCGTTTGCGAGGGAAGCGGTGTCCACGAGCCCCGCTCGGCGGGCCGCGTCCATGAGTCGCTCGTAGAGAGCACCGAGCACGGAGCTCTTGCCCGGGCGATATTGCTCGCTAGCGAGCAACGCCAAGCGGCGAAACTCGTCGCCGTCCTTTCCGGCGATGGCAATGCGAGCGGCGACCTCGTACGAGTGACCCAGCTGGAGGCCAGCGACTCCGAGCGCGAGCTGCTCCGCGATGACCGCCTCGACGCGGCCGCGCGCCGCTTCGAGGCGCCCGAGCTCGGCCTCGGCCATCGCGAGGGAGAGCGACAGGTTGCGGGCCTGCTGGCGCATGCCGAGAGACTCGCTCCGGGCGAGCTCCGACAGCCCGTGCGACAAAGCTTCCTCTGCCCTGCCGAGCTCGCAAAGCAACTCCACCGCGAGGATGCGCCCCGCCACCGTCCACGCGCTCTCGAGCACGTCTTCCCCGCGGGTGTTCGGGTCCGGTGTGACCGCCGCGAGGGCGCCTTCCAGATCGCCGCGAAGCCGGAGGTAGTGCGCGTCCGCGACCTGGAGCATGTGACGCCAGCCAGGATACTTCTCGGCCGTCGCACGAATGCCCGCGCGCAGCTGCCTGACGCCGGTGAGATCGCGGGCCATCGCGTGCACCTCGAGCTCGTCGCCGACGGTGGAGAACATCGAGGATGCTTTCGCCTGGAGGGACAGGAGCTCGCCCTCCTGGCGGTACTTCTCTGCGAGCTCCCAGTCGCCCTGCTGCAGCGCTGCGACCTTCCGCAAGAAGAGAACGCTCACACGCTGATTCCGGTCTTCGAGCTCGGCGAAACGCGAGAGCCAGGGTGACGGAATGCCTAACGTGGTGTCGATGGTGGCGAGCACGTAGACCACGGCCGCACGCACGCTCTCCACGTAGCGGAGCTCGTCGCCGCTCACGTTCTCGAGCTGCGTCAGGACCTCGAGGAAGGCAGTGTACGCGAGCTCCCGTCGCCCCTCGCCGAGCAGGCAGGTGGCGCGCGCGTTCGCCACGATGGCGGCAACCATCGGGTTCAAGGGCGCGAACGGCAGGAGGAGCTCGAGCAGCGATGTCTGGAGCTCCCTGTCCTGGACACGCGCCGAGATCGCGATCGAGAAGAGGACGTAGGCGACGAGCTGCTGGATGCCTTCCGGCGGCGATTGACCGCGGTTCTGCCCCGGGGTCTCGCCGTATCGCTGCATGGCTGCCGACACCGCCATCATCGCGCGCGCCGCCGGATCGAGCGCCGGGTCGAG
>CAYUAW010000192.1:5481-11911 GCA_964442485.1 uncultured Polyangiaceae bacterium
CGAAAGCTCGTCGTGGATTCGACGACTCGTGTCCTGGTCGAGGAGCGTCCTCAGGATGCGCGCGATGCTTGCTCCCGTCAGCGCGTATCCGGAGGGATCTCCGACGACGAGGCGCGCGGCCATGAGCTCATCGAGGCCGGCGTCGACGGAACCAGCAGCAGCGAACCCCACGGACAGCAAGTCCGCTCGGCTCAGCCGCTCCATGAGGTTCTCCGCCAGCAACGTCGCCACGTGACGAGCGACCGTGCCGAGCTGCTCGACGCGTAGAGAGAACGCCGCCTCGAGGTTCGCGGGCAACAGCGTGTCTGCTATCTCGCCGGGTAGGGTCCAGCTCCCCCCGGTGTAGGTGATCGCGCCCGCGTCGACGAGATACTGCGCGAACATCATGCACTCGCGCGGTCGCCCGCCGGAGAGCGCCGCGAAGCGGGCCGACAGTGCGGCGAGGTTCGGCACGTCCCCGAAGAGCGACGCGAGAACCGCGGTCACCTCGTCGGTCGAGAGAGGGTCGAGGCGTATCTCCTCGGCGTGCTTTCGCACGATCTCGACGGCCTTGTCGACCGTATCGGCGTCGCTCGGCGGCAACACCGCGACATACGTGAGCCGCCGCCTTGCCGACTCCCAGGTGAGCGACGCGAGCAGAGCAGCGGAGGGCTCGTCGATCCGATCGAGATCGTCGACCGCGATGGCAAGCGGACGCCGCGCGGAAAACTCGAGGATGAAGGCCCTGAGCGCCGCCTGGAGCTCGGCGCGGTCGAGATCGGGCCGTGTGACGTCGACCATCGCGACGCGCTCCGGCTCGGTCGCCTCCTTCGCTGCGGGATAGAGCATCGCGGCCGCTCTGGGGTGCGCTGCGGCTGCTGCCTGCGCGACCGCCGGCGCGGCGCGGTGAATCTGCTGCGCGAGCGACGCGGCGACACCGAACGGAAGCAGCGCGTCCTCGCGACCTGCGCGAACGGCGGTCGCACCCACGAGCTTCGCCTCGAGCACGAATGCGTCGAGCATGCGGGACCGCCCCGTACCCACTGCACCGACCAGGGCGAAGCCGCCGCCGTGGCCGCGCACGGCGCGCATCATCTGCTTGCGGAACCGGGCCACGACCGGATCACGACCGACGAGCCGCGGCGTGACCAGGTACGCGCGCGCTGCTCGGAGCTCGTCGTCGGGGGGGCTCGCGAGCAGCGGTACCAGCCGGTCCATCACCTCCGCGGCGCTCTTCGGACGCGAGCCCACGTCGATCCGGAGCATGCCGAGCAACAGCTCGTCGAGCGCAGCCGGCACGCCGGCAACGATGCTCGAGGGGCGAACGGGACTGGAACGCCAGGCGTCCTGGAGCTGATCGAAGGTCCTGGCAGGATAGGGCTGCCTCCTCGTCAGGGCGTAGTAGAGCGTCGCGCCCAGCGAGAATAGATCGCTCCTGCCGTCGAGCGACAGGGTGCGGACGAGCTCCGGCGGCACGAACGGAGCCGTCCCGGCCAGTAGAGTGGTCGGACCCATGGGGGACAGCAGCCCGAAGTCGATGAGCTTCGACTGACCGGCCTCGGTCCTCCGGATGTTGCGCGGCGTCAGATCACGGTGCACGAGCCGCCGCGAATGCAAGAGCGACAGCGCCGAGCAGATCTCGTAAGCGACAGTGCACACGTCTTGCCACGGAAGGGGCGCGAGCTCTCGCAGGTCGCCGCCGTCCAGGAGCTCCATCGTGTAGTACGGCTGCTCACCTTCCACGCCGTAGTCGAGCGCGTGCACGATACGCGGATGCGAGAGCTGGACGAGCGTGTGGAACTCTCGCTCGAAGAGCTCGACCGTTCGAGCGGCCTGTTTTCGATCCGCCTCGACGGCGAGCACCTTGAGCGCGACGACGGTTCCGAGTGCCTCGTCCCACGCCCGGTAAACGGAGGCCATGCCGCCGCGACCCAGCAGCTCCCTCGCTTCGTATCGCCCAGCGACTCTGAACGGAAGGACGCCCTCGCTCTCCTTTGCCATGCTTCGGTCTGCCACTAGCGGATTCGCGTTCCTGCGCGTTCGACGCGCGTATGGATCGAGAGATTATACCACGTCCGCGCGCGCCTCCTGGACGCCGACTCACGTTCGCCGGCGCTCGCACATGTACTGCACACGACGCACATCGTCGCGGCTAGCGAACCAGCAGCGCGATTCCAGTGACGGTCGCAACGATTGCGCCGAGCCTTCGCAGGTCGAAATGCTCCTCGCCGGCGGCGATCGCGAAGGGGACGGATATGAGCGGCGCGAGCGAGGACAGCGTCGCACCGACCGCCAGGTCCGTGTTCGAGAGCCCGTACACGTAGCAGAGTGAGCCGAGGACACAGTCGGCGAGCAGCGCGGGTAGCAATATGAGCCAGCCTCCGGCGGGTGCGCGCGCACGGACGCGTTCGGACGGCAGCCAGAGCTGGGGTGAGAGGATCAGGAACGCGACCGTGAACCGGAATACGTTCACGTCGAAGAGATTCATCCCGGCGGCGCCGCGCTTCACCCCGATGCTGTTCAGCGCCCAGAGGAGAGACGCCGTCACGGCGAGCCCGAGCCCGGCGGTGTCGCGCTGCGCGGATCCGGTGGCGCCGCCGTTCCCGAGCTGCACGAGCCAGACGACGCCCCCGACCGCGAGTAGCATGCCCACCGCGCGCCCCGCACCGACCGGCTCGTGGTCGACGACGGTGCCCCAGACTGCGGCCCACAGCGGATAGGTCGACGCGATCGAAAGGGCCGTCGTGAGCCCCACGCGCCGGCAGGCCGTCAGGAACAGGGAATCCGCGAGCGCGTACGAGCACACGATGGAGACGACGAGCCACGTGGCGCCGAGCGGCGTGACCCCCGCCAGGAACGGGCCGCCGCCCGCGAGCAATCGCATTCCGACGAAGGCGGGCAACGCGACGCACGTACGCGCCAGGTTGACGCGGGTCGACCCGACCTCGCGCGAGGCCCGGGTGTAGCGCGACGTGGCGAAGGCCCACGTGACGGAAGCGGTGAACGCGGCGGCGGGAGCAAGGTTCACTCGGTTGACGAGCGCATCTCACGCCCGTGCTCGCGGCGTCAAGAGACGCCCGGGCAGCAGAGCCTACAGGCCGTGACGCTTCAACTTGTCGTACAGGGTCGAGATGGCGATCCCCAGCGAGCGCGCGGCCTGCGACTTGTTGCCCGCTGCCTGCGAAAGCGTCTGGCGGATCGCTTCACGCTCGATCTCCTGCAGCGAGCACCCGGCAAGCGGCAGCTGCTCGAGCCCGAGCTCCGCGCCATCCGCCTCCGGCAGCCGAAGGTGGTGCGCGTCGAGGAGCTGTCCGTCGACGAACGCGACCGCGCACGCGAGCACGTTCTTCAGCTCACGGACGTTGCCGGGCCAAGAGTGACGTGCGAGCGCCTCGAGCGCCGCGGGCGAAAGCGTGACGTCGTGGTGGCCCAGGTCGCCGAGCAGCGCGCGCGCCAGGCCCGGTACATCGTCCCGTCGGTTTCGCAGGGGGGGCACGAACAAGACCGCCCCCGCGAGCCGGAAGTACAGATCCTGACGGAAGCGGCCCGCGCAGACCTCGCCCGCCAGGTCCCGGTTCGTGGCAGCGACGACGCGCACGTCCACCCGGCGATCCTGCCCGCCACCCACGCGCCGCACGGTCCGGTTCTCCAGCGCGCGGAGCAGTCGCGGCTGCAGCTCCAGCGGGAGCTCGCCGACCTCGTCGAGGAAGAGGGTTCCCCCGTGGGCGCGCTCGAACGCGCCGAGGTGCACGCCCTGTGCGCCAGTGAACGAGCCGCGCTCGTGGCCGAAGAGCTCGCTCTCCGCGAGGTTCCGGGCGATGGAGCCGCAGTCGAAGACGACGAACGGCCCGCTCGCGCGCACGCTCATCTCGTGCACCGCCGCTGCGAGGAGGTCTTTCCCGGTGCCCGTTTCTCCGACGAGGGTCACGGTCACGTCGGTCTTCGCGAGGCGCGTCAGGGAAGAGAGAAGCCCCCGCATGGAGAGCGACTCGGAAGGCAGCGTACGCTGTGCGCGCTGGCCGCCCGGCGAGCGAGCGGGTCGGAGGAGCGAAATCGGCGCGTCCCCGGCGTCGTTCGCTCCTTCGCCGTTCAAACGGAGCGCGTGCGAGGACTCCACGTGCATGGAGCGCGTTATATCAACGGGCGCGTTCTCTCGAGTGTGACGTTTCCGAGCAAGCTCGGCGGCGTTCTCGGTTCACGGAGAGGGCGGAGGCTTCGCGCCTGCCGCCTTTGCGCGCGCCTGGAGCTCCTTCAAGAGCGCGGCCGCATTCTGACGGATCTGCTCCGCGTTCTGCGCCATGCCCGGCGGCATCGCCATGCTGGACGGCATTGCCATGCCCGGCGGCATCGCCATCCCCGGTGGCATTCCGGAGGGGAACGCCGGCATTCCAGCGCCGTGGTTCGGGCCCCCCATCATCCCCGCGAGCATTCCTTGCACGCCCGCCATCATCTGCGTGAAATCCATCGTGCGATAGCCCGCGGGGATGGCAAATGTCGAGTCGAGCACCGGCTTTCGTTCGAGCTTCGTCACCTCGAGCCGGTTCTCCTCCGTGCCCGCCGCGTCGTAGCCGATCATGCGCAGCGGCAGGTGCTGCCCGTCGAAGAGCTCCTTCGCCCACAGCTGCTCGGACGGAAGCCCGAGGCTCGGCATGGACAGCCACGACGCGCTGGTGCTCGCAACGCAGACGCGCCCGCGTTCGCCCTTCTCGTCAGTCACGTCCCAGTCCTCGCACGACATCCCCGCCACCGTGTCGGTGTGGCCGGTCTTGGTGACCTTGGGCGGCGTCTTGCTCTCCGGCTCGGCGGCGGCGTGAGGCCTCCGCATCTTCTTCAGCTGCTCACCCATGCTCGCGAGATCCATCTCCATGACCATCTTCTGCTCGTCGACCACGACCTCCAGCTTCTTCGTGGTGGTGTCGGCGATGGCGTACGCCCGCCCCCCCATCTTGGGGGCGCCTTCCATCCCTTCGGGCAGATCGAAGCGCATCTTGTTGCCCTTCACCGTCAGCGTGATCGGCGGGACGGGGCGCTTCTCCTTCGCCGACCGCGACAGGATGGTGATGTCGCCCTCGAAATCCGAGAGCGAGGGGACGGCCGCCGCTTGCGCCGCGGCGCCCGAAGCCGCTGCCGCCGCAGCCGGATCGCTCTTCTTGCATGAAGTGACCAGGCACAGGGTCGAAAGTAGAATCAGCTCGGGTGCTCTCGATTGTCGCATTCGCGTCTCCTCTTCCGTCAGACCGAGCCGCGCGCCAGGATGTGCGCGAGGCGCTCGTACAGCATCGCCGCGAGGCGCGTCTCGGACGCGCACACCTCGCGGAAGTCGTCCGCCCGGATGCGCAGCGCGCGTGTCCGTTCGCCGGCCTTGCAGAGCTCGCCGCCCCTGCCGCCGCCGGCGAGTGACTCCGGGTACACGAGCGCGGACGGCCCGAGCGTCCATCCGCTCGGCGAGTCGATCCGCCCCTCCAGCACCACGTATCCGACGCGATCCCCGGTGAAGTACCGGGGCAAAGGCTCGCCTTCGTCTATCTCCACTTCGACTGCCGCACGCAGCGCCCGGGCGACGAGTGAGTCCGGCACTCCCGCGAGCAGCGCCGAGTGCGTCGCGAAGGCGGTGTCGCGGGCCGAGAGCGCAGTGTCGTCCGGGGCGCGATCGGCGCGCCGCGGCCCCACGGCGACGACCAGCGCCGTCGCGTTGTCCTTGCCGCCGCGCGCGAGGGCCGCATTGACCAGCGCGATGGCTGTATCGTCAGTGGCGCCCTGCAGCGCGAGCTCGCTGATGACGCTCTCGTCGTCGAGCTCCGAGTGCACGCCGTCGGTGCACAGGAGCAGTCGGTCGCCCTCGGCGAGATCCACGAACACTTCTTCGACGTGGATGTCGCCCTTCTTCCCCACGGCGTTCGTGAGCAAGTTCCGCACCGCCGGAGGCTCCGAGGGCCGCAGGAGACCCCGGGCGACCAGGGAGCCGTGGACCGTGTGGTCCTGGGTCAGCTGGATGGTCGTCGTGGGGCGCGCGAGGTAGCTGCGCCCGTCCCCGATGTGCGAGAGAAAGGCCTTGGTGCCGATGAGGAGCGCACAGTCCAGCGTGCAGCCCATGCCGCTTTGCCGGGCATTTGCCGCCGCCGTCTTCCGTACTGCCTGATGCGCGCCCTCGGCCGCGGCTTCCAGGACGGCGAACACCGCGCGTCGAGCGTCGAGCGTCGGTGTTGCCGCGAACGCATCCAGGACCCTCAGCGACGCGGGATTGCGCAGCGTGCGCCCGACTTCCTCCACGGCCATGCGGGCGGCGACCTCGCCGGCGGCGTGACCGCCCATCCCGTCGGCGACGAGGAAGACGCCGAGCCCCGGATCCGCGCGCCAGACGTCCTCGTTCGAGGTGCGCACCCGCCCCACGTGCGAGGCCCCCGCGAAGTCGACGAGGTAGTTGAAGCGAGGGATCGCCCAGGCCATCACA
>CAYUAW010000192.1:12011-13404 GCA_964442485.1 uncultured Polyangiaceae bacterium
CCGATGCCGAGCTCGGTGAGCGTATCGACCGAGTGACGCATGACGTCCCAGTCGCTCTTCGAGCCCATGACGACTCCAACCAACAGCTTGCTCTGTGCCTTCACCGAATGACTCCAGCTCCTGTGCGGGCGCGGCGAAGCGCCGGCCTTCCGCGCGAGCGATAGGACGACCGCCGCAACGGCGCAATGGGGTCTACCGCTTTGCTGATAGAGTCCGCTGCCCGGGTACCGGGGCCGCGTGGGCTCACCGCTGAATCATGAAAAAATCCGGTAAAAACTCCCTTGCTCTGCTCTCCTGGCTGGCGTGCGCGGGCTGCGCGGCCCGGGCGGCGCAGCCGGCCACCGTGAACGTCGCCGCTCCTGCCGCGACCGCGGAGGCGGCTCCCGCCGTCTCGCCGCTGCCCGCGCTGACCGAGGAAGAGCGGGAGATGGAGGAGCGGCTCCGTGCGACCGTGAAGCACTTCGCGTCGGAGATCGGCGACCGGAACATCGAGCAGTCCTGGAATCTCGCATCGGCGACGGACGACCTTGCGACGTCGCTCGAGAAGACGGGCTACGACGTCCAGCGGCAGGGGATCGTCGCCGGTGACGCGGTCGTGCAGAACGTCATCGTTCACGTCGCAGGCGGCGAGCACGGCGGACAGGTGATCGTCGTCGGCGCGCACTTCGACACGTTCCAGGGGACGCCGGGCGCGGACGACGACGGAAGTGGCGTCGCCGCCGTCATGGAGCTCGCGCGCACGTTCCAGGCGAAGAAGGGCAAGCGAGCGCTGCACCTCGGGTTCTTCGTGAACGGAGAGGCGCCCTATCTGCGAACCGAGCAGATGGGAAGCCTGGTGTACGCGAAGTGGCTGAAAGGGCAGGGGCTCGAAGTGAAGGGCATGCTGAGTCTGGACGGGCTCGGCGCCTACTCCGACGCTCCGCCCGCGCGCCCCTATCCGGACGGGATCGTTCCCCCCTATCCGGCGAAGAGCGACTTCGTCGCGATCGTCGGCAACGAAGCCTCGCGGCCGTTGCTCGAGCAGGTGACGACCTCGATGCAGCACGGCAGCGTGCCCGTCATCGGCACCGTCCTCGGCGAGGAGCATCCGCTCGCACAGGGGTCGGATCAATGGGCGTTCTGGAAGCTCGGCGCGCCGGCGCTCCTCGTCACGGACGTCGCGGAGTACCGCTACAAGGAGCATCACCAGAAGACGGATCTCCCCGACAAGCTCGACTACGACCGCCTCACGCGCGTCGTCTCCGCGCTGAAGAGGACCGTCGCGGAGCTGGTCGAGGGAGGGTGATACGGGGAGGGGGAGAGGCAGAGCTTGGGGGAGGGGGAGAGGCAGAGCTTGGGGAAGAGGGCTCTCGGGACTTTTCAGCGTATCGACGTGCTCGAAGGTGTCCAGGCC
>CAYUAW010000193.1:0-13402 GCA_964442485.1 uncultured Polyangiaceae bacterium
GCAGGAGGGCGCAACATGGCAAGTCTGAGCGACACCCCGCCGTCACCTCCCTGGCATTTCGTCGACCTGGCGATCCAGTCCCTGCAAGCGCGGAGCCTCGGCGAGGGGATTCGCGTGGCCGTTCTCGACTCGGGTGTCGCGCGAGTGGACGGGCTCTTCGCGTCTCTGCGATCTCTGACGCCTTCCGGTGCACCCTCGGCCGACGTCGACGACGACGGGCACGGAACGATGTGCGCGAGCCTCATCGCTTCGTCGAACCCCGGCGCGCCGGGCATTGCGCCTGCCGTGGACGTGATCTCCCTGCGCGTGATGGCCGGCGGTGCTCCGATCGAGAAGCTCGTCCGGGACGCGCTCCACACGGCGGTGGCCAGCGGGTGCCACGTCGTCTCGTGCAGCTTCACCCTCTCGCAAGCCGAGCAGGCGACGCTCGACGCGATACGCGACGCGAGCAATCAAGGGATCGTCATCGTCGCCGCCAGCGGAAACGACCCCGGCGTCGTATCCGCTTTTCCCGAGCGAACGCCGAACGTGCTGGTCGTCGGCCCGTACGGACACGACCGCGAGCTACTGCAATCGAGGTTCGGCGCCTTCACGGACGTCCTCGCGCCGGGAGTCGACCTGCCCGTCATCACGACGGACGGCACGCCCGCCACCTTCGGAGAGAGCTCGGGGGCCGCGGCGGTCGTGTCCGGCGTGGTCGCGCTGGTGCTCGCCGCCACGAGAGCCCTCGGCACCGCGCGTGTGGGTCTCGCACTCGAAGGGCTCTGCAAGTCCACCGCGATATCGAGCGGCGGCGTTCGCTTGCTCGATCCGGATCGGCTGCTTCATGCCGCTCAGCAGTTACCCTGAAGGAGGGTCCATGCATCTCCGTTGGTCCATCGTGGCATCTTGTCTGATCACGTCGTGTCTTGCTTACGAGCCGTCGGCCCTGGCTGAACCGGGAGCTGCTGCGGGCACCACGACGCCCGCGCCGAGTGCGACAGCGACGACGATCGGCGCGCCGGATCCGAGCACGTTCGACATCCCTGTCCTCGTTATGGACAAGCACGGGTTCGGAAAGGACCTCGAAGAGGCGTGTGCCGGAACGACGCCCTACAAGCCGGAGAAGGCAGCCAGCGATGCCGTCGCCGGCTGGAAGGGTCAGCAGGCGCCCCAGCCCAACATGGCCGCCGCACCCGCCGCTGCACGGGTGCTCGTGACAGGACAGGCCATCGCGGGCGCGGTCAAGGAAGCCTCGGCCCCCGGTGCACCGGCCGCCGACGCGGCCAGGCCGCGCGTGGCCGCCGATCCGCTCGATGTGGTGGCGGCGACCGTGAAGGTCATCTGCGAGGACATCCAGAAGAGCTCCGTCACCGACGTGGAGCTCGACCAGCTGCGGGAGTTCGAGAAATCGGGCGTGCTCCCGCGATTGACCCAGGGCCTTGCGGCCGGCTCCACGCTGGCGGAGCTGAAGAAGGCCCTCGGCACGCCGGCAGGAGCGCCTCAGGCGCCCACGCTGCCCTCGACCTCGACGTTGTCCGGCTTCGAATCGAACCTGATCAACGGCCTGGCCGACTTCCTGGTCACCCGCAGCAAGGAGGAGGCCATCCTCTATCTGCAGGACAAGCTGAGCAAGGACCTGTGCGAGAAGGACAAGGTCAGCGACCTCCTTCCGAACACCTGCTCCACCCTGAAGGGACTGGACGCGTCTCTTTCCATAGCGGCGATGGGAACCGCGCTGAACGCTGCTGCCAGGGAAGATCTCGTCGGGCTCCCCGACGCCCTCCTCAAGCTGGCCGAGACGAAGGACCCTGCTCGATTCTACGGGCCCGAGGCTCTTCGGCTGGTGTACGCGATGATGCTCGACATGAAGGGCGGCCGGGCGCCGAAGGAGGTCGCGCAATCGATGTATGCGATGCCCGCGCGGCTCTGCGAGAAGACGGCCACCGGCGACGCACCGACCCAGATCTGCGCAGAAGTATTCCAGCGCTTCCGGTTCACGTCGGCGCTCCTCTACGCGACCGAGTCGAACTCCTTCGACCAGATCATCGGCTCGGATCCGACGTTCTCGCAGCACCTGCCCCGCGTCGTTGGGACGCTGCTCGACGCCGAGACGCGCGGCAACAGCGCGACCGGGCTCGTGAGGCTCAACCGGCTCACGGCGCAGCAAGTGACCACGCTCGAGACACTGCTCCTCGACCTGACCCGGGTGTGGATGGGATGGACGGCGAAGAGCCAGCAGATCACGACCAACGTCAACCAGAACAGCACGCAGGCTGACCGCGTCCGCGTGCTCGCCGGCATCGCGCTCGACGTCGTGAACCGCGTCGCCCAGACGACGAGCAATCTCCTGCCGACGGATCCGGCGGACACCGGCGCTCAGGAAGCGAGGAAGGCGCTCGCCCTCACCGGTGCCTCTTCGAAATTGACTGCCGATCTCGTCACCGAGCAGTACGGCGCCGCGGTGGTCGACTCGAAGGCGTTCGTCGGCGCCATCATCGGCCTCGATCCGCCCGCGCCGCTGAAGGCCACTCTCGACGAGGTCCAGACCGTACTGCCGCTCATCTCCGAGATCGCGTCGGCGAAGAGTAGCGCAGACGTGAGCGCCGCACTGCAGGCAGCGGCAGCTCCGGCCGACAGCTATCGCACGAAGTATCAGCGACCCGTGGTCGCGCTGGACGCGCTCGTGGGAGGCCTCGTGGGTTACGAATCACCGAACAAGCCCTCCAATCAGGCGCTCGGCGATACCCAGGGAAGCGGGATAGCGGCAGGGTTCGCGCCCGTCGGTGTCGAGGCCACCGTTCCGATCTGCTCGGCGCTCTACTTCGGAGGCATGCTGTCGGTGCTGGACCTGGGCGCGCTGACGACCGCGCGGTTCAAGTCTGAAGTCTCCACGTCGCAGACCGTGACCAGCCAGACCAACGTGACCGTGGGTCAGGTTTTTTCGCCCGGCGTGTATGCGCTGTTCGGACTGGGCGGTTCTCCGCTCGTGGTCGGAGGCGGCGCGTCCTTCGCGCCGAGCTTGCGGACGCTGGACACCACGAACGGAGGGAACGCCGCATCGGAGAACGTGTCCGTCGTGCGCGTCGGCGGCTTCCTTGCAATGGATCTGACCATCCTTCCGCTCTAGGTGGCGTCGGCGGCAACGGATTTGCGCGCTGCGCGCTGGAAAAATGACCACGCCTGATTGTCACCCGAACAGTGTACGGTCGGCGCGTCCAATGCGCTGGTCGTTGGGCGCCATTTGGAGAGCAAATTGTAGATGCGGCAAACGGTAGTCGTAATAGGCGCCGGCGTGGGAGGGCTGACCGCCGCGCACGAACTGGTCGAGAGAGGGTTCGACGTCCACGTCTATGAACGACGCGCCTTCGCGGGCGGAAAAGCCGCCAGCGTTCGGGTCAAGAGCCCGACGCAGCGAGACCCAGGGCTGCCCGGCGAGCACGGCTTTCGCTTCTTTCCGAGCTGGTACCGTCATCTGCCCGATACGCTGAAGAAGATCCCGTTTCGCGGCCGGCGCGAGTACTACGAAGGAGCGACCGTCCACGACAACCTCGTCGCCGCGGACGTGAATCTGCTCACCTGGCACGACCGGGACCCGGTGCCACTTCCGATGCACGCGCCCCGTTCCGCGGGAGAGGTCGGCGCGCTCGCGGGTTTCGTCAAGGGCTTGCAAGGCCTCGGATTGGCGCAGAGCGAGGTGACGTTCTTTCTCGCGAAGCTCATGAATTTCATGATGACGCCCGAGGAGGTCCGGGTTCGCGAGTTCCAGAAGATCACCTGGTGGGACTATGTCGAAGCGGAGTCCAGGTCCGACGCTTACAAGAGCCTCGTGAGCGCCACGACCCGCACGATGGTGGCGGCGAAGGCCACCGAGGCCTGTGCGTACACGATCGGCAAGCTGGCGCTGCGCACGCTCTTCGACAGCGTGACCAATGTCGACCGTGTCCTCAACGGGCCCACGAACGAGGTGTGGATCGATCCGTGGGTCGCTCATCTGAAGAGTCGCGGGGTCGCGTTCCACTTCGGCAAGGAGCTCGAATCCATGGACTTCAAGCCCAAGGATCCGAGCATCGCGTCCGTTTCTTTTTCCTGGGCGCTCGTCAACGACCTCCGCAGGCTGCGCGCTCTGCTCAGGTCGTTGTGCGCCGACTGTCAGGCGATTTTCGAGCAGGGCGTGGACAACGACGAGGCCGACGGGTTTCTCGAGAAGACGGAAAGCATCACGCGACAGCGGCGGACACGCATCGACGAATCTCTGAAGCTGTCGCGCTCTCTCGTGAAGTCCATCTGCGAGACGCTCGAGCACCTCCGGAAGGCGCCGCAGTCGGTGCCGGAGCTCGGGTCCGAGTCGAGTGAATTTCTCCTGGCGACAGAGCGCCAGCTCAAGGCGTTCAGCCCCGCGCTCGAGTCGCTGAAGCATCTCTTGACGGGTGAGGCGCACACCACTCCGGAAACCAGCCACCGCGAAGCCGATGCGAAAGCAATCAAGGAGGAAGGCGAGGCCACCAGGGTGTTCGGTGAATGTTGGTCCCGAACGCGGGGTGGGCCCGCATATTCGGAGGACCTCGAAAAAGCGGCCGAAGCGCTCGCTGAAGCCCAGGTGCGGGCACAGGCCGAACGCGCGAGGTCGAGCGGCGAATCGCCGACGGCGTACGACTATCCCGACTTCACGTCGTTTCTCGTGAAGTTCGTCACTCTCCAGAATCCGGGCAGCTCGGTGCGACAGCTCGAGCGCTCGCTGCCCAACGATTCGGTAGGCGCCGACTACTTCGTCTTCTCGATCCCGGTCGAACAGCTCGCTTACTACGTGAACCGATCGGGGACCCTGACGTTTCACGATCCCGGCCTCGAGAAGATCGTCGAGCTCGCGGACGCAACGGACTGGATGGCGGGCGTTCAATTCTATCTGCGCCAGCCGATCGACGTCACCGCGGGTCATATCATCGGCATGGATTCGGAGTGGGGCATCACGGCCATCGAGCAGACGCAGTTCTGGCGTGACATCAGCGTGCCAGCGGACACCAAGAGCGTCGTTTCGGTCGACGTCGCGGCATGGGACAGGCCTGGCCACGACATTCGCAAGGAAGCGTACAACTGCTCCGACGAAGAGATCGCGAAGGAGGTCTGGGAGCAGCTGAAGGCCGGGCTCAACCGGGACACGCGGCAAAGGGTGCTACGCGACTCCATGTTGATCGGTGGAAAGCTTTCGAAGAACTCGAGCTACCACATCGACGACAGCATCGTAGATTTGCTGGATCGAAAGAAGCAGGGCGCTTACGAGCGAGCCCGGAGCGTCCGGTTCAGCCAGGTCAACGCGAGCCCACCGGGGTCGGTCCCATCTCCGCCACCGCTGACGACACCGTACGTATGGGGCCCCCGCCTTCGTTACAACGCCGAGCCGCTGCTCGTTAACCGGGTCGGCACCCATGCCCTGCGCCCGGAGGCGAAGTCGAGCATCCGGAACCTCTTCCTCGCATCAGACTACGTCAGGACGGAGACGGACCTCGCCTGCATGGAGGGCGCCAACGAGGCTGCACGCCGCGCCGTGAACGCGATCCTGGACGCGGCGGGGTCCTCGCTGCGGCGCTGTGAGCTCTGGCCCTTCCTGAGCACCACCGCGCTGGCCGACACCATCACCCGCATGATGGGTTTGAGCGGTGCCGCGAACCCTGCGGCGTTCGCGCTGAAGAGCGCCAGCTCGCTCGCTGACGGCGCGCTGGGAATGGCTGCGCAGGCAATGGGAGCCGCCCGAGGGTTCTTCTTTCAGAGAAAGTGAAGACGAACAAATGCCACTGAACACAGTAAGTAGGTATATGTTCTCGGTCGGGTCGACGATCGCCGCGCACCGTATTGGTGAGACCTCTGAAGGGTATCGCGTCGATATCGATTACACGGGTGGACACGTCACGACTGATTGGAAAATGTACAAGGAAAGCTGGCAAGAGCTATTCCCAGCTTACTTGAGAGAAGCGAAGACAGACGAAGCGAAAAGGAAGAAGTTGGCCGTCCTGCGGAGTCTCGATGAGCTTCCGTTCAAGAAGGGCGACGACGCCCGGTTCGACTGGTACGGCCTCGAAGGAAAACTGGTGTCGGGGAGCGATTGGCTGCTGATTCGGAGCGACGGAGTCGCGGAGCTCGACAGTCGGGTCACCCTCCAGGAGGACGAATTCACGGATTCGGGAGGTAAGGCCGCGGGCGGAGCACTTATCAACACCGAGCTCGGTACTGTCGTCGACTTGTGGCAACCAAAGGATCCAGCCACGGAGCGGCGCCCCCCCGGCAGCGTCGTGTACGAGGCTTGGAAGGCGTCCAAGGGGTCACCAGCCTTGCGTTTTACCATGGCATTGCGCTTCAACCTGGCGGAGGCCTCTCAGCCCTGGGCGGGCGCGGATTTCAAGTCGACGGGCAGTTTCTGGAGATACGAAAGCCTGCCCCGCTATGACTACGTGGGGAACGCGAAGGCAACCGTCGAGAGTGGGCTCATCACCGGTGTCTATTTCGACGTCTGGCGTGTGGGCTCGCGCGAGCCTCCGAATGAGGTAACCGGCTCATGAGTGCGCAGCAGCCCTATGAACGCAGCCGGCGCCGCTCGTTCTTCATCGACAAGACGCTGCTCTACCTGTTCAGCTACGACGTCGAAGTCGACATGGATCGGCAGAACATCGGGTTCGTGCCCGGCGGGGTGCTGTTCAACATCAAGGGTCGAGACAACCTGTCGCGCGCGTATCACGTGCTGCGCGAGCGCACTGTTCCAGGCCTCGGCGTCGCCGCCATCACCGGGGCGATCGTCGGGGGCGGTGACACAGTGTTCTGGCGGGAAGACGACATGGAGTTCTCGATCGTGCGGCTCAGCATCGCGACCGACGACGGCGAGACGATTCACGGCCAGTACCCGGTGGTCGGCTACCTTGGCCAGGGCGTGTTCCGCCGGCTGGTGAGCGGCAAGGGGAAGGTCGGCAAGGAGAGCGACCCGGTGGACATCCCCGTCATCACGACCCCGAGATTCGACACGGCCAGCGCGACCTATTCGTGGATCAACGACCTCGCGTGCGTCGGCTACGGTCGCGTTCGCGTGGTGCGGAGCGAGTTCAGGCGCATCAGCTACGACATCTACGCAATCACATGACCCACGTCGACGTCAGTCCCTCCTGGAGCGAGCGTGTCACGCTGCTCCCCAAGCGTTTCGACTACGTGTTCTCTGTCGCGTTCTCGTACGGCTTCAAGGTGCCTCCGGCGTTTGGGAGCCCGGTACCGCTCGAGGCGCGTCCGGGGAAGCCGTCTGCAAAGCCCTGGGAGGATGCGTATTGGGACACGTTTCACGTGCTCGGCGAGGAGTTCATCCGGACCGCCGACGGGGTCGAGCATCAGTACTTGCGCGCCCGCCTCGTCCTCGGGAAGGACTCGATCGCCATCCAGGACGAGGGCGCGGTCTCGATGGACGGTACGCTCCTCTTCGAGACGGACACGCCGGACCCTCTCTCGATGGCGTATCAGGGGGTCCTGACCCTGGACGGCGGAACACTTGCGCTCCTCGATTCCCCACCGGCCCCGGATGTTTGCGGACCCTCTGGTCGCAGCACCATCGCTTCGACGCAGGACGTGACGAATCCGAAGTACCGATGGCTCGTGCAGAACAGGATCGTCGGCGTCGGACGGGTTCAGACCGCGAACGACGGCAAAAGCGGATGGCGCCTCGACTTCGACTACGACTTTTACATCGCCAGCTGAGCGGTCTTGTCCGGCGCCGGCACGACCCAATCCGCGTTGCCGGAGGGCACGGCGAGAGCTTCGAGCGCTGCTCGAGCGCGCTGGGAGAGCTCTCGACGCTCACCGGGCGTCTCGACGGTGTGAGCGAGGGCGCTGCTCAGCCGCGCACCCGGAAGCACTTGTTGCATCTCGGTCGCCAGGAGGAGCCCGCGACGCCACGACTTCACGGCACGGTCTCTCCGTCCCGAGAGGGCATCGATGGTGCCCTCGTGGAGCAACGCCAGGGGGCGTGCGACGGGAAAGGTGCGAGCGCTCCGGGCGAGGGCCTTCGCGCAGCTCTGCAGCTGTCGCATGGCGCCCGCGTCGACCTTGCCTCGCGCCTGCGCCGTGTGCTCTCCGAGCCGACGCCACGTCTCCGCCAGCCGATCCTGCGCCGTGATGCAATAGGAGTAAACCGGCGGGATGCGTACGGCGAGAAGCGTTCCCTCCCTCGCGCGCGCTTCGGCCACGTCCCATTCCTCCATCTGCAGGTGCGCGTACGCGGCCAGGCCGAGCGTCCACAGGCGATCGGGCTCGTTCAGATCGGGGAAGAACTCCCAGAGCTCGGCCATGTGGCGCCGCGCCCGTTCGTGATCTCCGGTCAAGATGCAGGCGTCGAGCTTCTGGTTGAGACACCACGCGAGCATCTGCCTGTCTCCGCGCGGGCGTGCCGAAGCCTCGAGCGCGGTGATCCAGCGAGCTGCTCTCGACCAGTGCCCACCGAAGAGGTCCATCGCTGCGCGGACTGCAAGGCACTCCTCGCGCCGTCGGTGATAGCCGATCCGCTCCGCAACGGCGATCCCGAGCTCCACCTGGCGGCTCGCGACGTCGATCGCCCCGATCCCCAGGAAATAAACGCCTTCCACCAGACGCAACAGGCTCTCCACCGCAGGATCCGAGGCGGCGTCGAGCATCCGGTTGGCTTTTGCGAGATAGCTCCTGGCCCACCCGTGAACCGGCAACACTCCGCAGAGCTGCGCCATGTTCGCGTACGCAGTCGTGAGCTCTGCACCAGTGCCGGTCGTCTCGCACAGGTTCAAAGCTCCGACGCAGCCGACGAACATGTTCAACGGCTGGTTCGTGAAGAATCCGCTCCGGTGAAACCTTTCGAAAACGCGACCCGCCTCGAGCATGGCGTCCCTGCTCCGACCTGGCCGTCTCGACGAGGCCGACCGGTACCGTCGCACGATGCGTCGCGCGAGCTCACCGCCGAGCTTCAACCCGAGCGCGGGTTTTCCGGCTGGAATTGCGTGGCCGAGAAGAGCAGCTGCGCGCCGGAGATGTTCCTCGGTCTCCGAAGCGCGGCCGAGAGCGAGCTTTGCATCGGCGATCCCGCGCTCCCACGTGGCACGAGCGAGAGGAGAGGCGCGCTTCACGGTGAGCTCGAGCTCGAGCGCCTCCTTCAGGAACTCGATGGCCTCGACGTTCGCCGAGATCCGCAGAGCGCGCATCCCGGCGCGGTGCGCGTACTCGTGCGCGCGATCGGGCACGAGCCCTGCTTTGAAGTGTCGTGCCAGTGTCGCCAGACGCTGCTCGAGCTCGTCTGGGTCGGCCTTGCAGAAGTGCTCGATGGCGCGCCCGACGGCGTGGTGGAGCGCGATCCTCCCATCGAGGGCGAGCTCGCCGTACACGACCTCTCGGAACTTGTCATGCACGAACCGGTAACGCTGGTTCGACGTGTACTCGAGGATGCTCCGCTCCACTGCGGCGCCGAGCCATCGCTCGAGCTCGTCGCTCGAGGACTCCAGCACGCTGGCCAGGATCGGAACCTCGAACTCGCGACCGACCACGGCGGCTGCCTGCAAGCAGAGCAGGACATTCGCGTCGACGCCCCTCATCCGTCGGAGGACGAGTTCATTGATGCGTGCGGGGAACGGCAGCGTCGAGCTCGTGCTCGTGTTCCCGCCAGTGTCGAATCGCCAGGCGCCGTCGACGAACCCAAGGGCCCGTTCCGCAAGGGCGGTCCGTAGATACTCGGCGACGAAGAAGGGCACACCCTCCGAGTGCGCTTCGAGGAAGTCGAGCAGCGCCTGTGGTGGAGAGCTCATACCGAGCATGTGACCCGACATCGTCGATATCGCCACGCGATCGAGGCGACACAGCTGGTGCGCAGGCGCGGCAACGCGAGAACCGAGCTGCCGCAGAGCCGGGCCCGCTTCGTCGGAACGATACGTGCCGAGGATCAGAACGCGTGTCTGCTCGAGGAACTCGGTGCTCAACCCTTGAAGGAAAGCCAGGGTGAGCTCGTCGGCCCATTGCAGATCGTCCAGGACGAGCATGAGGGGCTGCCGTCGTGACAGTACGGTGATCACGAACCGGAGCGCGGCCAGCACGCGTTCCCGTCCGGCGGCATCGGGCAGCGGCGTCGGAGCCTCGAGCGAGCGGAGTTCGGGCAACGCCGCGAGCGCCGGTGAGTACGTGGAGAGCAGACTCGGGATATCACCGAGGAGAGTCTTGACCGTCTGATTCCCTTCGCAACGGAGCTCGTCGCGCACGAGCTCGAACAGCTTCAAGAACGGGCGCAGCGCCTGCGCCGTGTGCATGCCGGCCTGTGCTGGCGCAACGTGCGCTTCACATTCGCCAGTGACGACCCGCATGCCGCGCAACAAGGCTCTCTGTGACACCTCGTTGAGAAAGAAGGTCTTTCCGATTCCGCTCTCTCCGTGCAGGAGGAAGAGCGAACCATTTCCGCGAAGAGCTGCTTCCGCGCGCTCGGCAACCAGGCGCTCGTCCGGTTCGCGGCCCGCCAGCTGGGGTCGATAAAGAAATGCGCGCGGTTCGAGGGTCGAGCCGGTGCGCTTGCCGCCGAGCCCGTCCAGGATGGACGCGACGCGCGTGGCCTCTCCAATTCGCGCGCGTGGATCCTTCGTCAGCAGGGCCTGGACGAGGTCGTCCACGACCCTTGGAACCCCGGAGACGTACCTCGAGGGCGGCACGACGCTGGCACGCAGGTGCTGCTCGAGTAGATCTTCCCGTCGTACGGCGACAAATGGCGGCCGCCCTGCCAGGCTCTCGTAAAGCATGCAGCCGAGCGCATAGAGATCCGCACGTGCATCGGGGATCCTTCCTTGAATCACCTCGGGAGACATGTACGGCAGCGTTCCGCGACCACGGCTCGCGGGTGACAGCGTCTCGCGATCGACCGCCCCGCGCGCCGCCACGGCGAGCCCGAAGTCCATGAGGACGGGTTGTGAACCCGGCCGCAGGAAGACATTGGCAGGCTTCACGTCACAGTGAACGATGCCGGCGCGATGGATGAAATCGAGCGGCTCACACAGCTTTCGATAGATCGCCACCACTTCGTTCAAGTGCCCCCCACCCGCCAGGGGCTGAACGGAGGAACCACCTTCGACGTCCAGCGACGGGCGCGGCAGCGATTCCCACCACGATTTGTGCTTGTCTGACAGCGTCTCTCCGACGAGGAGCTCCATCGCGAACCACGGGTCACCCTGCGCGAGGTCGTACTCGAGCACGGTGACCAGCCCCGGATGCCGGGCATCGGCAAGGAACTTGATCTCCCGGCGCAAGCTTTCCACCACCGGAGGTGTCGAAGCCCGGACGGTTTTCAATGCAACCGTGCGGCCGTCGCGCTTGTCGCGCGCGCGATACACCACCCCCATTCCTCCGCGGCCGAGCTCATGTTCCAGGATGAAGGGACCGAGCTCGGTTGGGCAGGACGGTGGTGTCGAGCTGACTGGTGCGCTCATGAATTTGTATGGGTCCGATGTCGGAGATGCTTCGGGCGACAGTGCGAGCCATGCACTCGAAGCGTCCAGACTTTCGCTCATGCGAGCCGCTACGAATGCAATGCCGGCAAAACAACGCTCACATTGATCCAGGTGCTCTTGAAGCTTGGTAACCTCTTCGAGCGGTACCTCGCCGCGCAAGAATCGTACCAGGCTCTCTGGAGCGGGACAGTCCATCGCTTCTGCGCGGACTATACCCGATCACGAAAAAAAACGGTGGCAGCGCGCATAGCTCCCATAGCTGAGTGCTCTAGTCGATGGGAGCAAGGTGACGCGAGCAATGACCGGAAACGAGCTCACGACGGTGCAGGATATGCTTCGGTTCGTCATGGCCGCGGGAGCGGCACGATGGCCGGGGCTGGTCGTCGACGACGAGGCGATCGCCCAGCATCTGGCGACCACGTCGTCGCTCGCTCTGGTGTGTTCGCCCGCGCTGGCGTCGGATTGGTACATCGCCTTCGCGTGCTCCGTGAATGCGCCGAAGGCCCACGACTATTTCCAGGCGACCTATGGCGAGGCAATCGATTCCGGTGCGCGCCGGATCGACTCGTCGCGAGATTTCGTCGACGAGGTGCGGCAGCGGGTCCTCGAGCTCCTGTTCGTCGGATCGGGGACCAGTGGCCCGCGCATCGCTCAGTACAAGGGGCAAGGGCCGCTGGCGATCTGGCTGCGCACCACGTCGAAGCGCGTTGCCCTGCGTCTCGGGAGCGCCGGCGCGACCCCGCGATTCGTCTCGGAGGACGCGCTCGCCGACGAGCTGGCGGAGGCCTGCGATCAGGAGCTCGCGCTTCTACGTGCACACTACGGCTCGCTGTTTCGCGATGCGCTGGTCGCCGCGCTTCGCGAGCTCCCGCAGCGGGAACGCATGTTGCTGCAGCTTAGCTTCGTCGCCGGAATGAGCACCGTTCGAATCGCGAAAATGTATCACGTCAACCAATCGACGATATCTCGGCAGCTCCAGCTGGCAGCGCACAGGACATTCGACACCGCGAAAAGCAAGCTTCGCGCCGAGCTCGGCGTCGTCAGTCAAGAGCTCGAATCGATACTCGCCATAGTCAGGAGCCACATCGAGATGACGCTCTCCTGCCTGGAAGAAGTATCCGGTTCCGAGTCCGCTGGCGATGTGACCTGAAGACGGGTCTCGGCTCTTTCACTGAAACGCGGGTGGCGGCGCGTCCACGTCGGGTTCTCGTGCTCGACGTCGTTCGCCCACGCCATTTCGATGATTTCACGAACGAGTGACACATGAATGCCAGCGATGTTACGGAAATATCTCGTCCCGGGTGCGCCCATTCCCTCGGGCATGGCCTCTGGCAGGAGCTGGTGGAAGGACGATACGTCGTCCAGGAATCCACGCACTCTCCCACTCACTGCATCCTCGAGCTCACGAGGATCGAAGGCGCGGTCCGGTGTCGCGAGAAGGAGCGTCGCTGCGCCGCGCTCCTCCGGCGCTTGCTCGTGGGCGAGGCGCAAAAGTCAGTCGCATATTCGCGCGCAGTCAGCACCTCCACGGTCGCGGGCGCGTGTGGCAACTCGCTCGCCCGGATGGGACTACCGCGCAAGCTGCTTCAGGTTCCGTACCTCCTGGTCCGCGCTGCGCATGTCGATTCAGGGATGGCTCTTCCTCCGTGTGAAGTGGAACAACACGGTGGGATTTGCTACGTGACCGTTGCACGGCCGGATCTCACCCTCGATTCCGTGCTCTCGGCGGGCGAATGCAGCGTGACGGGATTGCTGATGGAAGGACTGACCAACGAAGCCATCGCGCAACGACGCGGTGTTTCCGTCAGAACCATCGCCAATCAACTTGCATCGGTGTATCGAAAACTACACACATCGGGACGCGTGTCGCTCCTGTGCACGCTCGTTCGACTGGAGTCGCGCGTGGAAATCGAGCCGAATCCGAAATTCAATGCGGCCTAGCGCCTGCA
>CAYUAW010000194.1:0-13390 GCA_964442485.1 uncultured Polyangiaceae bacterium
GTGATGAGCACACCACCTGGCGGCTGGCTCATCTACCCGAAGAACATCGGCATGGGCGGCATGAAGCATCCGCTCTTCATCTTCGGGCCCGGCGGCGGGACGACCCCCCAGACCTACGATTCACTCGGGCACTGGGATCGCTACGGGTCGTACGGCTTCGTGATCTACGTGCTCCCAATGTCCACCGGCAACGGCGCGGACATGAAGGCAGGGCTCGACTGGCTCATCATGGAGAACGACGACATGGCGAGCCCGCTCTACCAGCACCTCGACACCAGCAAGGTGTGCGCGTCGGGGCACTCGGAGGGCTCGATCACGGTATTCGCGTTCATGCCCGATCCGCGCGTCACGACGACCGTGCTCATCTCCGGAGGCTCGTTCGACGGGATGGGGCCGTCGCACCTTAGAAACGACACGATGTTCATGTGCGGTCCGGACGGCACGGCCGATCTGGCGCAACCTCAGTGCGTCACCGACTTCAAGAACAGCACGATCCCGACGTTCTACACGGAGGTGCAAGGGGCGACGCACATCACGTCGGCGCGCCTCGGCTGGGCGGCTACCATTGCCTGGATGCTCTGGCACCTGGCGGGCCAGGAGGACCAGTGGAAGAAGGAATTCCTGACTCCCACCGGCAAGTTCCAGACGGGGATCTACAAGTCACAGCTCAAGAACTGGCCGCCCTGAGCTGTGGCCGTCCTGGCTCACGGATCCGGCGTCGACGCTGGGCCCGGTGACGAAGCCTCGGCCTCGGCGAGCTTAGCTTCCACCTCCTCGACGTGCGCCGGATCGAGGGCGACACGCATTTCACCGAGTGCCCGCCGCGCTTCGCGGGTGGTCATGGCCATCTTGTCGAGCTCCATGCAGATGAGGCACATGCCTTGGAGCATACAGGGAATGCGGAGGGACGTTTCGCCGTAAGAGGCAGGACCAGATGAGCGCCCGTCTTCCCGCCGGCACGGTCGCTCCGTCGAGACGCGGGACCCGATGGCTCTGGATGGTGGGGATCCTGTCCGCGCTGTCGGCGGCCCAGGCTCGGCCGAGTGAAGGCACCGAGCTCGGCCTACCCGGACCCACTCGCTCCGGTGCTGCGCTCCACGCCCGGCTGCGCGACGCGAGCGCGCCGGCACGGAGGTGGAGCAGCGACGATTGCGTTCAGTGTCACGAGGAGATCGCCAAGGAGTGGCAGGGGTCACTGCACCGAAAGGCGTGGCAGGATACCGTCTTCCAGAGCGCATACGCCGTCGAGCCGCTCGCGTTCTGTCGCGGATGCCATGCGGCGTCGAGCGACCCGGCGAGGGCGCCGACCGCGGACGCCGCCAGCAGCGGCGTCGATTGCATCACGTGCCACGTCCAGGAGGGAACCATCGTCGGTCCTGGCGCACGCGCGGCGAGCGCCGCTCACCCGGTTCTCTCCGATGGACGCTTGATGACCGCCGCAGCCTGTGGCGGTTGCCATCAGTTCAACTTCCCGAAGGCGTCGCGGCAGGTCGTGCCTCAGGCCATGCAGAACACCGCCCGGGAGCACGAGCAATCGCGGTTCGCCGACACGCCGTGCCAGTCCTGTCACATGCCGGTCGCCGGCAGCGCCGGCGCGACGCATCACCGGCACGACTTTTCCGTTCTCGGTGACGCGGGCATGATCCGGAGCGCGGCCCGGGTGACTGCCGAGAGGCTCGGTGCCGACCGGATCGAAGTCACCGTCGTCGCGGATGCGGTCGGTCACGCCTTTCCCACGGGCGACATGTTTCGTCGGCTCGAGGTGCGCGCCGATGCGCGCGATGCACGGGGCGAGACGACGGTACGGATGCCTCCGGTGATCCTCGCGCGGAGGTTCGCCGACCAGCCTCGCCGCGCGAACGGCGAGGATCTCTCGTTCCAGCGACTCCAGACGAGTGACGACCGAGTGCCGCCGCCCGGCGTCGGTGCTCCGCGTCGCGCGACGTTCGTCGTGCCGCCCTCGGTGAGCGCGTCGCGCGTCCATTACCAGGTCGTCTATCAGCGGATGAGCGCGCCGATGGCGTCCGCATTCCATGTCGACCGCGCGCTCGACGAGATCGTCCTCGCGGAGGGCGACGTGGCCCTCGCCCCGAGCCTGTCGCCGAAGAAGGAGCATCCATGACCCGTCATCGAGTTCTCTCCGCCATCGTCCTGACCGCTGCCAGCGTGCTCTCGGGCAGCGTCGCACGCGCGGCAGAGCACGCGCCGCCGTTCCCCCGTCTCTTCGCGCCGGCGAAGGGCAGCCCGAGTGTGGAGTGGGCGATCCGGCGCGTCGACCGCGCCTGCGGGTTCTCCGAGATGGAGCGCGCGGGACCAACGCCGGCCGAGGAGCGACGCTGCTCGAGCGCAGAATCCGAGCTCGTCGCGCACGGCCCGAAGGCGCTCGGGGCCGTGCTTGCGAGCCTCGACCGGGACGACCTCGGACCAGGCGCGCGACCGCGTCTTTACGATGCCGTCGCGAAGCTCGAGGATCGCAGCGCCGTGGCCATCCTGGTGAGCGCGCTCGAGCGTCTCGCCGCTCCGGGTGCCGAGGAACGAACGTGGGAGGTCGAGTACATCGAGCTCGCGCTCCAGCAGCTGACGTTCGCGAAGGTCGGGCAGGTTCTCCCGTGGGAGCCCGGCGATTCTCGAGAACCCGCGCTCGCGGCGCGAGAGTGGAAGGCGTGGCTCTCTCGCCAGCCGAACCTCGACGCCGAGCGGCTCCTGACCGAGCGCCTCGACGCCGACCGTCCGCACCTGGGCGATGCCGACTTCTGGCGGGCGTTCTGGTACGCCTCGTTCTTCTCGGAGCACCCCGTGAGTCGAGAGGAAGGGGTCGCGGCGCTTCAGCGTCTGCTTGCGCGGGCGGCTGCCGCCGACGAAGAGAAGAGCGCCGTCAAGGAGAAGCTTCACGAAGCCGAGCGCGAGTTGCGCAGGCAGCGCGCACGTGCACCGCGTGTGACGGCTCCGGTGAGCCCCGCGACGAGCAGCGGCACGCCCGGCGTGTGAGCTTGCCAGGTAGCCGCGCCGAACGGCTGGTCGCAGTCGCAGAAACGGGACGGTGTGCCCGGCGCCCCTCACTTCGCGCCGGACACACCTGATCCCCACGATTCGGCCGAGACCCCGCTCGCAAAGCTCCGCCTTCCCCGATCCCCGAGTAGAGTCCCGAGCCGGGTGCTAATCTCGAACCGAGTCGCTTTCTCTTCTTTCGCTTCTGATGGCTAGACGCAGGTTGCGCGCGACCGTCGCAAAAATACTTTCGTCGAGGTGGCTCGCTGCCCCTCGTGCGGGCCTGGCAGTCCCGTTTCTTGCAGTGGCGACGGCCTGCTCGACGTTCGACGGGCTATCGCTCGCAAAGCCAGGCGCGGAGAGACCAGCCGGGCCCTGCGTCTTGGCCAGCGCGCAACAGCCCGTCCCCACCATAGGCTTCGCCGGCTGCGACGAGCATGTCGTCGCCTTCAGCTCGATCGATATCTCCCCGGAGCATGGCACCGTCGGCTTCGATCTCGACGGGAAATGCACTGGTGAGGGCGACGGGCCGAGTTGCCAGCGACCGCCCTGGGCCGACGAGCATGACGACGGCCCGCAAGGCCGTGACAATTCATTGCTTGCTTCCCTTTCGAAGGTCGATGCGGGCACCACGCTTCTGAACTCGGTGTTGGCGGGCGGCATCAACGGAGGCTTTCTGACCACGCTCTTGCGCATCCGCGACTACGACGGAATGCCGAACGATGGAAATATCGAGGTTGCGCTGTTCGCCGTCACACTCGGCACTGGCGACCTGGACACCGAGGGGCATAAACCCGGCTGGAACGGCCAGGACGCCTGGAAGCCGTTCGTCGGCTGGACGGGAACCCCCGATCCCAGCGAGGTCGGTCCTCAGGTCGACGCCGGCTGCCCCCCTGATTCGGTCACGGCGAAGTACGTATCGGACCGAGCTTACGTGGTGAATGGCGTACTGGTCGCGCATTTCAGGCGCCTGCTTCTACCGACCACCTACCTTTTCTCGGACGTGACCATCCAGGCCACCATCGATGACGGAGGGGGTCAATGGTCGCTTCACGATGGCGTCTTCGAGGGAAGGCTCGCCGTCGATCAGATATTGCCTGGTCTCGACTACGTTTCGGGTACGGACGGGAATTTGCTCTGTACCGATTCGATGGACTTCCTGGCAGTGAAGCGGACCATCTGCGCGCTCGCCGATATCCGCTACGCCGACGACGACATTTCGGCACCCTGTGACGCTGCCTCGTTCGCCTGGAGGTTCGACACCGGGGCTGCGCAACTGTCGAACGACATTCAGATGCTTCGCCCCACGGACTTCCACCACTGCTCGGCGAGCACCTCGTCGGCGAGCGAACACTGCAGCTCGCTCGGCGCGAGTCAACCGTAGGCAGTTTGCGGCAGGCGATCAGAGCGCGGCAGACCAGGTCAGAACCGCACCCGCCGGCATGTCCATTCTCGCACGCGAACCTTCCGGGTGAGCCCGTGACCCCTCGGTCAGGAAGTACACGCCGAACCCGAGGCCCGCCGCGCCGACGGCGTACGCCGCGATGCTGCCGACGAGCAGCGCCTTCCCCTCGCTGGCTGCGTCGAGGCCCGATGCGTCGCGGCAGACCTTTCCGGGACAGAGCTGCTCGACCACGGCCTGGCGGTGCGCGACCATCACCGCCGTCACGGTGCCTGCGACGACGCCCGCTGCACCGACGCCGACTGCGGTCCACGTCGCCCATCTCGGTAGCCTGGGCTCCTCTTCGGGACGCGGTGCGACGCTCGGCGCGGCTTCCGGAGTACGTTCCTTTGGTGTCTCGCTCGGCCTCGGTGGGCTCGGTTCCGACACACACCGCTTCACGTCTGCGAGCTTCTCGTCCATGTCCGCCGGCATGGGGCCGGCGTAGGTCGCGACGAACTGACGATAGTGGATGAGCGCGGCGTCGCAGTCTCCTTCGAGCCGCTCTGCCTGGGCCATGTTGTAGAGAAAGGCCGGCGCCGGAAAGAGCTCGTAGGCCCGCTGGAACAGCGTCGCGGCGCCGCCGAAATCCTTTCGAGCGTACGCCGCCTGCCCCCTTTCGAAAGCGTCGCGTGATTGTACCTCCCCGGATGGGGCCGCCGGGGGAGACTCGTTGCTCGGCGCACCGGGGTCTTCCGCATGGCTCGTCCCCGGCGCGGCGACGACGGCGAGCACGACCACGCCGTGCAGCAACTTCACGTCGCGGTCTCTGTTGCGTCGAGGAGCCTTCCGAAGCTCGCGTCGAGACGCGACCGGACCATCCCGAGCACGCTGCGAAACTCGGACGGACTGAGCTTCAACTGCAGGCTGACTTCCTTCTCCACCTCCACGAGCACGCGGCGCCGGAGATCCGCGAGCCAGCGCGCGACGGTGGCTCGGTGCACGGCGTTCAGCACACCCAGCTGATCGAGACTCAGTCCGTCGAGATAGTGTAGCCGGAGGAGGTTGCGCTCGCGGATCGGCAGCTCGCCGAAGGCGCGGCGGACCGCAGCATCGACGGCCTGCCGGTACCGGGGCACTTCACTGGCGTCGACGCAGGGGACGTCGAGCAGGTGCTCCGCCATGAGCTCGGCGGTTGCCGGCGGTGTGCTCCGTCGAAGGCTGAGCCCCAGCCGCACGGAAACGACGCGCATCCAGGTGAGGAGCGGACCCGTTGCCGCATAGGTCGCGAGCCGCGGCTCGGGCGGCAGGAGGAGACGCTGCCGCAGCAGCTGCGTGACCTCGGCGATGAAGTCGTCCTGCGTACCGAAGCGCACGAGGCTCGCGCCGACCCTGCTGACGTATTCGCGCTCGAGCACGAGCAGCGCCGGCTCGTCGCCGTGCAAGCAGGCGCACGCGAGCTGGAGCTCGTCTCCATGGAGCTCGAGATTGCCGCACCTTGTGCCGAGGGCTTCGACATGGCGAAGAAGATTCTCGCGAGAGCCGGTGACCTTCGGCCACCGGTTCTTCGCGCGCGCGATGACGGCGTCGATGTTCGAAGCTTGGTCGACCTCACTTGACATCAGTGCAGCGCACTCCTTCCGAGGGGTACGGCTTACCGCCAGACATTCTCCACCTGCTATCGCATGAATAGCACGGACACGCGGCGCGGAAAAGTCATGCTAGAAGTCACTCGCCGTCGTACAGGCCACGCCTTTTCGTCACGTGAACGTCGATTGCCTGACCGAAAATGAGATCCTGGCGCGTGTTTCAGGGGCATTGCCCCCGGAGCGCGCCGCCGTCATCGACGCTCACGTGGACGCCTGCGCCGAGTGCCGCGTTCTCCTCGCCGAAGCGGCACACTGGCTCGAGGAACCGCGCAGCCGCGCTGCTTCGACGACCACCTTCGCGCCGGGCGAGGTCGTCGCGAAGCGCTACGTCATCACGCAATGGCTCGGTGCTGGCGGCATGGGCGAGGTGTACGAGGCGCACGACGAGCTCCTCGACGAGGACATCGCGCTGAAGACAGTGGTGCCGATGATCGCCGACGACGCGCGAGCGCTCTCTCGCTTGCACGCCGAAGTGCGGATGGCGCGACGAGTGACGCATGACAACGTATGCCGCGTGTACGATCTCGGCTCTCACGAGCGAAACAACGAGCGCATCTGGTTTCTGACCATGGAGCTCGTGCGCGGCATCACCCTCCGCCGTCATCTGCACCAGGTCGGGCGGCTCGACTTCGATACGGCGCGGCCCCTGATCGTGCAGATGATCGCCGCGCTGCGACACGCTCACGCCGCCGGGATCATCCATCGCGATTTCAAGAGCGACAACGTCCTCCTGGTGCCGGCGAAGGACGGACTCGCGGAGCGCGTCGTCGTGACGGATTTCGGTTTGGCGCGGCAGTCGCTGGTCGCGGAGAGCCAGCCTCTGACGCCGCAGAGCCGCACGGTGCTCGGTACGCTGGACTACATGTCGCCGGAGCAGGTGATGGGGAAGCCGGCCACTCCCTCCTCGGACGTCTACTCGCTCGGCGTCGTGATCTACGAGATGCTGACCGGCCAGCTGCCGTTCCAGGGCGACTCTCCTCTCGCCCGGGCCGTCATTCGCGTCACGCAGGCGGCACCTCGGCTCGATGCAGCGCTGCCCCACGTTGGCGCGGGGGCAAGTGCCTGTATCGCACGTTGCCTCGAGAAGGATCCGGAGCGTCGCTTCGCCACGGTCGACCAGGTGCTCGAGGCGCTCGTGGATGGTCGCCCGGCGTCACACCCCTCTCGCCGAGCGCTGGCGGGTGCCGCGATCCTGGCCATCGCGCTCGGCGGCGCGGCGCTCGCGCATCTCCTCCGGAGTGGGTTCGAGGTTCGCTCCACGCCGGGGTCCGCGGGATCGGCCACCGCGAGCGCTCTGCACGAGACTCCGGTGGAAGCCGACGTTGCGGGGCAGGGAGTCGCGCCTCAGGTGGCGCCCAGCCTCGTGGCTGACACCGCCGCGCCGCCGGCGAGCACCGCGCTGCGCGCAACGCATCAGCAGGCCGCGGCCGAGCCGCGCGAGAAGCATCGTCCGCAGACCCCCGCTTCCGCGGGCTCGGCCGATGTTTTTGCCGGGAGCCCTCGCGGGAGGGCGTCGGCTCACACGGACGAGCTCGCGCCACCGGTGCCGAGCGGGGACGCGCTGCTCGACCCGTTCGGCTCCCGCGGTCGAGCCGCCGCCCCTGTCCCCACGGCGAGCGCCACGGGGAGGTGATGCCCCACGACGACCTTCGGCCCGCGCGGTTTCAGGGCGTGAAGTGACCGTCGAGGCCTTCGGCCGATGCGCGCTGCCGTAGCTTCGAGAGCGCTTCGACCTCTATCTGCCGGATGCGCTCGCGTGACAGCGAGAACCGTCGCCCGATCTGTTCGAAGGTGAGGGACTCGACGCGATCGAAGCCGAACCGCAGGCGCAGCACCTCCTGCTCCCGAGGGGACAGCGTCTGCAGGAGACGCCGCAGCGCCTGCTCGTGCTCTCGAGCGGAGATCGCGTCGAGAGAGGATTCCTGTCGTGGGTCGGCAATCCTTTCGCCGATGCAGGTGTCGCTTTCAGCTCCGAGCGGCGCGTCCATGCTCACGGGTTCGGGTGGAATCGACGAGACGGCGCGAATCTTCTCGACGGGGATGCCGCTGCATTGCGATAGCTCTGCCTCGGTTGGCTCGCGGCCTTGCTGCTGGACGAACTCTCGCGCGGTGCGCAGGACGGTGTGGCGTGCCTCCAGCACGTGAACCGGGATGCGTATGGTCCGCGGTTGATCCGAGAGAGCGCGATTGAGCGCGTGGCGGATCCACCAGACGGCATAGGTGTTGAACCGGACGCCTCGCCGGTAGTCGAAGGTGTCGACGGCCCGCATCAACCCGAGCGCCCCTTCCTGGACGAGGTCATGGAAGGGCATCAGCGTGTTGCCCCGCTTCCCCGCCATCCAGTAGACGAGGCCCATGTTCGCTTCCATGAACGTCGCCTTCGCCGCCTTCAGCTCCTCGAGGCTGCGCTGGATCCGTTCGATGCTCTCCGCGAGCGGCGGGCGCGTCGCGCCGCGACGCGCGTCACCGAGCGCGGTGAGCTCGGCCAGCACTCGAGCGATCGCCCTGGAGCTCAAGCCGCATTCGGTGAGCGCGCGCACGACGTCCGCTCGCCCGGTACCGTCGCAGCCGACGTCGACGACGCTGCAGGGAGGTCCAGCGAGCCCAGCGGAGCTCCGGAACCGCTCGATGGCCTCGATGAGCGCAGCCCCGACCTGCTCGTCATCGCGCTTTCCGTGAGCGAGCTTGGTCGTGAGCTCCGAGGCGTCGACCACGCCGTCCCTGAGCTCGGCGGCAATGCGGACGAGCTCCTGCAGCGCCGGTCCAGAGTCGACGAGCGAGTCGATGAGCGTTCCGTTCGCCTGCTCGATGCGCTTCGCGAGTTCGAGCTCCTCCTCACGCGTCGGCGGCGGCCGGCGGCCACCAGACGTGCCCGGGGTCGGCGCCAGGTCCGGGGTGAGTGCTATGGTCGATGGTTCTTTAGGCATCTTGTCGGGGAGCACGCTGCGGTGAGCCCGCGTGGCGGCTCGAGCGGAACATGCGCTCGCGTCGCGGAATTCCCGCGAAGCGCTGCCCGACGACGCAACGTAACCACCGGGCGCCGATTCGCAACCGCTCCAGCAAAGGGCGGCACTTTAGCCGGACATCACGCCGAGCGAACGAAGGCGTCCCTCGAACCGACACTCAGCGTCGCGCGGGGTCCACGATCCGGACGAGCGTGGGCTTCGTCTCGGTCCAGAGGGCGGCGCCGACGTTTCCGTCGGCCTCCAGCGCGAACGAGGCCCCGTAGCCCCGCGACGAGTCGAGCCAGGGAAAACTGCCGTACAGACCGGGGAGCTTTGCGTAGTCGTCCACGGCCACCGTCAGCTCAGGCTTGCCGCCCGGTTGCCAGCCGGCAGGGTACTTGCCGGGGATTGCTGGTCGCTGCACTGGTCGGTGTCGCTGCGACCTCGTGGGCCGTGCTCGAGACGCGGGCCGTCGAAGGCCAGCTCTCTGCATGCAGCTCGGCGCCTGGGCGGAGGAACCATGACGAGCGAACACTGGCGCGGGATGCTCCTCCTCCTCGCGATCTTCCTCTGGGGTGGTCTCGTCGGAGGCGCGACCGTCCGGCTGCGCACCACGGCCGCGTTGCGCGAGCTGCTCCGGCAGCCGGCTCCGGCTCAGCGCCAGCGTTACGAGCAGCGCATGCAGGAGATCGACCAGTCGATCGGGAGAAGCCCGTGAGAGCCTCACCGACGGGTGTGACGGGGGCGACGGACGAGCCTCAGCGCGAAGGGCGATGCGCGGCGAATCGCTCTCGCAGGTGGCTCACCTGCGGGCTCTTGAAAGCCCGCTCGACGAGTGAGTATGCGTGGCGAGTGAGCCTCGCACGGCGATGAGACGCAGTGGTGACGCCTTCCCGTTCGACGTGCTCGACCGGACTCCAGCGTGTCTTTGAGACGTCGTTTCCGGTCGATAGATTCACCGAGCCGATTCCCTCGGCGAAAGCGCTCTTGATCGCCTCCACCGTCGTCGTCGTCATCACGCTGTACTGACGAAATTCGGGGTCGTATCCGGAGTAGTAGAAATACACAGAGCCCCCGAGCACGAACCCGATGCGCGACGCGGCCAGCCTGCCGCTGACGAACAAGCGATAGACGCGAAGCGCTCCCAGTGCCGCAAAGCGACCACAGACATCGCGCAGAAAGCGCCGGAAGCTCTCCTGGCCGAAGAGGTCAGCGTGCACGACGGTGTCGCGCAAGCACGCGCGTGCTGCGTGAAGCCGGAAGAAGTCCGCGAGCGCTGCGTCGAGCTTGCTCTGGTCGGTGACGACCTCGAACGACAGGAGGAACCCGTCGCGCTTGAGCGAGTTGTAACACTTGCGCAACGACTCTTTGATGTTCCGCCCGAGCTTGCCGCGAAACTGCTCCCAGTCTGGTTCGAGCGTAAGCGTGTAGTAAGGGACGGACCGTTGCCACGTCACGACCTCCGAAAGTGCTGCCTCCGCGGGGCCGCCACTCGGGATGCCACTCCACACCATCCAGTCCCATTCGCTCGAACATCGCCGAAGGTCGGTCGCCAGCGCCGTCACGCAGGCGACCTGGTGGTCGGGGTGGAATAGCGGCCCACGCAGCTCGGTGACGTTGGGGTCGGCGCCGATGAACGCGAGCCTTCGCGTACGAATCAAGCCGACGCCGGGACGTTCGGTGCACAGGAGTGGGGCGACGCCTATCAATCGCCCACCCTCCGTCCGGATCGTTCGAATGGCGAGCGAGTCGCGGACCGCGGCACGATGCTGCCGAAGATGCTGCCACCACGCGAGTGTCCAGGCTGCGGTGCGGAAAGGCAGGGTATTCCCTGCTGCGTGTTCCAGCGCGGTCCACTCGGGCTCCAGCGCGAAGAGCTGCTCTTCCTTGGTCAAGCTCTCGACGAAGACCGGCTCGTCGTCACGTCGCTCGATCGAACTGCACGGGTTCGTCATTCTTCGCTGCGCTCCGTGCCCACCCCTCACGGGGCTTCGGCACGGTCCTCACGCAACTCCTAGTTTAGTCGCCGACGCGGCGACCACCATGGACGACTTTGCTCCTTATCGTTGGTCCCGAGAAGCGCAGTCGCGCCACATGTGGCGTACACCTACACCTCGCCATGGCTATCTCTTCGAGCAGCACGATTTCGGTGCGCACGTAAACCGGGCGTAAACATCGGGGCATCGCGAATCGGTGTTCGAGGAACACCTCACCATTCGAATGCCCTCATTTCGAAACCTGCACTCGCCGCTCCGCCCACGTCACTCCCCCTCGATCGTCGCGGAGCACGAACCAGAATCGCATCTCTCCGCCCCGTGTGCTCTTTGTGGCGACCCACTCCGTCTCCGGCGAGGACGCGACCCGGACCTCGTCGCTGAAGGTGCCGTCGGTCGAGTAGTACTGAACGATCAGCTGCTCGGTGAACTTCTCGCCGGTCTCGTCGGTCCCCGACTCCGTGCTTTCCGGCGTGGCCTCGACGCGGATGCGGTGACGGAGCTTACCGTCGCAGTCGTCCGCACTGTTCGTCTGCTTTTCGCACGCCGTCGCCGCCTGCACGAGGGTGTCGGGCCAGTCGGCGCCGTCCCAGGTTATGCGCGCGATCTCGGGGTTCGTGTTCACGTCCATCCCACGAACGAAGAGACGTTTCACGCCGACGACGAAATCATAGGGAGACAGCCGCGCGCCGTTGCCGTCCCTGCAAGCGAAGGGAAGGGGATCGACGGCCGTCGTCTTCGCTTCGATCCTGGCGTCGAGCGTACCCGGGCAGGCGATCGCCACGACGCCGAGCTCCGCCCGCCCCGGGAGCGGGGGTGGCGCGGCGGTGAGTGCGTCGACGGGGACCACGACCGAGAAGTGATCGAGCCCCTGGCCGGTCGTGAGGGCGACGGGCTCGCCGCCGGCGGCGCGCGCTCGCAGCTGCTCGACGCATCCGAGAACGCTCGTGTCGGAGGAGTTCTCGCAGCTCGCCCAGCCCCAGGTGAGCGAGCGGCCCTGCGGATCGTGCGACAGCGCGGTCAGCGCGACGGAGTCGCCGGGGTGCGCGAAGGGCTCGTCGGCCTGCACCGCGAGCACGCGCAACGTCGAGACCCTCGACGCAGGCGCGAAATCGTTGCTGCACGCGGTCACCGACGCCAGCACCGCGGCCGCGGCCACCGTGCGACCCCATCTCGTCTTGTCCTTTCTCACAGCTCACCTCGCAGGCCCACGATGGGCAATATGGGAAGGCCTCCGAGCGCCTTCGAGTTCCGGTAGTCGAACGAATACGACCGCCCTTCCTCGGACTGGTGGTTGTAGACGTTGTTAACGTCCAGGTAGGTGGTCAGACGTAGCGCGCCGATGTGCCACTCCTTGTCGACGCGAAGATCGAGGCTGTGGAAGGCCGAGGAACGCGCGCTGTTCCGGCTCGGTGACTCGATGGGCGCGTACGCACCCGCGTCGTAGTCGACGGCGCTCCCCACGTACGGCGTGTAGGGCGAACCGGTGACGTACCGGAAGCGACCGCCGACGGACCAGCCCCGCCCGAGCTCCACCCGTGCGTTCGCGCTCAGGATGTGGGTCTGGTCGAACTCGAACAGATGATACGCCTCGTCCGGATGATCCCGCCGCTCGCTTCGCGACAGCGTGTACGACACGAAGCCGGAGACGCGGCTGCGCGCGACCCAGCGCGCGAGCCACTCCACTCCGAAGGCTCGTCCGGATCCCGTGTTCTCGTTGAGCACGCCGTTCGCGGCGCCCGTCTCGTCGGAGGTGTGCACGATGATGTCGTGAAAGCGCTTCGCGAAGGGCTCGACGGAGAGCTCGACGACGTCGCCGAAGTTCTGCTCGACCCCGAAGCTCAGGTGCTCCGCCCAGGACGAATGGACGCCGGCGGTGCCGAAGGGCGCGATGCTCTCGCTGGGGTCCGGCGCCTGGCGATAGATGCCGTAGGCTGCCTTCAGCGTCGTGCGACCGGGGCCTTCGCTCAGATCGAAGCGCGCGCCGACGCGTGGGTCCACCGTCCAGCGCGCGGTGTCGCTCATGTAGTCGACGCGGACGCCCGGCGTGAAGAGCAATCGCCGGACCGGCCGTACCTCGAGCAGGGTGTACGCGGCGGGGCGCGAGACGCGGCCCGCGCCGTGCACGTCCGGCACCGGGCGCGCGAAGATCGGGCCGCCCGGGTAGTCGTCGGTCTGGAGGGGAAACCTCATCGTCAGGTCGTAGGTGCCCCAGAGAACGTCGACCCCCGCCACGACCGCGAGCGCGTCGGCGACACGAATGCGCAGATCGCTCCGCGCCGTGAGAACGTTGAAGGCGATGGAGCCCGCGTACTTGTTCTGGCTGTAGTCCTGGTGGTTCTCGCCCCAGGACACCTTGTTCACCCAGCGAATGTCCTTCGAGAGCTTCGCGTCGACGCGACCCATGACCCTGTAGAAGGATTCGCTCGCCCC
>CAYUAW010000195.1:0-2374 GCA_964442485.1 uncultured Polyangiaceae bacterium
ATGAACCAGAGCTGGGACGTGATCATCGTCGGCGCGCGCTGCGCCGGAGCCACACTCGCGACGCACCTCGGCCGGGCTGGAAAGCGTGTGCTCGTCCTCGAGGCGGCGCCGCGCGGAACGAACCAGCCCATGTCGACGCACTTCATCCAGCCGCCGGGCGTCGAAGCGCTGGAGCGGCTCGGCCTCGGTGAAGCCCTCCGCGCTGCACCGGCCTCGAAGCGGTTCAGGCTGTCGCTCGACGACGCCTCCGTGATCTCCACCGTCCCGGGTGGTCGGGTCGGGCGGTGCGTGCGTCGCTCCACGATCGATCCGCTCCTGCAGAACCTCGCCGAGACGTCGGGCGCCGATGTCCGTTACCACCACCGCGTGACGGCCCTGGTGAAGGACGGCGAGCGCGTCACCGGCGTCGTGGCCACCACGCCGCGCGGCGAGGAGACGTTCATGGCAAATCTTGTCGTCGGAGCCGACGGTCCGGCGTCGATCGTGGCGAAGCTCGCGAACGCCGAGGAGTACCTGACCGCCGAGCTCACGCGCGGCGGCTACTACCTGTACTTTCCCGCTCCGCCGAAGTGGGAGCACGAGTGGGACGCCGCCCTCGAGCACATCGGCGACGATGTGCGCTACGTGTTCCGCAGCGACGGCGATCTCGTTCTGCTGGTCGTGGTCACGCCGCTCGCGGACTCGTCGACCTGGGGAGCGAACTGGCGGGCGCGCACCATGGCGAAGCTCGCGGAGTCGCCCATCACCGGGCCTCTCACGAACGGCAAGGAGCCGATCGGCAAGGGCTGCGGCCTGGTCAAGGCGCGCTACTTCTACCGGTGCGCGGTCGGGCCGGGCTTCGCGCTGGTCGGCGACGCCGGCCACTTCAAGGATTTCGTGACGGGGCAAGGCATGACGGACGCCTTCCTCGACGCGGAGCGACTGGCCGGCGCGATCCTCGACGGTCGCGAGGAGGCCTTCGAGTACTACTGGCGCGAACGCGATCTCGCGACGCTGCCGCTGCACTTCGACGCCGTGCGCCAGGGCGCGGTCGGCTACAACAATCCGCTCATGCGATGGGTCATCGAGCGGGTCGGGCGGCGGGAGGATCTGAAGGATCGAGGTGCGATGGTCGCGGCGCGTGAACTGTCTCCGGAGGAGATCGTCCCGATGTCGACCATGCTGAAGTGGATGGGCGAGGCGCTGCTCCGCGGCCGGTTCGACGTGCTCTCCGGCTTCCTTTCGATGGGCAAGGCGACCTCCGTGGAGAAGAAAGAGCTCGCGATGCGACGCGCCCTCTTCGAGGCGGCGCGCGACGCGCTCGAACGCGCGCCCGCACCGCCCCCCGATGCCGGCTCCGGGCAATACAGCAGGGCAACCGCGAAGGCGGCGCTCATCGCGTAGCGGCGTCGTCCGTCTCGGTGACGCGGAGCTCCGTCTTGAACAGCACGACCTGGTACGGGTTCCAGGTGGAGGCGTTCCAGTAGAGCTCCGCGGCGCGGCGGCCCGGCGCGGCTGGGTCCTTCACCTCCGCGGTCCACTCGTCGATGATGTTCGCGCCGTAGAGTCGACCAACCGGGTTGCCGGAGAGGGCCGTCTGGCCCGCCATCGCCACGGCTCCCCCCAGGCAGCTCGCGGTGACGTCGGCGAAGCCGCCCACGTTCAGCTTGGTGGAGAGGCTCGCGAGCGTACCGAGCAGATCGAGGGGCCCGTTCGGATCGCCCTGCTTCATGCAGCCCGGCAGCTCCTTCTCGCCGCCGTCGCCGCACGCGAGGTACGGCGCCGCAGCGCGACGGGTCAGCGCGGGCTCGGGCGACGTGAAGCCGTCGCTCGTCGGGCTATCGTGGAGGGCGCGGCCCCACGGGTGTCGCGCAATTCGAAAATGAATCGCCCCCGCGCTGCGCTCCAGGTGGACCGGATCCGGCGCGCTGCCGTTCCCGGGATCGAGCACGATGAACGCCGGATCGTCGCCGCCGTACAGCATCACCCAGCGGCGCAGCGGATCGACCCAGCTCACGGTCATCTGGTTCACGTAGTCGAACTCGGGTTCGGTCCACGTGAGGCGCGTGGCGGACACCTTCAGCGATGTTGCCGACGTCCCGTAGATGGGCTCCGCGTCGCTCTCGTGCTCCGACCACGCGGGGCGTCCGTCGTTGCGATAGCCGGCAAAGAAGTGCGGGCTCCACTTCCGCGTAGCACCGGTTCGCCACTCCACGAGCGGCTGGTACAGGAGAAACGGCAACGCCTGGGCGCCGCCCTTCTCCACCACCGCGGCCCGTCCCCACATGAGCAATGTGTGGTTTCCCGGGCGATAGTCGTTCTTGCTCGGGTCGTCCGGATCGAAGAAGCGAACGGTGCGCGTGGCGACGTTCTGGAACTTGTTCGTGTCGAAGCG
>CAYUAW010000195.1:2474-13351 GCA_964442485.1 uncultured Polyangiaceae bacterium
GATTGAGCGAACGCGCCGCTGCACTCCCCGATACGCTTCCCGGAGTACGTCGGATCGGTGGAGCAGAGCATGCTCTCCGGGCAATCCTTCGTCCGGTCGCAGGGAACGGCGTCGGCGCCGTACATCACGTACATCACCTTGCCGTCGCTGAACGCGCCGTTCGGCGCGCGCAGCATGCCCGTGTCGATGGGCTTGTCGTCGTGCCGCGCGTCCGCTCGCTCGAAGAGCCGGATGCGCGACCACGACGTCGTGTCCTTTCGATCCTCGAGCGGATATTCGAGGGTCCCACACGCCGCCGTGTCGTTCCCGGTGGGCGGGCCCGCGCCGAGCGTCGTGGGTCGGTACGCGGGCAGCCACGCCTGCAGATCGTCACTGTGAGCGACGGGGTACTTGCAAGCGTCGCCCGCCTTCGCCCATGTGTCGCCGAAGAAGACCGCCAGACGATTGCTCACCCGTCCGGGCTCGTCCGGCAGCTTCACGGTGATGCCGAGATCCGTACCGTACACGCCCGGATCGTGGTTGCGAGGACCGACCAGCGTGCACAGCGGATACGTCCGGACCAGGATGGGGGCTTCTTGCCGCTCGGGCAGCGACGTCGCCTCGTGGATGTTTCGCGAATCGTGCACGCACGCGGGGAAGAGGACGAGCACCGGCAGAAAGCACGGGACGCTCCGGAGCAACGCACCTCGTTTGAAGAAGGCCATGTCTTGGCCTCTTGCGTGCAAGATCGAAGCCGTTTCCTCTCGATGGTCAGGGAGCGAAGAACACCGCGCAAGCTGTGCCAACGCGCCCCACCGCCTAGGCCGATGCCACGCTCATGAAGCTCGGCAAAGCAATCGTCGTGTTCGCGCGAGCGACCACCGCGCGAACACGACGAAGCGCCGTTCAGGGCGAGGGCCGAGGAGAATATTCGAAGCCCGGCGTCGCGGAGCCGCGGCACGGAAGTGAAGGAGAAAGCGCCCTGCCTGGGAATCGCTTGCAGGGCAATTTGATGGTGGCGTAAGCTCTCGGGTTTCCGCGGCTATAGAAGGCTCGAGCGATGCGCAAGGTCCTCTTCATCTTCGGTCAGCTCACCGACACGGACATCGAGTGGCTGGCCAAGTCGGGCCGGCGCAAGCGGCTGCCCGCAAACACCGTGCTCATTCACGAGGGAGGGCGCGTCGAGACGCTGTTCATCCTGCTGGAGGGCGAGCTGGTCGTGCAGAACGCGAAGGGGCGGGAGATCGCGCGCCTCGGCGTCGGCGAGATCGTCGGCGAGATGTCGTTCATCGAAGCGCGGCCGCCGAGCGCCACGGTTCGGTCGGCCACCGACGTCGTCGTCTATGCCATCCCGAAGCAAGTCCTCGAGCGCGGGCTCGCCGACAACGTCGCGTTCGCGGCGCGCTTCTACAAGGCCGTCGCGACGTTCCTCTCGGACCGCGTCCGCATGGCGACCGCCGGCGAGCAGGGCCTCGATAGCGACAAGGCCGACGAGCTCGACGACGCCGTGCTCGACAACGTCGACCGCGCCGGGGCGCGCTTCGACGCCCTCGGGCGGATGCTTCTCGACGGCTGACCCCGCGTACGCCCTCCTGCTTCCGACGAGAACCGTTACACATGAGAATGAGGAACGCGCACTACACCCTCGCGAGCTCGGTGCTCGCGCTCGCCACTCTGGCTCCCCTGGCTTCTGCGCAGGCGCGGCGTCATGCGCCCGCGCCGGCGCTCGCCCCTCCCCCTCCCCCGCCGCCGCCTCCCCCGACCATCCCGGCCCCTCCACCCGAGCCGGTCCCGGCACTGCCGGTGGGCGAGCCGCTGTCCCTCGCCGACGCGGTCGCGACGGCCCTGCGCCTGCACCCGAGCATCCGGACGGCGCGTGCCGAGCTCGCGGCGCGGCGCGCGGACATCGGCACGGCACGCGGTCCGTTCGATCCGCTCTTCGACGCGAGCCTCTCGCACACGCACGATGCGACGCCGCTCGCGCCGGCCTCTCGCATCGTGCCGAACCAGTCCGCGACCCTGACCGACACCACATCGCTCAACGTGGGCGGGTCCGCGCAGACGACATGGGGTATGTCGATCGCGCCGAACATCGGGTTACAGCGTGTGTACCAGCGTCCCGACGTGTCGCTCGCGGGGACGGGCCTCGCTGCACAGGATCCGTTCCAGCAGGCCAGCGTCGGGCTCTCCGTCGTGCAGCACCTGCTCCGCGGCGCGGGCTGGGTCGGCGCCGCCAGCGCCATCGACCGAGCGAGCGGCGCCGCGCGTGCCGCCGAGCACACCGTGAATTTTGCCGCCCAGGAGCAGGCGTTCCAGACGGCGACGGCGTACTTCCAGCTCGTCGCCGCCGGCGAACAGGTCGCGCTGCTCCGTGATTCGGAGACCGCCGCGCGCCGTCTCGTCGAAGAGACGAGGGTACTGGTCGAGTCCGACCAGCGCCCGCGCGCCGACCTGCACCAGCTGGAGGGGAACCTCGCCAACAGGTCACGCGGCGTGCTCGAGGCCGAGACGGACCGGTCGCAGGCGCTCTACACCCTGCGGACGGCAATGGGCCTCGGCGCGGAGGGCAATCCGGAGTGGCACCCGACGAACGGGCTGCCTCCTGCTGCGGCACCGCCCGCGAACGACGACGAGCTCGTCCGCATGGCGCGGCAGCGGCGCGAGGACGTGAGCGCGGCGCGTGAGCTCGTCGGCGCGACGTCCGCCGACGTGCGCGGCGCGGAGTGGAACACCAAGCTGAACCTCGACGTGAACGGCTCGGTCGGCTACACGGGCCTGCTCGCGAAGGACGGCGTGGGCCCGTTCTTCGCCGCTGCCGGCCGCAACGTCCCGGGCGTCAACGCCGGGCTCGGCGTGTCGATGGAGCTGCCCTTCAACAACACCGCGCGGCTCGCCGATCGCGACCTGAAGCGGGCGCTCCTCGACGAAGCGCGCATCGCCGCCGCCGACATCGAGCGGCGTGTGCCCATCGACACGCTGAGCGCGCTCGCCGAGCTCCGTCTCTCCCGAGCCGCGCTGGATGCCTCGACCAACGCCGTCGACAACCTGGCGCTCGCGCTGGGGGACGAGCAGGACCGCATGCACTCGGGCGTCGGCACCGTCATCGACATGGTGCTCACCGAAGATCGGCTGATCCAGGCGCGACTCGCCCGCACCTCGAATCATCTCCGGTACAGCATCGCGCTCTGCCGGCTCGCCTTCGCCACTGGCGGGATGCCGAGCGACCCGAGCCGAGCGTCGCTTTCGCTCCAGGCGCTCTCGAGCCCGGAGGTGCCGCATGCAGGAAAATAAGGTCTTCCGGCAAGCCGTCCTCGACCGGCTCGCCTCGCCCGAGCAGCTGCACACGCTGATGCAGGTCACCGACGCGAAGGGGTGGCTCGCCCTGCTCGGGCTCAGCCTCCTGGTAGCCACCGCCGTGATCTGGGGCGTCCTCGGGCGCGTCCCCACGAAGCTCGACGCGAGCGGCATCCTCATGCACTCGGGGGGGCTCGCCGACGTGGTCGCCATCGGCGCGGGTCAGATCCTCGCGCTCGAGGTGGACGTTGGCGACTACGTGAAGAAGGGCCAGGAGATAGCCCTCCTCGCCCAGCCCGAGCTGAAGCAGGAGATCACGGCGGCGGAATCGCGCCTCTCGCAGCTGAAGTCGAACTACGAGCGTGTGAAGGCCCAGGGGACGCAGGACGTGAGCTTGCGAGCGCAGGCGTCGGCAAAGGAGCGACAGAACCAGGAGGCCGCCATCGCCGCGGGCGAGCAGCGCTCCCGGGAGCTCGAGGAGAAGCTAGTCACGCAGGCTCGGCTCTACGAGAAGGGGCTCGTGACGAACGAGGCGCTCACCGCGACGCGCGACGCTCTTCGCTCGACGGAGGTCGCCGCGCAAGGCCTCAGGGCCAGTCTGCAGCAACTCTCCGTCGATTCGTTCTCGGCCGAGCGCGTCAACGAGGCGATGCTGACCTCCGAGACGATGCAGATCCAGGACGCAGAGCGGCAGCTGCAGATCCTGAAGGAGCGCCTCGAGAAGGACAGCCACGTGACCAGCACGCACGAGGGGCGTGTCCTCGAGGTGCGCTCGATGACCGGGGATCTCGTGGCGCCCGGCACGCCTGTCGTGAGTCTCGAGCGGGCGGGCGAGCGCGGGACTCTCGAGGCACTCCTGTACGTCGACTCCCGCCAGGGCAAGCTCGTCCGGCCGGGGATGGAGGTCCAGGTCGCGCCGTCCATCGTCCGCAAGGAGCGCTACGGCGTGATGATCGGCCGCGTGAAGGCAGTGGAGAACTTCCCCTCTACCCGGCAAGGAATGATGCGCGTGCTGCACAACGAACAGCTCGTCGACGCCTTCATCGCCGACACCGCCGGCGCGCCCATCGCCGTGCGGGCCGAGCTCACGGTCGCGAAGACGCCGAGCGGTTATCGCTGGTCGTCGGGGCACGGGCCGGAGCTCGTGCTCACCAGCGGAACCCGCTGCTCGGCCTACGTGACGACGCGCACGCAGCGCCCCATCGCGCTCGTGTTCCCTGCCCTCGACGACGGCGCCTGATCGTGACCGAGCCCGCCCCGCAGAAAGCGCGACCGCGACGGGTGCGCACCCCGACGCGGCTGCAGATGGAGGCAACCGAGTGCGGGGCCGCGGCGCTCGGTATCGTCCTCGAACATCACGGCACCTTCGTGTCCCTCTCGAAGCTGCGGGAAGAGTGTGGAGTCTCGCGCGACGGCAGCAAGGCGAGCAACGTGCTCCGCGCCGCTCGCGCGTACGCCCTGGAGGCCCGGGGCTTCCGCAAGGAGCCGGACGAGCTCGCGGACCTGGCGATGCCCGTGATCGTTCACTGGAACTTCAATCACTTCCTGGTGCTGGAGGGCTTCGACAAGCACCGCGCGTACCTGAACGACCCCGCGATGGGCCCGCGTTCCGTGACGCTCGAGGAGTTCGATCACGCCTTCACCGGCGTCGTCCTCACCGTGCGTCCGGGACCGGATTTTCGTCCGAGCGGCAAGCGTCCGTCGCTTCTTCCCTCGCTGCTCGGGCGGCTGCGCGGTTCGCGGGGCGCGATGCTGTTCGTCGCGCTGTCGGGCCTCGGGCTCGTGCTGCCGGGTCTCGTCGTGCCCGTCTTCAGCATGGTCTTCGTGGACGAGGTCCTCGTCGGCGGCAAGCACGACTGGCTGAAGCCGCTCCTGATCGGGATGGCGCTCGCGGCGCTCCTGCGCGCCGCCTTCACGTATCTGCAGCGCGCCTACCTGCTCAGGCTGGTGATGAAGCTCGGCGTGAACATGTCGAGTAACTTCATGTGGCACGCGCTGAGGCTCCCCGTCGGGTTCTACCTGGCGCGCTCGCCGGGCGACCTCGCGGGCCGCGTGCAGCTCAACGACTCCGTGGCCTCGACGCTCTCGGGCCGCATGTCGGCAGTGATGCTCGACCTCCTTTTGGTGCTCTTCTACGGCGTCTTCATGTTCACGCTCGACCGGGTCCTGCTCCTGGTGGGGATCGGCACCGTCGTGCTCCACATGATATTGCTCAAGGTCGCGGAGCGGGCGCGCACCGATCTGAGCCGCGTGGTGGGGCAGCACGGGGGCAAGCTCGCCGGCGTCGCCGCGGGCGGCCTGCAGATGATCGAGACGATAAAGGCGACCGGCTCCGAGACGGAGTTCTTCGGGCAATGGGCAGGGCATCACGCGAAGCTCGTGGGGGCCCAGCAGAAGCTCGCGCGGCGCGAGCAGCTCCTGATGGTGGCGAGCGACGTCCTGTCGCGTTCGAACTCGCTGCTCGTGCTGACCGTCGGCGCGCTTCGCGTCATCGACGGTCACACCAGCGTGGGGACGCTCGTTGCGTTCCAGAGCCTGATGACGAGCTTCGTGCAGCCGGTGGAGCGGCTGAGCCAGGTGGGCGCCGCCGTGCAGGCGCTCCGCGGCAACGTGGAACGCCTCGACGACGTCCTCGGTCACGCGGAGGACGAGGCCGTGCACCGTGAATCCGACGGTCCCGCGGAGCCCGAGACGCCGCGCCGTCTCACCGGCGAGCTCGAGCTCTCGGCACTCACCTTCGGGTACCTGCCGTTCTCGCCGCCGCTCATCGAGGGGCTCGACGTGCACATCGCCCCCGGGCAGCGGGTCGCCCTGGTCGGCGGCACCGGCAGCGGAAAATCCACCGTCGCGAAGCTCGTATCCGGGCTCTACCGGCCGTGGGGCGGTCAGATCCTCCTCGACGGCGAGCCGCAGCAGTCACTCCCGCGCGCGGCCCTGGTTTCGTCCATCGCGCTGGTCGATCAGGACATCGCGCTCTTCGAGGGAACGGTGCGCGACAACATCACCCTTTGGGACGACACCGTCCCCGAGACGGACGTCGTTCAGGCTGCGAAGGATGCCTGCATTCACGAGGACATCACCAAGCTCCAGGGCGGCTACGACGCGCGGGTGACCGAGGGCGGGTTCAACTTCAGCGGCGGGCAGCGCCAGCGGCTCGAGCTCGCGCGCGCTCTCTCGCGTCAGCCCGCGATGGTCGTGCTCGACGAAGCGACCAGCGCTCTCGACCCGGAGACGGAGCGGAGGGTGGACGAGAACCTGCGCCGGCGAGGCTGCAGCTGCCTCATCGTGGCGCACCGCCTGAGCACCATCCGCGACTGCGACGAGATCATCGTCCTCGCGCGAGGCAGCGTCGTACAGCGCGGCTCGCACGAGGAGCTCCTCGCCGCCGGCGGCGCCTACAGGGACCTCATCACGTCGGATTGACAAAGTGGACTCCTTCGAAAGCATCGCGTGGCTCAAGCAACGCCTCGGCGCCGGGGTGGAAGAGGTGCGCGTTCAGGGGGACCGCCCGCTCGTCCTCGACGACCCCTCGTGCGCGTACGTGACGCTCTCGGAGCATCACCAGCTCTTCTGCGTCGGCTACGAGGGCGGCGCGCCGGTGGGGCGCCGCGAGCACGTCGCCATCTGTCAGCCCGGTCAGCTCCTCTTCGGGCTCGAGCCGCGAGAGGGCGCATACCGCACGGCGCTGCTCCTCTCCGGCGTCAGCGGGAGCGTCGTGTGGCGTGTGCCCACGGCGCTCCTCTTTCGCATCGCCCGGGAAGCGGAGGGTCTGGCCGTCGTCGCCCGGCTCTTCGACGACTGGATCTCGCTGCTCGTCGGGGTGCTGCCGACCGCGCCGATCCCGACCCGCTGCCTTGCCGCAGCGGTGGGCGACGTTCTCGAGATCGGAAGCGCCGCGCCCGTCCGCGCGACGCTCGGGCTCGCCTGGATCGCGCCGCCCACCCCGCCGACGCGGTACCTCGGCGTCGACCTCGACGCGAGCACGCCGCAGATGGACGTGTGGCCCATCGGCGAGCAAGCGTGGGCGCTCCTGTCGCCCGTCAAGCTCCGCGTCTGGGGCAGCGGAGAGCTCCTCGAGGCGAACGGCAACGCCTCCTTCGCCGACGGGTTCTATGCCTTCGTCGTGGCCTTCGTGGCGAAGCGCCGCGCCGAGCTCGCGTCGACGCGCATCTCGCGCGACGTGGCGTCGAAGACGGCCGAGCGCCTCGGGGTCGGTATCTCCCTCGCGCGCCTCGCGTCGGTCGGCCGGGGCGAACGCCTCGCGCCGGAGGTCGGCGGCGCGCACCCGCTCGACCGGGCGTGCCGCACCATCGCAAACTGGCTCGGCATTGAGCCGCCCCGCGTCGTGCGACCGGGCGGCAGCTCCCTCTCGCAGATGCAGGCAGCCCTCTCGCGCATGACCGGCGTACGAACCCGCGGCGTGCTGCTCGAGAAGCGATGGTTCGACGGCGATGCTGGCGCGCTGCTCGGCTTCGCGATGGCCGACGACGAGGTCCTGCATCCCGTCGCCCTCCTGCCCTCGCACAAGGGCTACGTGCTGCACGACCCGAGGAGCAGCACGCCGGCGCCGCTGACGCTCGCGCTCGCCAACGGCCTGCACCCGCAGGCGTACCAGTTCTACGCGCCGTTCCCCGCCGGGGCGCTGCGTCCCTTCGACGTCCTGCGCGTCTCGAGCCGCCGCGCACGCGGTGACGTGCTGTTCGCATTGACCATCGGGATGCTCACCGGCTCCGTCGGCATGCTCATCCCGCTGCTCACCGGGCAGATCTTCGATCGCATCATCCCGGGGGCCGAGCGTCCGCTCCTGCGCCAGTTCACGCTGGTGCTGTTCACGGTCTACGGCTCGATCGCGCTCTTCGACATCGCGCGAGGCTTCTGCCTGGTGCGCGCGCAGACCCGGATGGACGCGACGCTGGAGGCTTCGGTGTGGGACCGGCTGCTCGGGCTGCCGCTCCCCTTCTTCCGCGATTACTCGGCGGGCGATCTCGCGTCCCGCGCCGCCGGGATCGGGGGCATCCGCGAGGTGCTCGCGGGAGCGACGCTTTCCATCCTCCTGTCCGGCGTGTTCTCCATCTGGAACTTCGCGCTGCTCTTCTTCATCGATCCGACGCTGGCCGCCGCTGCCACGGGGCTCACGGCGGTGGCCGGCGCCGTGGCGGCGATCGCGTCCTATTTCACGCTGAAGCGGCAGCGCAAGGTCGCCGAGCTCGACGGGAAGATCGGCGGGCTCTTGCTGCAGCTCATCGGCGGCGTCTCGAAGCTCCGGGTGACGGCGAGCGAGAAGCGCGCTTTCGGAGTGTGGGCTCGCCTCTTCACGTCGCGACGCGACGCAGACCTCGAAGCGGAGCGGGTCGGGATCCGCGTCTCGGTATTCCAGACCTCCTATCCCATCCTGTGCAGCTTCGTCCTCTTCTGGCTCCTCGCCGGCGAGGGAGGGCAGAAGCTCAGCACGGGCAAGTTTCTCGCCTTCAGCTCGGCGTTTTCCATCTTCCTCTCGGCGGTGCTCGAGGTCATCGCCGCCGGGCTCCACGCTCTCACCGCGATCCCGCTCTACGAGCGCGCACGGCCAATCCTCGAAGCGGAGCTCGAGAGCCGCGGCAAGGCGGACGTGCGCACGGCACTCCTCGGCGCGCTCGAGGTGAGCCACGTGACCTTCCGTTACGAGCCGGCCGGCCCCCTGATCCTCGACGACGTCCACTTCCGCATCCAGGCCGACGAGTTCGTCGCCATCGTCGGACCGTCGGGGTCCGGCAAGTCGACATTGCTCCGCATCCTGCTCGGCTTCGAGACGTGCACGGAGGGCGGCGTCTTCTACGACGGGCAAGCGCTCGCGAACCTGGACGTACGCGCGGTCCGTCAGCAGATCGGCGTCGTGCTCCAGCACAGCCGCGTCATGGCGGGCGACATCTACACGAACATCGTCGGCAGTACCGGACGAAGCCTGGACGACGCCTGGCGCGCCGCCCGGCAGGCAGCGCTCGACAAGGACATCGAGGCGATGCCCATGGGCATGCACACGGTGATCGCTCAGGGAGGCGGCACGCTCTCCGGCGGACAGCGCCAGCGGCTCCTCATCGCGCGCGCGCTCACGTCCGAGCCACGCATTCTCTTCTTCGACGAGGCGACGAGCGCGCTCGACAACGTGACGCAAGCGATGGTCAGCGAGAGTCTCGAGGGCCTGCGCGTGACGCGTGTCGTCATCGCCCATCGCCTGAGCACGATCCGACACGCGGACAAGATCATCGTCCTCGAGCGAGGGCGAGTGGTGCAGATGGGGCGCTTCGACGAGCTCATGAACGTACCGGGCACCTTCAGGGACCTGGCGAAGCGACAGACAATCTGACGAGAAATCGAGGGCACGGCTGTAACGCGTCCCCTCCCCCGGTCGCTCACCAGTCGTGCTCACGAGTGCGGGCGGCTCCGCCGATATCGCTGAACGAGCCCAAACGGCGTCTTCTTTAGCGCGCAGGACATACACTGGCGCGCTCAGCCAATGTACAGTCAATCTAGGGCTGTCACTCATGATGCGCGCCAATCCTGGTCCCGACCTCTGCATCTCGACGAGACTCTTGCTCCCGTTCGCGCGGGCGCTCGCCGAGCGCCCAGGGTTCGATCAGGCGGAGCTCGACGCCATTCGTTCCCTCGATCCAGAGGGACGGATCACGCTTTCGAGAGCCGACGAGCTGCTGCGGATGGCCGTCGACCGGACGCGCGATCCCGATCTCGGGCTCCGGGCAGGTCGCTACGCGAACCCGAGCGACTACGGGGTCGTGCACTATGCGATCCAGTCCGCCTCGACGGTAGAGGAAGCGATTCACTCCGCGCAGCGGTTCATGCGCTTGCTCACCGACGCGATGGACTACCGCCTCGAGTTCGACGGCGAGCGGGCGATGGTCCGGCTCGACAGCAAGGTGCCGCTATCGCGCACCGCCGCGGACTATCAGGCGAGCCTGACACACAATCTGCAGCTCGCGTCGCACGCCGCGTTCATTCCCGGGCTCGAGTGGTGGTTTCCGCACGAGCGGCCGACGGACACCACCGTGTACGAGAGCATCTTCGCGCCGACGCCTGTGAGGTTCTCGGCGCCCGCTTTCGGGTACTGCTTCGACAGGAGATACCTGGAGTTCCCGCTGCCGCACGCGGACCCGAACCTGAACCGGATCGTCACGAAGCACGCCGAGCTTTTGCTCTCCGAGCTACCGCGAACTCGAAACGTGACGGAGGCCGTGCGCGGCCTCATCGTCAAGGAGCTCGCCGGGGGCCAGCCGACCGCGGCGCAGATCGCCCTTCGTCTGCGGATGAACCAGCGCACGCTTGCGCGCCGCCTGCAGAGCGAGGGGACGACGTTCTCCGCACTCTTCGACGATCTGCGACGGTCGCTCGCGCTGCGCTACTTGCTCCGCAGCGATCTCCGGATCTCCGAGGTCGTGTTCATGCTCGGCTTCTCCGAGGTCGCCACCTTCTACCGCGCATTCCGCCGCTGGACCGGGCAGACCCCGGTGGAGTACCGGAGATCCCAGGGCGGCGTCCTACGGACAGGGCCGAGCATCGTCAGCCGCGCGAACTAGACTCGACTTGCGCGACTGGCTGGTGGCGGTTACGTC
>CAYUAW010000196.1:0-1920 GCA_964442485.1 uncultured Polyangiaceae bacterium
CCTTGATGGCGCGGTAGCTTGGTTGTCCGGACGGCAATGCTATCTCGAAGATGTCGTGACCGGTTCCGTCGAACTCGGTCACGGCACCGAAGCCGTTCGTGTGGAGCCCCCAGCCTACGACGACATGTCCGTCGGCCAGAACGCGCGCACTGCCCATGGCGATCGAGTTCGCGGGGCCGACATCCTGCCAGAGCCGCGTTGCCGTTCCGTTGGTCACATCGAGCGAATACGCCACGGCGCGCGCCGGTGCCTGGATGAGACTCTCGTCGTCGAAGAGCGTGATCGTATCCTTCGAGACGAAGCGCGCATCGTGCTGGCGGAAGAAGCCGGTATCACCCTGTAGCTCAAGCAATCGAGCTCCGTCGCGGCTATAGGCGACGCCGCCCAGCTTCCAGACGATCTTGCCGGTCGCCTTCGAAACCAAGAACACCGCATCGAGGTGCCTCGCAGAAACGAGCAGGTCACCGTTTCCTGCTTCGTCGACGGAGTTGACGTGGATAGGGTCGACCACCGCCTTACCGTCGACGACCTGCGTCTGCGCAATCGTCGCTTCGCGGACGATGTCGATGTGGTCGCTGGCGCGCCAGCTCCACACCAGCGCGCCCGTGCTGTCGAGCTCTTGAAGGACGCAGTCGGCCACGGTCGAACCGGGACCGAATTTCTGAAGCCCTGTCAGATCGACGCCGCTGACGAGCTGGAAGGACTGAACCAGGTAGTCGCCATTTGCGAGCACGCGAAACTCGTGCAGATCCGTGGGGCCTCCTATCGCCTTCACGTAGGTCTTCTTGCCCCTCGCGAGATCGCGGAGCTCCCAGCTCGCGTTCGGATCCGTGCCGAATCCGTCTGGAGCAGCCGTGGTCATGAACGAAATGACGTTCGGCGCGGCGAGGTCGATGTCGAACACCGTCTGCGCTGTGCGAAGGTACCAGACGGGTGTGCCATGGGTGTCGAGCGCCATCGCGAACGAAGCGTTCCCGGGGGGGTTGACGGCCGTCCCCAGAAGGTAGAAGCCGCCGGCTCGAGTGCCGGCATCCGCGTTCTCCGTCGACGTGATCGTCGGAAAATCGTGCGGCAAGCAGCGGACCCAGTATTCCGCGACCTGGGAGCCTCCATCGAGGCGAAGGACCGCGGCCTGGTCTTCGGCGAGCGCCACCATCACGCCGCTGGCCGACGGTCCGTACGATGTCGTCTCGGTCTGCGACTGAGAGGCGTCGGGCGTCCCGGCGTCCCGAAGCGGAACGACGAGCGATACGCTGGCGCCCCCGCCCGTTGCCCAGGACAGCTGCAAGGTGTTCGTTCCCGGCGCGCAGCGTACGGCGTAGTCGTGGACATCCGGGGCGAACGGCGGGCTGAGCGGCAGCGGAGAAACGGACAGCGATGTCAGCGCCGCGCTGGAGCTCGTGGTGCTGGAAGCGTCGGGTCGCTCGGTGCTGGAAGCGTCGGGGCGCGCCGCCCTCGAAGCGTCGGGCCGCGTGATACTGGAAGCGTCGGGTCGCGCTGCTCTCGAAGCGGTCGAAGCATCGGAATGCTTCGCGCTCCCGGAACCGTCTGGGACGCTCGAGGCATCGGAGCTCGATACGACGCTCGGGCCCTCGTGCGCCGTGCAGCACGGCAACGCAGCCAATGTGCCAAGAGCCAAAGTCAGGCGGCGGAGTAGCGGCACGGGTGCAACTTAGTGCACTACGCCGTCGTCGAGCACGGACCAATGACTTGCAGACGGCGGCCACACGCGAGAGCCGGGCACGTCATCAATGTGGCTTCGACTCGACCGTCCACTGCCTCTCGCTGTCGCGCGTCAGCCGCGACGACGTCTCTGGCCTTTCGAGTTAATCGACCCTTCAGTCCGGTCCGTGGAACTCGGAGAAATTCTGCGCGTGCGCGTTGGTGCCCGTAGCTTCGCAGGCCAGGGAATGATCCCGA
>CAYUAW010000196.1:2020-3828 GCA_964442485.1 uncultured Polyangiaceae bacterium
CTTCCCGGGATCGGCATCGGGCTCACGCTCGACGACCACGCGCACGCGTTCTTCGTGCACACGGAGCGGGCAGCCGGAACGCACCGCTTCTGGCAGCTCTTCGACCTTTGCGGCCGGCGCGGTCCTTCCGACATCGCCGCGCGCATCGCCGACGGTGCCCTCCCCTGGTGGACCCTGCCGAACCTGTCGATGGCGATGTTTCGCCCCCTCGCCGGGTTGAGCCACTACATCGACTACTCCTTCTTTCCCACGCATCCGCTCTGGATGCACCTCGAGAACTGCGCCTGGTATGCGCTGCTCGTCTGGATCGTGGCGAAGCTGTATCGCCGCATCGACGGCGCTCGGACCGCCACACTCGGCGCGCTCCTCTTCGCGGTTTGCGAGGCACACGCGGGAGGCACTGCGTGGATTGCGAGCCGAAACACATTGATGACGGCGGCCGCCGTGGCTGGCGTCCTCGTCGCTCACGACTCGAGTCGTCAGGATGGTTCGCGCAGCGCGCGTCGCATCGCGCCGCTCCTCTTGCTCGCGGGGTATGCGTGCAGCGAGGGGGCGATCGCTGCGTGGGCATATCTCGTTCCCTACGCCGTGTTCCTCGATCGAGGCTCGCCGCGGAACCGCGCGTCGAGTCTCGCCCCATTCTTCGTCGTGACTGCCGCGTGGCAATTCCTCTATCGCGTCGCAGGATACGGAATGCGTGGAAGCGCCGCTTATCGCGACCCCTTCACCTCCCCCCGCGCCTTCTTCACGGAGCGCGTCCCCGCAGTCCTGCCCGTGACGCTGCGCGAGCTGCTCGTTCCGGGGGGCCTCGGCGCGACATGGTCGCGCGGTCTGTCCGTGGTTCCCTGGGTGACCGCTGCGATCGTGCTGGGGTGTGGACTGCTGTTGCTCCGTCTGGCGCTCGGAGACAGAAGGATTGCGTTCTGGCTTTCCGCGCTGGTTCTTGCGCCGCTGCCTGCTTGCGTGGTGGATGTGGCGCCGCGATTGTTTCTCATCCCGAGCATCGCGGCCCTGGCGCTCATCGCCGAGCTGTCGCTCGTGCTATTGCGAACAGCTCTCGCGCCGGGGCGTCTACTGCTCCGCGCGGGCGCGGCCGCGTTCGCCATCGTCCTTCTGTTCGTCCACGGTGTTCGTGCGCTGTGGGCCGCACCGCACGCGCACGAGAGCCTGTTGTGGGCGGACCTTCCTTTTCGCTTCTCGGCCGCCGCCCTTCCCCCGCACGACCCGTCGCAGTTCGACGAGCTCTACGTCGTGAACACGCCGAATTTCTTCATCACGGTGCTGTCTCCCTTGTATGCGGCGCCGGGAGTGTGGCCAGCGCGGAGGTACGTTCTGGGTTCGTCCATGACCGGTGTCCGGATGATGCGACCGGACTCCACCTCGATCGTGCTCGAGGCGCGGAACGGCTACCTGACGGACCCCTACAGCCGGATGGTGCGCGCGCCGGAGTATCCCTTCACCCGCGGGGAAGTCGTCCACGCGGGCGCCCTGCGCGTCACGGTCGAAGAGACCACCCCGGATGGGCGTCCGCTCCGCGTGCGCTTCTACTCCAGACGACTCGACGCGCCCCGCGCGCTCTGGGTGACCTGGGAGGGCGGCTGTTATCGCCGCGTGGAGCTGCCGCCCATCGGCACTGCCAGCGATCTTCCCGGCACCTGAGGTGAGCAAGCTCGACCTTCAGTGACGCGCGAGCGCGGAACTGCAGCCGTCATTCCATCACGCTGTGGAGAGCTGGCGCCGAAGGACCGGCTGAGCAGTCGAGCTGCGCGTCTGCATCGCGCGCGCCGATTCACATCATTTTCACATCA
>CAYUAW010000196.1:3928-6632 GCA_964442485.1 uncultured Polyangiaceae bacterium
ATGTCGACGCTGGAAGGTCTCGATCAGGGCCAGATCACGGGGCTGGAGGACTACGTGGAGGCTGCGGGTCGACGGCAAGACGCCCGCGGTCATCGTCAGCGTCGCTCACCTGGACGACGAGGAACGTGCGCTAGTCCTCGGTGTGCTGCTCGAAGAGTTCCTCGCCTGGACGCGCTCGCTCAGCGGGAGCCAGAGGCTCCGCGCGCTGTGCGTGTTCGACGAGGCGTACGGCTTCATGCCCCCTCACCCAGCGAACCCGCCGACCAAGCGCCCGCTGGTTGCGCTGATGAAGCAAGCCCGCGCCTTCGGTGTCGGCGCGGTGCTCGCGACGCAGAACCCGATGGACCTCGACTACCGCGCCCTCGGCAACGCGGGCACCTGGTGCATCGGCCGCCTGCAAACCGACGCCGACCGCGCACGCGTCATCGACGGGCTAGCGGGAAGCGACGGCGCGCTCGCACGAGCGCTCGCGGGCGCCGTACGAAAGCTCGCGCCGCGCTGGTTCGTGATGCGCGACGTGCATGCGGGGCCGAAGCCGTTCCTGGCGCAGCCCCGCTGGGCGTTCTCGTGGCTACGGGGTCCCATGACGCGCAGAGCTGAAGAAGGCGCGCGAGCTTTGTCGGGTGGGCGGTTAGGCTCGTGTCCCAGCCGTGTTTCGAACACGGTGTGTGCGCGGGCGTGCCGCGACCGCCGAGCAGGAGCGCTCCGACCTTGGTCAAGAAGCTCGTGCGCCCTGCACCGTGAGCCTCCGCCGAGCTCTTCATCGTTTCGGTAGGTGAGAACCTCGTGGCAACGACATGACGCAGTCGCCGCGAGTTCGTGACTCCGCCTGCCGCTCCGGATGACGGCCCTGGGCCGGCACGTTCCCAAAAAAAGTAGCAGGGCGCGCGTAACGATCTGCCGCGCTGCGCGCACGTCCCGGAAGCACCCAGCGCAACGTGCGCCGCGGGAACTAGACCTGGAGAGAACCATGAACCGTCAAGAGAACTTGGACACCGTGAAGCGACTGTATGCAGCGTTTGGAACGGGCGACGTGCACGGCCTGCTCGGCACGCTCGACGCCAGCATCGACTGGGTAACCCCCGGGAGCGCACCCTGGTCGGGCGAAGGGCGGGGGCACGGTCACGTCCAGCGCTTCTTCGAGAAGTTCGGCACCACCGCGTCGCTCAAGACGTTCGAGCCCCGGAGCTTCGTGGCCGACGGCGATACGGTCGTGCTGATGGGCTACGAGGAAGGGACCTCTCGCCAGACGGGTCGCGAATGGAAGGCCCACTTCACGCACGTGTTCACCGTCGGAGGCGGGAAGATCACCGCGCATCGCGAGTACATCGATACACAAGCGATCGCCGAGGCCTTCCGCACCTGAGCGCGGCCACTCACGCACATCAGCGGCCGGCGCGCAGCTGTCGTTCGTCGTCGTCGAGCAGGTCCCACGGGCGGTGGTGGTAATGGTAGGGCCCCGCCTCGTGGGAGCCGCTCGCCGTGTGCACGGTGAGGCGAACCTCGATCTCGACCGGCGGGAGGCTGCGGTTCAGGGCACCGGGCGCGATCAGCACGAGATCACCGGTCCGCTGATCCACGGGAGCGTCCGGAAACTCCATCTGGATGCTCTGATCGGTGCCGACGATCGCGCCGCGGAAATGAACGTCGACAGACGTGACTCCCCGGAGCCCGCCGTAGCGCGTGACCAGGAGCTCATCGTCGGGGCCCGCGGTGCACTGGACGTGCTCACCCGGCTCCGTGCGGTACTCGCGCACCACGATGTTCCGTGCGCGCGCGTGCTCCACCATCGCCATGGTGCTGCTCGCCATGAGCTGACCGCGGTCGACCAGATCGCGCACTCCCTGCTCGAGCCGCGACATGACCTCGAGCCGCTCGCTGCAGTAGGCACACGAGAAATAGTGCTCCTCGACCCGCTCGGCCTCCGCTTCGGACAGCTCACGCTGATGGTAGGCGATCAGTGCCTGGAAGGGGACGGGAGCTTCGCACGGGGTGCTCACGCGGTAGCCTCCTCGGTCTCGAGGCCCATGCAGCCGCGCAAGCGCGTCAGCGCGCGGTGGCGCGTGACCCGCACGTTGCCCGATTCCATCCCGAGCGCTTCGCCGATCTCGTCGGCGGTCTGCTCGTGGAAAAAGGTGAGCGACACGACCGTGCGGTCGCGCTCCGCGAGCCCCTTGAGGCATTCGCCGAGCCGCAAGAGCTCCAGCAGGTCCGGGCGCGTCTCGGAGAGTGGGCAAGGCAGCTCGGCATCCAGCTCGGCGGGCTGCTCTCGCGGGCGCGATATCTCGCGTGTCACGAGGCGCGCGGTGCCGAGGATGAAGGAGTCGATGCGCTCGGGCGAGCGGATCTCACGGGCGCGCAGCTTGGTGAGCACGACGAGCATCACCCGCTGCACGAGATCGTCCACGGCGCTGCCGTCGCGCAGGCGACTGCGCCCGTAGAGCCTGACCCGGCGCCCGAAGCGCCGGCACAGCTCCGCTTCCGCAGCCGGGCTCCCCGCCGCGCCAGCGCCCATGACCGCGCTCGCCAGCTCCGCATCGGTCGCAAGAGCCATGGAAACCTGGGCCGTCATGGGATGGCCGGACAGTACGCGCTGACGGTCCGAACCGCCACGGCGTCCGATCCTCTCACGTAATTTCGTTCGTCGTCTGAATAGATCGAGTCGCGACTACGAGTCTCGTCGCTGCGCGCCTCGCACCAGGAC
>CAYUAW010000196.1:6732-10500 GCA_964442485.1 uncultured Polyangiaceae bacterium
TGAATAGATCGAGTCGCGACTACGAGTCTCGTCGCTGCGCGCCTCGCACCAGGACCCGTCCTGCCTCGGCCTCGGTGAAGCCGCGTTCGTTCCGCCACGCGCGGTTCTCCGCGTAGTTGCGCTCGAACCGCGCGGGCAGGTCCTCGGCCGTCAAGGACATCCACGGGCCGCTCGGGCGACCCCGGAGCATGAGCTCGAGGAGCGACTGAACCTCGGCACCTGGGAGGTGACGGATCTCGCGCCACGGCGGGACCCAGCCCGATATCTGGCTGGCTGGTGAAGGCGAAAGCGCTGCCGTCGCTCCGCAGCGACGTGAGAGTCAGCGTGGTTCCGAGGTCGCTGGTCCTCATCAACGTCCCCGCGATGCAGTGCTCCGGATGCGCGAAGAATTGAAGATACATCCCAGGAAACTCCGGAACGGCGAAGGGGCCGGTCGCGCGAAATCCCGCGTCCCGAAGCGGCGCGCCGAGGCGATCACGAGCTGCTGGGTCTGGCCAGTCGTCTTCCCGAAGCGCCTCCAGGTGAACTTGCTCGGGCGCGCGCTCGTGCGATACGCGAAGCGCGGCGAGTATCGGGATCACCGGCGATGCAGGCACCTCGTCGTCGGGGGCGAGGGCGACGAGCGCGTGCTCCTCCAGCGGAGGGTCCATCGGGCGAACACCGGCCGCCTCGCGAGCTCGAACGGCATCGTACTTCCACAAATAGACGAGCGGTTTGGGCCCTTGTCTTGGGCGCCGGACCGGAAACCCGGGCTGGACGTACGTCGCAAGCATGGAGCGATCGAGAAGCTTCATCTGGAGCACCGGGGCGCGCTCGTACATCTCGAGCACCTCTTCGACGTGCCCGTCTCCGAGGGACATCCTTCGCAGCCGGCCATCCATCCCACCGAAGAGGACGCTGTCGTCGCTCGAGTCGTGAAGAGCCGCGTAGACGTAGCCGTGCCTCGGATTCTCCACGAGCTCGTGGGGCGGCACGTCGAAGGAGTAGCGCCACGGCAACGGTGCGTCGCTCGGGGTTCGCGCCACGTCTTCCCACCTGGCCACTCGCAAGCCCCGCGTCGTCCCACACACGAGCCACCGACCATCGCTGGAGAACGACACGTACACGACCGTCTCGCTCCGGTTCGTCGCACTCCCGACGAGCTGCGCGAGCTGCTGTACCTGGGTGTTACTCCATGGTGGAGGTGGCAGCACCCGCCGGACGTGCGCCTCGATGGTGGCACGGCGTTCGACGGGAACCGGGCGCAGCAGACCGACGAGCACCTGCCCTGGTGTCAAGCCGGCGAGCGTCGGGCCGAGCAGCATCAACTCCAGCGAGCGGTCGCTCGCGCGAGCCTCCTTGGCGCTCTGCGAGCCAACGAGAAGCTTGCGAGCAGAAACAGAGACGCCACCGTCGATCTCGATGTGGTCTCCGCGGATGAGCACGCGGAACGGCTCGACGGGATGCGCCGAAACACCGCGCTCTGGCGCGTCGAAGTCGATCGATCGCTTCTCTTGCCCAACCTTGATGACGACTTCGGGCGAGGTTCTCCGGCGGAGCACGGTCAGGGGATCCGGGAGTTCCTGCGCCGCAAGGAGAATGCCCTCCGCCTTCCATCGCGCGTGCACCTCGTCACGAGCGACCTTCGCCTGCCTGGCGGCGCCGCGCTCGCCCGCACGATCAGGCACGTGGACGAACTGCTTCCAACCCCGAATGCCGCGACGTTCGCCGTCCTCCAGGTACTCGTAAGCCGTGCCGGCGTTCACGATCCTGAGCAGCTTACCGAGCTCGAGCAGGCGTTCGAGCTCGAACGTGCGCTTGTTGCGCTCACCGCGATCGAGGACGGCCCGCACGCGCTCCAGGCCGCCCACGATCAGGTGCGCATACGTCTCCGGCGCGCCGGCTTCTGCCTCTCGCTCGGCGCGATCGCTATCACTGAAGTACCCAGGCCTCGACCAGTACGCGTCGAGTAGCTTCCCGCCGCTGAAGTACCGGTACACGAGCAAGTCGTCATCGTGCACAGATAGGTAGAGGAGCTCGCGCGGCCATCTGGCAGCACACGCCTCGGCGACGCGCTCGTCCTGGCCGTTACCGCTCGGATACGCGCCGACCCAGCCGTTCAGCGAAGGCCCGCAGAGAAACCGACGCTCGCCGTCACTCGCGATGGACTGGAGGATCGGCAGCACTTCGTTTCGGTCGTCCGCTCGAAACTGGATGGATCCATAGTGGCCTCCCACCGTCACGACCGTAACACGCACGCCCCCGCCGCGCCGACACCGCAAAGTGGCGGGGCTTTGTGCGGTAGCTGGATTGAGAGACGACGCGAGATGTCGCGTGGTATTGTCGGGTGTTGGCGCAGGGGCATCCGAACGCAGCAGCAGCACCCGCCGCACCGTTCCGCTGGCGGGGGCACGTGTTCCATCCGGATTACGGCTTTGCCTGGTACTCGACCGCGCAGAAGGCGCTCATCACACCGACCACCGTGGCGTACGCGCGGACCGCCGGGGGAGGCGTCCTTTGCGACTGGATCGACATTGCGCTTCGGGAAGACGCGACGGGCATCGATGCTGTGGGCGGGCTCTTCCTCTTCCACGACTTCAGATCGCTGACCGGTTACGCCTCGGAGGTGCGCACCCTCATCAACCAGCGCATCAAGCTACGCAAGCCCAGTTACTCGCGACTCACCATCATGGTCGTGCGCCCTACCCCCATCTGGCGGATGGCGATGCACGTCACCGACCTGACACTCGCCATGTTGCGCATCCCGCCCATCAAGGTCACCGGCGACATGGCGCGCGCGGCGACCGAGCTGCACGACATCCACGTCGACCCGGAACCGCCAGGGTGGCTCGCAGGCCAGCGGTGGCATTAGTCCCGGAGCTCGTATGGGTCGACTCCGTGCTTCGCCGAAATCACACCGCCTCGTCTACGATTCGCCTAAGCGTCGCCTGGTCGATGTTGCTCCCTGAAAGAATCACCGCGACCGTCTTGCCCGCGAGCTCGTCGCGAAGGGCCCGGAGCCCGGCGAGCCCCGCCGCGCCGGCACCCTCGACGAGATTGTGCGTGGTGCGGATCATCACGCGAACCGCGTCCGCGATGGCCGCGTCGTCGACGGCGACGAACCCGGCGAGCCCCTCGAGTAACGCAGGAAACGTCATCTCGTAAGTCGAGCGCGTCGCGAGCCCGTCGGCGAGCGTCGCAGCCGTCGCGTAAAACCGCGGTTCGCGCGCGTGCCACGCGTCGTGGATGGCTGCGGCGCTCGCCGCCTGCACGCCGAACACGGCTACGCCCGGCGCACGCGACCGTGTGGCGACCAGCGCGCCCACTGCCTGCGAGCCCCCGCCGACGGCGACCACCATCGCGTCGAGACGTTCCCCCGCGGCCGCGGCTTATTCGAGCAGCTCCGCCGTGATCGTCCCGGCGCCCGCGATCACGTTCGCGTCGTTCGTCGAGTGCGCGACGACGAGCCCGCGCGCGCTGGCCGTCTTGCTCGCGACAGCAACCGCCTCGTCGTAATCGGCGCCCTCCTCGATGAGCTCCGCTCCAAAGCCCCGCATGGCGGCGTTCTTCTCCGGATTGTTCCCGACCGGCACGCAGAGAACGACGGGGACACCCAGCACCGCGCCAGCCCACGCCAGACCCGCGCCGTGATTTCCCCGCGTCGCCGCGATGACGCCGCGCGTCCTCGCTTCGGCGGGCAGCGCCGTCATGAACGACAAGGCGTTGCGCGCCTTGAAGGCGTTGGTCGGCAAGTGATTCTCGTGCTTCACGAGCACGCGAATGCCCGCG